>DRKX01000029.1 GCA_011051565.1 Nitrospirota bacterium | reverse complement strand
GGGCTTCTTGAAGGGTTTGTTGCACTAATTCCTTAATCCGGCTCCTTACTTCCTCTGCCCTAGAGGCCTTCCTCTGATTCCCCATTGTCCACCTCCTGTGTTTTACTTAGTTTAACCTACTTACACAGTTTGATGGACAGCCCCTGAACGTACTCAGCGACGTCGCGACAGCGCTGAAACGGTCTTTCTCCTGAGTCTCTCATCAACTGCCAGTATGGCACTGATGTAAAGTATGCTCCCAATTAAAAGTCTCGCCAGTAACTGCAAGGCATTGCCTGCGGGATAAAAAGACAGCAGTTGCATGGTTAGAAAAGACAGGAGAACATATAGACACAGTCTCTTCACGCGGATTTCAACCTTGAGAAATTTATGCGAAATCATTGCAATAAGGAGCGAGAGCATTCCAAAAGACGCAAAGGTCGCATATGCTGCGCCCAGAATGCCAAACTTCGGAATCAAAATCATATTTAAACCGATGTTGACCATACCGGCTGTCAAGGCTAAGTACATTAATATCTTGGTTTTCTTATAAATGAAAAAGCCTGCACCGTAAATGACATAAGCACCGCGAAGAATCAAAGGTATAATGATATATGGGATCACTTCGGCTGAATCCCTGAACTTGCTCGTCGCGAGCACCGTGATTATCTCTTCACCATACCAGATCATACCGACTGTGATCGGCACAGCCAGCACGAAATAATAGTCGAGTGTGTCGTTAAGAAAGACCATTGTCCTGCGCTTCCCGTCCCTGTTCCAAATATGCAAATACATCGGGGTAATGGCGAGTCTCAACGGAGTGGTCAAAACTGACTGTGCCATATTTGAGAGGTTATATCCGGCAGAGTAGATACCGACGGAGTTCGGCCCCAAGTAAAACTGCAGCAGGTATCTGTCTCCGATATTCAATATCATGTTCGACAGTTCCATCCAGATGAGAGGAAAACTGTACCTTAACGCCTCTCTCATGAACGCCAAGGAAATACTTCTGAGCTTCATCTTTTTCACAAACAACGATATCAGAAAAGCAAGCATCAACACCTCAGACAAGGCAAATCCGATGAACACTCCTTCAAGGCTTCTCATAAAATGAAACACGATAAACAACGCCAGAAACAGTCCGCCGTACTTTTTTGCTATAATGAAAATACTGTAAAGTCTTCCCCTGTTGTCTGCTCTTATAAACATCATCAAAATGCTGATCAGTGTGCCTGTAAATACCAGCACAGCAATATATGGCATCAAGTCGAGGAGCGATCCATCGATATAACTTCTTAGGAAAACCTCTATCCCCAATACGGCGCTGGAAATTATCGAGCCGCTGATAACCACTGAACCGAAGAAAAGAGTCGTGTAGTAATAGGACATGTCGAGATCGGTCTTGTACTCCTTGAAGTCAGAATGGTATCTCAGTGCAGCGTGCTGCAAGCCGAATTTTGAAAATCCTACCCCTAAAGAGATAGTGATGACGACCAGTGAAAAGAGTCCATACTCAGCCCTGCTGAAAATCCTTGTCCATATCGGAAAGGATATGAACCCAGCCATCATGACGATTACATTGCTGATAAAGTAGTACGCGGACTGTTCGAATAGTTTCTTAAGGTAACTCACTTTAGGTTCCAGGCGATTTTATAGTAAGCATCATGCATGATAAACCTTGGCCTGCAGAGTAGCACACGGATAATGCAGCAGTGCTGTGTAGCACAAAGTAGTATATATCATACGGAGACACAACAAAAGGAAAGGCGACAAGGAAGACCATGATGTCTGTAGGGGAACCGTGTAATCCCTCAGCGGTTCAGCACGGAAAGGACCCGGGATCATCATCAAGCCCTCATCGCATCTCGTCCCTGCAGTCACCTCAGGTCCGGAATTGAAAGACTTAGGCTTCATGGGATCATCGATCGCATAATATATCCTGTTGACCACTTTCGGCCTGGCGGAACTGTTCTGAGCGGGGAGCCCAAAGTCTGCATAGCATCCGGTCTGCAACAGGATGGAGATCTCGTCATTCACACCGCAAGTGCCATCGCAATTGTCGAGCGCTCACTTGCCGTGAATGAAGCCATATGTACTTACCGGGTTATCACCGCATGTTATCAAGACACCCACCTGATTGAATCGCACCATGGCGTCTCTCAGCTTTTGCTCCAGGGACTTGCTCGTGTCGTTCCTGTGATGCAGATGCAGCTCTATCTCTCCAAAGCCGTCGCGCACGAGCATCGAGAGCCTTTCCAGATGTCTGATGTTCATGTGGTCGTATGGATAGAACCAGGTATATGGAATTAGATGCGGAACCTACATGTACCCGAGAGACCTCAGGTTCCTGACAATCTCGTCGTCAACGGAGTAACCGCTTTTTCCCTCAACATCACTCGAGCGCTTCTTATATTCCGCCAGCTTCTCCCTCAACGCACTCGTAACATCCATGCTGAGCGACGATTCGTCCATCAACACTTCGTCTCCATTCGAGACGTCATAAAACCTCTCACCGCCATCCGATGCCCGTATGTACTTATACCACTTGTCCTGCACCATTATCATGCTGGTCTTTATCGTCTCTATCGCGCCGTCCTCAACATCATCCCGAATCCTCTCTGCTATGAAGAACGGAACGCGTCCCTCCCACTCGGCAAACAGGTACTCGTGATACTCATTGCCCAGCAGGTCGACACCGGAAACTCCCGTTGTTCCCCCGCCGGATACTCCGGCCACGCCCATTACGGTAGGAAAGATGTCGACAAGCTGCGTATACCGATCGACTTCCCCCGGAGGTGCCGTCCCCTCGGGATATTTGATAACGAGCGGAACATGCAAGACCTCCTTGTGGAGACTCGCTACATGCGACCAGTGACCGTGCTCTCCGAAGTGCTCACCATGGTCGGATGTGATTATTATCATGGTGTTGTCGTATAGCCCCCTGCTCCTGAGAAAGGAGACGACTTCACCGACTATGCTGTCTGTATAGGAAATCTCCCCGTCATATAGGTCCTTAACATAGGATACCTCTTCATTGTTCAGCTCCATCTCCTCCACATAACATACGAGAGGATTGCGGGCAACCTTCGAGACCTTCCGGAGATCGACGTTCCTGTACTTCCCGGACATGAATCTCTTCTTGTACGGCCGAGGGGGTGCGAGAGGATTGTGAGGTTCTATGTAGTGGAGGAAAGAGTAAAAGGGCCTGCCCCTGTCTAAACCGTCGACCCACTCGAAGAACAACCTGTTCGTCCTCCTTGCACCCATGTCAGAGTATCCGAGCGACTCCCTGGTCTTTCTGATGCCCGCCATGATGGCCCTGTCGAACAGCGTCTTAGGCTGCACGCCCTTCCAGACCTCAACAAAAAGGTCGTGTCCCTTGTGAAAGCCTACCAGTTCACCCACCTGGCTGTTGTTAACGAAACCAGCAGTCCGGTACCCTGCATCCTTCAATACGGTTGCTATGGTGGGAACCTCTTCGGCAAGCCCCCTCTCTCCATAAACACCATGCTCCGGCACGTAGAGTCCGGTCAACATCGATGCATGTCCCGGCGGGGTCCATACTCCGGTGGAGTAGTTCTGCCTGTATATGGTCCCTTCGGCGGCGAGTCCGTCGATATTGGGCGTTGTCTGCCTCTGGTAGCCGTAACACGAAAGGTGATCGGCTCGGAGCGTATCGATGGATATCAATATGATATTAGGATTCATCGTCTGACAGCTCGTTTCATATCCGGACGGAATCGGTATGACAAGTGCGACCTATTTACGTTGAGGTTTCAGCTGGGGGTTCAGTATGTCCATGGTATCACCCTTCATGGCCATGGCATATATCTTGTTCTTAGACAGATATTCTACGACACTGTCTGAAAGATACAGGGAGGAAAATATGGGCACAAGCTTCATCCCTTTGTATTCCGGGAAGAAACTGAAAAACTTCCCACTCTTAACAAACTCTGCAAACTCTTCCAGATAGCTCTGCCTCGGTGTTGACTTTGTCTCGTTCAGTAACACCTTCTTATCACAAACGGCAATAACGTCAAACTCCCTTGTAACATTTCCCTTTTTATCTCTCTTCTCAATCCTTACCGCAAAGAAATCCATCTCCTTGCAACCAAACACTTCGCGGGCAATACGCGGGATGTTCGGCGCCACTATATCCTCGACCAGTGTCCCCATCTTGTTTGCAATCTCTCCCCACCTTTTGCTTTGCCCGCTCAGTATCTTCCCGGTTGTATCCTTGAATTCACGCATTTCATCCTTGAACTCACGCATTTCGTCTTTGAATTCGCGCATTTCATCCTTGAACTCACGCATTTCGTCTTTGAATTCGCGCATTTCATCCTTGAACGCGCGCATCTCGTCCTTGAATTCACGCATCTCTCTCTCAAGCCTTCTGAGGGCGGTGTCGGTATGGACAATGAACTGCCCCAAGAGACTCTCGAGAGTGTCAACCCTTGCTTCCACAGTAGGCATTTATGCCGCTACCTCCTTTATATCCATTTTAAAGGAAAAATACGTGATAAGACAAGCACATGCCTCACCCTCTCCGGAAATCCGGCATCAAAGAAAGGTTGACACCGAACGGTCTGAATGAAGCGTTCTTCTCAACCCCCTGTAAGTTTATCCCGTCATCCGGCGCCGAACAACCCCGGGCTCACTGGCTGACTTACCGGAAATGTATTCACTGTATAACGTCTCGTAAAAACTCTCATGCTCTCTTATCATCTTTTCAATGGAAAAACTCTCTGCTGCGCGTTCGCGGGCCTTCTGTCCCATCTGCAGTCTCTTTTCCGGATTGTTGTAGAGCTCCAGGATGGCGCGTGAGAGAGCGGCGGGGTCGTCGGGAGGTATAATGATCCCTGTCTCGTTGTGTACTACGGCCTCGGCGTTTCCACCGACATCGGAGGCAATGACCGGCCTTCCCGCAGCCATCGCCTCCAGGATGGCGTTCGAAAAACCTTCGTTCTTGTTGGGCACGAGACAGAAGACGTCCATGAGCGGAAGAAACCTCTCGACGTCTTCAACAAACCCCTGGAACTTGACGACCTCCCTCAGCGGTCCCTTTCTGCAGTAAGACACGAAGTGATCCTTCGTGGGACCGAACCCCAGCACCAGGACCTTCAGGTTCTTGATCGTTGAAAGTACGCCCTCTATTCCTTTGAAGAAGACGTGATATGCCTTCTCGGGCCTGAAGATCGCAGAGATTCCGACAACGAAGTCGCTGTCGTCAAGACCGAGCTGCCTCCTGAGCAACTCGACATCCCGAGCGCTGGCTCCGGAGAATCTCTTCAGATCGACACCATTGTAAATCGTCACCGTCTTATGTGCCGGGACACCCTCACACTCACGGACCTTCGTGCCCACTGCATTACATACCATGATGAAGCGGTCTATAAAACGGTTCATTATCCTATTCAGGAGTATCTGCCTCGGTTTCTTCAGGTCACCAGTGTCCCTTCTGCTGGAGACGACTATGGGAACGCCTGCAAGCCTCGAAAAGAAGACTCCGAACGTGTCGGACTTGAAATGGAACGTCTGTACTATATCGATCCCGTGTCTTCTTATGAACCTTGCGAGCCTGAATCCCCGCGCGAGCGCCCTGTAGGAGTAAATCCGGCTCAGGTTGAGGTCCTCGACCGGTATCCCGTGCTTCAGGATGTCATCGAGTATGGTTCCTGGAGCACCCTCGAAACATGATATCGCGGTATTGAACCTCTCCCTGTCAAGCATGGTTGCAAGCCTGACGAGGTGTCTCTCGGTGCCGCCTCCGGCCTTAAACTGGTCGATTATGTAGAGAATGTTTATCTTCTTCCTTGTCCCTTTACTGCCGCGGCTCAACATACGTTCCCTGATATTATAAATGAAGTTCAGGACACCCGTCATCTGTACCGAAAACTCGGCTTTGGAGACGAAGCCAAGCAGGTCAGAGTTGACCTGATTGGTGATGCACGCCCTTTTCATCATGTAGACGTCGTCTCCAGGAAGGTTGAAGCCGTCCTTCAGTACGCATGCGCACTTGAAGCCTTCTTGCTCGACTATGTCTCTCACGCCATCGCTCACATCCCTGACAGAACCATACGGATAGGCAAACGTGGTTACCTCCTTGCCGAGGTGCTTCTCGATCAGACTCTTCGAAAGCATTATCTCGTCTCTCGCCTCCTTCAGCGTGATCCTGGACAACGATGGATGGGTGTGGGTATGGGCGCCGAACGATACACCGGCGCTGTCCATCTCCTTGATCTCATCCCACGAGAGCATCTTGTTCTTCAGTTCATCCGCCTCGATATCGATGTCCAATTGTCCCAATATGAAGTGAAGGAGATTCCTCCTCTCAGCTGGAGCAAAGTTCTTGCTGTATTCATTGACCTGCTTGACGGCCAGTTCCCTGAGCAGGGCCGTCTTCAGAGAAAACCTCTTATAGTTCCAAGTCGAGAGATCGAGTTCATTCTTTGCGGTTTTTCTTATGGCATATGCTACGGCATCGACAAAGAGAGGAATGCCGCCGTTCGAGGAACCCACTGAGCCCGTGGAGAGAAAAACGGTTATAGGCAGGCCGTATTCTTTGACGATCGGCAGGACCGACTGATAAATACTCTTGTAGCCGTCGTCGAATGTTATCACAACCGTCTTTTTGGGTATCTCACCGCCTGATCTCAGCAGGTCGGCTGCCTCTTCGAGTGATATGATGTTGTAGTTGTTCTTGAGCAGATACTGCACGTGCATCGCGAAAGTCTTCTCAGAGACCTGCAGGTTGAGGTACCCCTTGTCGGCGATATCATGGTAGGCAAGTATCCTGATGCCTGAAGGACCTCTTTTCAAGAGCTCACAGATTCGCGTAATGCCTGAATAGTGGATTACGACGCATGCGATCTGGCGCACTACCGACTTGAGGAAGTCAGCAAACCGTCTCAGATAGATGGATGTCATTCTCAACGTGTCTGGGTGGATGGACGCCTATTCCTGCGAGGTAGGACGGAAACCTTGTCCTTTAATCTCTTAAGATAGTAACGGAGCCTCTCCCGCAGGGTCGGATAGAATGTCGGCATTATGCAGCCGGAACAGAGCTTTATTTCAGCTCTGCGTTGTTGCTGTATGAACTCCGTGTGAGTGCTGCTTCCCCAAATCCTGTCGAGACCGTCTGCGGTGAGCAGGTTTCCGATTATATAAGCCGGATAAAACGGACACGGCGTAACGTCTCCGTTGGGGTTTATCGTAACGAGGGTGCTGCAGACCAGGCAGCGCCTGATACCGTACTCGCCGCTCGTGAATGCCTCGTCTGGAGCAAAGTCGATTCCCTGAAAGTTTATATAGGGCCCGGAGCCGTTTCCCGACTTCAATCTATTGATGATCTCTCTGAACCGCCGTGTCTGTTCGGGACTGAACAGGTGAGACCTGCCCTCACTGCTGACAAAGTAGGGGTCAGGTGCGATCCCCTTGATCACCGAAGCGTCGATATTCCGCCGGGAAAACTCCGTCACGAGCCTCGGATAGACGGCATCCACAGGGTAGTCCTTCAGAAACCCTATGATGTCCTCAAGAGATTCGAAGTTCATGTTGGAAAGGGTTGAGCAAATGATTATCTTGGGATATTCCCTCTCTCCCCTTGCCTCCACCAGGTGCTCAATGGCCCTCTTCACCTTCGAGAATGTCCCGCTGACACCCCTGACCCTGTCGCTCTCAGTGTCGATTGCGTCGAGAGAGAAATAGATCGTATCGAGTCCAGCCTCCACGAGGCCTTCGGCCGTCACTCTGTCCATCAAGATGCTGTTGGTCGGGAAATAGGTCTTGATGCCGTGGTCGGAACAGAATCTTATCATGTTGAAGATCACGTCTTTACGCAGGAGGGCATCCCCGCCGAATATCTCAACGCTCCTGATACCGTAGTCACGCAGCCTCTCAAGGACGGACTTCCACCCCTCCCAGCCCAGTTCCGCTTCCCTGTCGGCGTTGCGCTTCCATATGTTGCAGGTCTTGCACCTGCTCGTGCACCGGTAGGTCAGAAAGACGAGAGCGTCGATCGCCCGGATCCTGTAGGAGTATATCTCCCTGTTGAAGTTATTAATCAGTTCTCTTGTAACACCTTTAAACAATCTCATCTTTTTGTCGTGCTTTGGATCGGAACAACCGGGATACTACTTGTTGTTGTAAAGTGCTGTGACATCACTCGATTATCTTCGGCAGATCGACCGATCCACTCTCGATCCTTTTCAAGTAGTCCCTAATCAAGCCGCCTTTCAACCGCTCGTGTAATTCACGGAAGTGCTTTACACTTGTATCACTGTCGAGATACAGCCTTCCCTTCTCGGTCTGCTTGTAACTTCTCACTTTTCCCAGTTCAATCTCGTGTAAACTCTTTATCATCAGGCTGGTCCCCAGTTTCATGATCTTTATAAATATCGTAACCTCGTCGTCGTCCGCCTCCAGCTCCGGCCGTCCCTGATGTATGATGTCTCCCTTGTCGATTCCGGGGTCGACATAGTGTATCGTAACACCCAAGTATTCCGGTTCATTGTTGTAGAGCGGCCAGAAGTAACAGGAACACCCCCGGTAATACGGGGCAAGTCCGCTGTGCAGGTTGAGCGTGCCGCGGGGGGGCACGGACAGAAGGTCACGTTTGAGTATGGAGCATCCACATACGGCTATTACGTCCGGGGCTAGGTCCTTCAACAAGGAGACGTTTTCAGGTGAAGAGACATCTCTGAAGCGTGTATGATATACCGGACACCCCGCGTAATGGTCAATGATTTTCGCCTTCTCGTAGAAACTCTCCTTGAAAAGAGTGGAGACACTATCAAGATACCTCCTGTAATACGCCGCATCGGACAGACGCCTTGACAATGCAAGTGGGTTGAATCTCTCGCGGAGAAGAACACGGAAAAGTTTTGCCAATTTTTCCAACACGCTTCTCCGCCTGTACTGAGGCTCTATAAAGATGCCCACCACATTGAACTCCTCTATGATCCGGCTCGCGAAGTACTTGTCCTGAATGTCGGGACTTATTATTATCGCCACTCTCATTCTATCCGACCTCATTTTATTGTTTACCGTCCACACAGCGAAAGGACATGTCCCCTTTCAGCATGTTACATCGCAGTCAAAACATCAAGTCGACCCGTCATAAGGAACCTACACCTTGTCACGAAATCTCCTGATCAACCTGACAGGTTTGTCCTCGATGAAGTAGAGGAACCTCGAGTAGAGTGTGTCATTGAAAACCATTAGGTTCTTGTAGTCCCTCACGCTATCCGTCCATTTCTTCTTGTACTCGTCGAGCACGCCGCACATGTCGTATTCACGGATTCCGTTGGCGAACAGGGACTTGATTATTTCATAGTCGAGGTATGTCCCGGGAGAGAACCTGCCGTAATCGCTGTTGAACTCGGAAAGCAGGGCGGTATCCATCCCCTTGTACTTGAGATGATACTCGTAGGCGATGGGGTCACCGTTCATGTAGACATACCATATCGAGAGCCATCCCTTGCTCGCTGCCGTATCGGAAAGCAGCCTGAAGAACCTGAGCCTGTCGGGCCGGTTGACAAATGATTTACCCTCCCTGTATTTCCAGCCCATTTCAGAGACCGGCACCATGTCGTCAAACCCTTCCACATCGCCGCATTCCCTGACCTCGACGTCTCCCAGCCTTCGGATCCTGTTGCAGACGTTCCTTATCGTCTTCCTCGACTTGCTCGAAAGGCCCTTGAAGTATTCATCCCAGTCCTTGTCCATCGTCAGGTAGGGAGAACTGAGGCCCGGACGCACGATGTATCGTCTGCCGGCGCTGTCGAGGGCCTTCATTATCTCACTGCTCACGGCATCGGAGTGAACCATGTTCCGGAGAAAGAGCATGTCCCACTCCAGAGCGCCATCCATCAAAAAGGACATGATGTCTCCGGCGGCATACTCGTGATTTCTTCTCAGTATGAAGCCGCAGGCCGGGGAGTCATTGTTCGAGATGAACTCTACACTCCTGACCGGAACCCCCCTGAAGCTGCCATGACATCTCATCAGGGGCGCGATGGCACAAATGCCGTCATCGCTCTCCACGATAATGACGAAGATATCCTTTCCCGCGCCGAAAGCCCGCCACCATGCCGCAAACCATTCGTGTCTCAGGAAGACTCTGTCGGTATCCGAGAGCGCAAGCAGGTCGTTCCACTCACGGCACAGTTCCATGAAGTCCTCGAACGTTGAAACAACTCTCACCTCTATTCCGCGGTGCCTCTGCATAGCCGCACTTCAAACATCGATCAGGTCGATCTTCCGCATGTCGTTGTTTCCCAGACCGTACCCTTCGGCTGCCTTACGGATGAACAAAGGCTCCGGTTCAAGGGGATCAAGGGAATGGCGCTTCCTGATGGACTCTATCATGCGCCAGCCTACATGGTCAACGGCCACCGGATCAGTGCCGAAGATGAGTTGGTTGGTTACATCAACGGTGTCCTGGTTGCGGCCGTTTGACCACTTGTACTCGGTGAAGATCGCATCCACCAGTATGAGTCTCGTCTTCTTCACTATTGCGTCGTGCGTGTTAAGCATTGCTATGGAATCCTGTATCGTCGAGTGGAGTCTGCCCGGCGAAGAGATAGATCCGAAATGATTCTTCATGCTTATGCTCACCCCGGAGTAACCGTCGAGGGCCTTGAGCACGGGCATGTTGATCAGATAGTCACAGCCATATGCTCCTTCTCCTGCAAGCACCTTGCAGAACTTGTTGCCGACAAGCGGGATCGGCGCCTTGAACCACGTCGTCCAGGAAAATCCTCCAAGTTCGTCACAGGTGCCGACCTTTACACCCTCCCCCCTGTTCTTCTCGAAACCGGCGTAGGCAAAGGCATTGTCCGTGAGGTCGTATATTATTATGTCGGAGGGGGATACACCACGCGCAATCAGTCCCTCAGTCACAGCCGATACCACCTTTGCCTTTGTATATATACCGGTTATCTGACAGTTCACCTTTATCGCCACACGCCTGTCCGGATCTGGGATTATCACTTTCCAAGCCTCTTCAGCGGTCGTCTTGCCCGTAAGTGTCCTTATGCCAACGTCGACCATCTCTCGGATGACTTCACCGTTCAGGTTAGCGTTGTCTTTTCCTCCGCTACGGTCTGTAGCCTCCGGCCGTGTGACGCGTACCACCCTGCTGCGCTCCGGCGGGATCAGCGTCTTTCCCCCACATGAGGAGATGAGGGACGTCAGGCCCAGAGCCACCGGGGCGAGTACGGTGTCGGACAGGAAACGCCTCCTGGTGAGCCCCTGCCTCTCGGGCGTTGGGTATTCGTGCTTACTCATATCCTTCAATCCGTTTTCAGGCAATGCTCCGCCTCCTCAGTTACATACCTGTAACAGAGAAGTAGCGTGCAGACGGTAATATTCGATCTCGGAACGGCTGACCGCATCCGGTCAGCCCGCAGCTCAACACTTATGCTGCTTCAAGGTCGTCGGCGTAAATCTTCACGCCCACGCTTCTGCCAAGGAGGTCTATGTTGACATGAAATATATACTGATCCCCCTTTTTCACGAGGGTCCCCTCAGCGCCTCTCAGCGGTCCCCGTCTCACACGGATCCTTCCGCCCTCCTTCAGGAAGGGGTGCACGTCGAGTTCCCTGCCGCTGTCAACAAGCAGCTTCAGGGAGGCTATCTCCTCAGGCGAAACGGGTGACGGATAACCCGGCCTCAGGGAGATGAAGTTGACGACCCCCTTGGTCTTGAGCACCTTTAGGAACGACTCCGGCCTGTCGTGAATATGGACAAACAGGTAACCGGGAAAGAGCGGGAAGTCCACGAACTTCCTCCTGTCCCGCCACTGTCTGAGCCTCTTAACCGAAGGCAGATAGGCATCGAGCCCCTTTCTTGAAAGCTCCCTGTGTACAGCGAACTCGTGTCTCGACTTCACATAGACCGCATACCAGTTAAGGCTCCCTGTACTCATACGTGCTCCTTGTCGAGGGCAGTCTGACGGCGTCCTTTTGTCCTGCGGCAAGCCGCTTCTGCAGTTCAGATGTAACTCTCTTCAGTGATTCGATCTCCTTCATGATGTTCTCGATCTTGCTGCTGATCGAGTCACTGTCCTGCCAGAACCTGTTTTCGGTCTCGAGTTCGCCGATGACTTCTCTCACCAAGTCGGAGCTGATCCTCCTCGTCTCCTCCACAAAGGCCGACAGCATGAGAAAATCACAGACAATATTGATGAGCCTCGGTATCCCCCTGCTGAAGTTGTAGACAGCGTCGATCGTCCCCTCCTCGAACACGACTGCGTCCCTGTTGCCTGCAACCTCGAGCCTGTGGAATATGTAATCCTCGGTCTCGGCCCTTGTAATGGGCTGAATATGGCAGCTTATGCTTATCCTCTGGCGCAATTGGCGCAGTTCGGGGCGCGCGAGGACCTTCTTGAGCTCGGGTTGGCCAACGAGGATGATCTGCAGGAGCTTTGCGTCATCGGTTTCAAGGTTAGAGAGCATCCTCACCTCCTCGAGCAGTTCCGGCGTCAGGTTCTGCGCCTCGTCAATCACGAGTATCGGGTTGCTTTTCTTCGCGTACTGCTCTATGAGGAAGTCGTTGAGTTCCCTCAGAAGCGTGACCTTGTCCTTTCCGCTCACTTCGAGACCGAAGTCCTCGTTTATCAGGGAGATGAGCTGCTCCGAAGAGACCTTTGTATTAAATACTTTCGACAGTATGATGTCGCTGTCCAGGCCCCTTATCATGTTCCTTATGAGGGTCGTCTTACCTGAGCCCACCTCGCCGGTCAGGAGCATGAAGCCGACCCTCTCGGTGACGCCGTACTTGAGATACGTCAATGCCTTCTTGTGCGACCTGCTCAGGAAGAGAAAGTCGGGGCTCGGCACCAGCTCGAACGGTTTCTGCTTCAAATTAAAAAATGACTCGTACATCTCTCTCCTTTGACCTTACAGTCGTATCGAGGCTTGAAACCGCCTTCTCTCATATAGTGAGCCTGACCTGAAACCAGGCTATGTTGTTCCTGTAATCATTGACGTCCACATTCGAATCACTCAGGTTGTGCGTATAACCGAGTGTGGCCGTGACCGCCCGGACCACATAGTTGAAGGAAAGTCCGATGTTGTACCTGTCCACGACCTCCTCCTCGGGAAGGAATTCATAGTTGGTATACCTTCCACGAAGCACACCCGTTATCCTCGCGGTAACAGGCACGCTGGTGTCGAGGGTTATACCCTCGAACCTGTCTTCCCTGTCGACCGTGAGATACCTGTCCGTGTTTCTGAAGACGGAGAGCGACACCGTGTTCTTGCCACTGTATCTTATCATCCCCGTTGCGGCCTTTCTCTTGTAAGCACCCACATTCACGGAGTCCGAGTACCCCTCCGAGTAGCCGGCACTGACGACCAGGCTCTTGACCAAGGTGTATTCAGCATCGACGTTCCAGACGACCGAATCGAGCTGCATGCCGGACTTATAGTCGAACCATGTCTGTCCCGCCCCTGCCCTCAATGACAGCTTCGGGCTTATGCTATAGTCGATTCCCGCTCCGGCATCCTGTCTGTCATAGGCCTCCGTCCTTTCAGGCCTGCGCGCTGTGTAGTAATACGACAGCGAAGCCGACAGCCTCGGCGACAGCTCCTTTGTCAGGCTCAGGTCAGCGGAGCTGTTCTCGGCACTGTCTCCTGCCTCCTCCTCGTACCAGAGGTTCTCATAAGTGTAACCGGCCCTCGCCACCAGCGTCCCGCTCAGAGGATACTCTATATACGGATTGACGGTCAGCCGGTTAGTGTCGGTCGTATTCGCAAGCAGGTTGTCGAACGCCACCTGTCTTCGTTCGTCTATGGGCACCCTCGTGTACAGATCGGAAACCGCCAAAAAGAAGACGTCCCTGTAGAGTGACGTCGTGGAGTCGAGGCTGCCTATCTGTCTAACGTCGTTCAAGTCGGAGTTGTCCGCGTAAGAATCGAAATAGAGCCTGTAGTCGAGTGCCAAGTCCTCTCTATCCGTTACATATGTCAATGTGACTGCAGGGTTGACTGTTGTCAGGAAGTCGCTCTCTTCCTGGTACCCCGTCAGAAAGATATTGTCGTTGTACTCCTCCCTCACGGCGATGCTCGGCGTGAGGCTCACCTCGGCCGCAGATAACCGTGGGCTGCCGGCATAAAATAACAGGACCAGTAAGATTACGGCCGCTCCTTTCGTGCCCTTCATCGCTCACCTGTCCCGGTAGTAACTCGAGTATTTCGAATACTTGTACTTGTAATGACCGTCGAAAAAGACCGATTCTGCGGCATTGTACACCGCCCCGAGGATGTTGGCGTTCTTCAACATGCCGACCGCGTCCTTGAGGTTCTCCTCAGAAGTGACACCCTCCCTCACCACGAAGATCACCCCGTCTACAAGTGCGCCGATCGATAGGACTTCGGCAAAGGGGAGCACAGGCGGAGTGTCTATGATCACGTACCGGTCCGGATAGCGATGCTTGATCTCCTTCATTATCTCGCTCATCCTGCTTGATGAGAGCAGATCACCGGGGTTGGAGACCCTTCGGCCGGGGGGAAGGTATACGAGCCCCCCGATCCCTGTCTTTATGAGAGCGTTGCCGACCCCCATACCGTCGACAAGGCAGTCCGTAAGTCCAATATCCGCGTGTATCCCGAGGTATTCGTTCAGCGAGGGCCGCCTGAGGTCAGCATCGACAAGGAGGACCGTGTAGTCGTACTCCTGGGCGAGCGTGATCGCGAGGTTAAGGGCCGTCAGGCTCTTGCCCTCCCCTCCTACCGAGCTCGTCACCATCAGCATATTTTGAAACTCGTCCGACTTCGTGAGCCTCACCACCATGGACTTCAATTTCCTGTATTCTTCAGCAGTCGACGAGTCAGGATCCAGCACGGTGACGACATTCGGATTTTCAATCCTGGCACGTCTCGTCACCTTGGGGAGCTTGGCGCCGGGCAGGCTCATCTTCTTCGACTTCTCGCCGTTACCTCCTCCCTTCCTCATCTTTGTCGCCTTCTCGAGTATCTCCTCTATTCTGCTCATGCGGTTTCTCCTTTCGTGGTCATCACTCGTACTGCCGCGATATTAAAACATATCGCCCTGCAACCGGGCTATGATATTCATCAGGTCCAGCTTTATGCCTGCAAAGAACGTTCCGATATAGGTAAGGCCCAAGAGCTCGTGAACGAAGGCGGCGAGGATAACAAGGAGATAGAGGCCCGCAAGGGTATACATGATCAAGTCCCTCTTCCTCACCACCCTCTGCTCGCTCTTGTCGAATATCTTCGGAATAACGGCGAGCACCTCGATCCCGAGGTTCTTCACTGTCTGAACCTCTTTTATGGACGAGTCCAGGCTCTCCCGGAAGAAGACCGCACCGAAACCTCCAAGGAAGCCCATGAAGACGCCGGCGAGAATCAGTGCCTTCCTGTTTGGACTCACCGGTATCGTCGGCAGTGTGGCGGGCTCGACGATCCTGAACGTGGTGGCCTTGTCCGCCACCTCCATCTGTTTCGAGACCTCGGACTGCCCGAGCCTCATGAGCAACTGCTCGTATATGTTCCTGTAGGAATCACGCTCCTTCTCCAGGTCAGCAAGCTTCTTCTTGCCCTCCGGGATATACCTGAGTTCCTCCTCCTTCTGCCTGATCATAGACCCGAGCATCTTCTCTTTCGCATTGAGCGCGTTTATCTCAGACTCGACCTTGTTGAGTTCCTGCTTGAGCTCCTGGTATATAGGGTTGATGGTGCTTATCGCGGAGTCGGGGCTCCCGCTCTCCTCGACGGCCTTCTTGCTCTTCGAGAGCTCGGCCTGCTGCCTCCTGAGCGCCTCTATCTCGGCCTTCAGCTTCACCACCTCTGGGTAGTTCTCCGTGTAGCTCACCAGGAGCTGATTGAGCCGGCTCTCAAGCGATGCTATCAGCAGGCTGTTGTTGCCTGCGGCGTTGTCTATGACGGCGACCGAGTAAGGCTCTTCACCTTTGAGCTGCCTCTTTATGCTGTCCCTCTTGGCGATCAGCTCCTTCCTCCTGATCTTTATCTTGGCTATGTCGGCGTTGTACTGTTTTATCTCGCTGATGATGGAGCGTTCGTCTATGGCGACATATATGCCCTGCTCCTGCCTGAACTTGATTATCGCCTCCTCGGCCTTGTCGAGCTTCTCCTTGAAGAAGGCCACCTGTTCCTTGAGGAACCTGCTGGCTCCGTACGCCTCCTCGCGCTTTGCGCTTATGTTCTCGTTGACGTAGGTTCTGACGAGGCTGTTGACATAGTCCCTTGCAAGCGCCGGGTCCTTGTCCTGAAACGATATGATGAAGAGGTTACTCTTTCTGACTTTCACGCTCGTACGCCTCTGGAAACTGTATATCATCTCCTCGAGCTCCTTGTCGTCAGCCGCCATGGTGTCGAGATCAAGCTCACGAAGCACCCTCAGGATCATGCTCCTGCTCAGGATGGTGTCACGGAGCACCTTGATCCTTTCGGTCATCGACGGCGTGATGGCCACGCCCTTTATCAGGTCGTTGATGACGTTGCGCTCAATGATGATGGAACTCTTCGCCTCGTACTTCTCCGG
>DRKX01000028.1 GCA_011051565.1 Nitrospirota bacterium | reverse complement strand
GATCAAGGCCACCCTGATAGACCCGTCCGAGGATATGCTCTCCCTGGCAAGGAGACGCCTTGAAGGCTTCGACGGCGCCTGCTACGTGAAGACGAGTTTTCAGGAGATGCTCGAGGGCGACATCCTCGGGCAGGACTTTGACTTCATCGTCTCCTCCCTCGCGATACATCACCTCTCGATGAGTGAAAAGAGGGGGCTTTTCAGGCTGATCCACTCGTACCTGAAAAGTGACGGGTATTTCATGAATATCGACGTAGTGCTTCCACCGGCGGAGGCTCTCGACGGATGGTACATGCGACTGTGGCAGGAATGGATAGGCGAACAGAAGACCCTGCGAGGAATCGACGGGGAATACTTTGATGATGTGGTCAGGCGCTACAAGGACAACACGGACAATAAGCCCGACACGCTGGAGGAACAGCTGGCCGCCCTGAAAGAGATCGGGTTCAAGGAGGTTGACTGCAATTACAAATACGGGGTGTTTGCCATATACAGCGGAAAGAAGGCGTCCCAAAGCCGATGACGGCGACCGGTTTTGTTCCGCAGGGTAGTGGGCGCTCAGCTCCGGCATCTACAAGGCAGGGCATGCCGGCAAAAATGATCACAGAGGATGTGCTCTTTTCTGGCCGTGTCTCGATAACACGGAAAGATCATGTAAACGTTTTGTGTTCCAACCGAATGCTTCTTTTTTTTTCGGTAGTACGCTGGTATCGGCCGGTATAGTCTTTCTCTTTGCCTACAACTGGACCTCCATGAACAAGTTCCTCAAGCTCGGAATCATCGGGCTCGGGATTGTGGTTTGCATAGCTGCTTCGTATATTCTTGGAACTGATAGACAGGGCAGCAAGGTCCTCATTCTGAGTGCGCCGGTTCTGGTTGGGGGCTCCTTTCAGTGTATGGACAGATATACCAAAACCGGGCAGACGCCTTTGAGCTTTTCAGGGAAAGGGCGATTCTCAGAGCCTTCTCAGTAGCTTCACCTCAAACTCCTTGTCTCTACTCTCATATCCTCCCTGATGATACAAATCTTCAGTCAGGGAATTATATGCTCGGGTGACATCTATTTTGATCTAACCAGATTCAGTTCAGGGATATTTTTTGATCTAATGTCAATTATGAGTAAACTACTCCCCTTCGTGTAGATTATTTTTGAGGAATGCCGTCACCTTGACTTTAAGTTTTATAAGCATATAAAATATTATTATGAATCTGTCGCATGGAATCGCTCTGTAGTAAAACTGCAGGTCACGAGCCAAAGAACGCCACATGCTGAAAAAACCCCTTAGAATGTTAAATGCCGCAATCCAGTTCAATCTCTTCAAAAAGAGGAGTCTGATCAAGGTAGGCCACAGGATAACCCACAAATGCAACTACAAGTGTTCTTACTGCTCTCTCTGGGGTGACAGTCTCAAGGAACTGGACACTGCCCAGGTAATAGACCTCGTGGATCAGATTGCCGACATGGGCTGTGTAATATACGCCATAAGCGGCGGTGAACCCCTCCTTCGAAAAGACCTGCCCGAGATACTCAAGCGGATAAAGGAACGGGGCATGATGGCGAAAGTCGCCACAAACGGTTCACTCGTAACAAAGAGAATCGATGAGATCTGCGACTACGTGGATATGATGAGTTTTTCTTTCGATACCATGAACCCGAACGTTCCCGAGGATGTGGGGCTTATAAAGGTCCTCGACGAAGCGGTGATAGAGGGGATAAAGGCGGCGGTGGAGAGGGTGCCCTATGTCTCGTTGAACGTGGTACTGACCAGGATATCTACACAGGAGATCGACAACATCGTGGAATACGGCAGTGAACTCGGCATCAAGACCTTCACTTTTTTCCCCCTTATCACGCATTTTAATTATAAAAACCTGGATGAACTTGAAAAAAGATATGACGATATATACGGCGGCATCGAAAACTACAGAAATGCAATATTAAAAATAAGGGAGCTGCGGGACAAAGGTTATCCCATCACAATGAGCAACATGATGCTTGACGCGATGTACACGTTCAAGATACCGAAGATGAGGTGCATCTCCGGCTATCTAAGCTGCGGGATATCGCCTGACGGCAGGCTCGGGACATGCTATGAATTCTTCAAGGAGTGCACAGGTTCGTTTCACGACAAGAGTTTCAAGGAACTCTGGGACGAGCTTGGAACACACCTCAGTATAGTGGACAACTGCAAGGGGTGTCTCTTGCACTGCTACTTTGAGCCCAATGTTATATTTTCTGCATCCCCTCGTCCAATTTTATCATACGGAAAAAGATACATCCGTTCATTACTCAAGTAACGTTTACTGTAAACCAAAAATTCAGATCAGAAGGTGACAACAGATGAAAGTACTATTGATTCATCCCCCTATCAGCATGACGGAGGACACGCCTCCTCTGTTCAACTCCTTACCACTGGGCTTGGGATACATTGCATCGGTGCTCGAGCAGAACAATATTGACGTCAGGATTATAGACGGCTACATAGAGGGCCTGAACCGGGAGAGGCTCGTAAAAGCACTCGACGACTACTCGCCTGACATTGTGGGTGTCAGTGTCGTAACCCCGCGGGCGAAGCAGGGTCTGGAAATAGCAAAGATTGTAAAGGAACATTCACCGGAAACGCGTGTAGTGTTGGGAGGACCGCACATCACCGCACTCGGCCACGAGGTCGTTACACATGACGAAGTGGACATAGGGGTCATAGGCGAAGGCGAAAACACGATGCTGGAGCTGGTCCGTGCTTTAGAGAACGGAAAAGATATCGAAAGCGTTGCAGGTATTATTTATCAGGACAAAGACGGCCGGGTGGTCAGAACCAAAAGCCGCGAGATGATCAAAAACCTGGATGAATTGCCGCGGCCGGCATACCACTTGCTGCCGATCGGCAAATACAACCCTCCGGCAGCCTGGTCAAAAAGAACGGACGGAAACTATGCAAACATAATAACGAGCCGGGGCTGTCCTCACAGCTGCACATACTGTGACGTACGGATCACCTTCGGCAGGAGATACCGCACACACAGCCCTGAACACGTGGTAGACGAGCTCGAGTACCTGTACAAGGAGTTCAACGTCAGAAACGTCTCTTTCAGGGACAGTATATTCAACCTGAACAAGGAACGTATAAAGGAGATATGCCGACTGATCATCAAGCGTGGTCTCGACATCTCCTGGGAATGTAACGGACGGGTGAACTACGTGGATGAAGAACTACTGCGAATCATGAAGGAGTCCGGATGCTGGCAGATCCAGTACGGCGTGGAGTCCGGCAACCAGGAAATATTGAACAGGGCCGCAAGGAATACAACGATTGAGCAGATAAAGGAAGCCTTCAGGCTGACAAAAAAAGTAGGTCTCGAAGTTCACGGCTACTTTATGGTCGGGCTTCCCGGTGAGACAAAGGAGACGCTAAAGGACACCATACGCCTGGCCAAGGAGATCAATCCCGACCTCGTGGGGTTCACCATCGCAATACCGTTCCCCGGAACCGAGTTCTTTGAGTGGGCAAAAGAGCACAAGTACCTGAGAACCGATGACTGGAACAGCTTCGTGTACAATACCGCGATAGTAGAAACGCCGCACCTCAGCATCAATGACCTTCTGAAGGCTCAGAAAAAGGCCCTCAGAAGCTATTACCTGAGGCCGAGTCAGATATTGAAGCAGGCTCTGAAGATGAGGTCTTTCAAGGACCTGAAGACCAACCTGGGATACGCAAAGGTCCTGCTTTTCAGTTTCAAGGACATATACCGCGGATGAATTGTTCCGGCAGCCAACGCTGATTGACGAAACGATCAGCAGCTGGCCGCCGGCTGCGTGTTGATTTTAAAAAACAGTCCAGCGGCTAATAAGGCACTTTTTCTTCCGTTCCCGAAACTATATAGAGTTCAGGATACTTTTGGTTGTTATAGGCTGTTTTAATCCAATCCGCGCTTCTTGCTGTTCCGGAAAGTCTGATTTCATCGATCCTTCCCTTTGCCCAGGTAGTGGCGGGGGTCGTGTACCTGCCGCTGAAGACCATCCGATCCGTTGTGTCAATGTTGTCTACGCCATAGATTGCATTGGCTTGCCTGGCACCGTCCACCCAGATCTCCCGATAACCGGTGCTGCTGCGCCTCACATAGGTCAGATAGTGCCACGAGGAGTTGTTGATCTTTGTAGTCCCAAAGACGCTGAAATCCAAAGTGTTTCCGTGCTCCATCACCCAGAGGACTCCACTTGAGTTCAAGCTCACATGAAACCCCGGCACACCGCCACCGGGATATTTGTTTATGAGATACTGTGTAGTGCCTGGATCGTCGAGCTTGACCCAGAGGGAGACCGTAAAGTCTCCGGTGCCGAATTTCAGGCTCGGACTGTCAGGAACCGCAATATAATCATCGACTCCGTCGAATTCTCTGCCGCCGTTAATCTGACCTTCCAGGCCAACTGCCGAAACGTAGTCATCTCCGTCGTTGTTGTTACCGGTTGAGTCTTTATACAAGGCGATAGCGCCGGTGCCGGCAGACTCCTCTCTCAGGTGCCATACCCCCTTGTAACCGTTGACCCAGACGCCTTGAGGATTTTCCTGGACAGATGCGTCGGGATTGCCGTAGTACATATAAATCACCGTGTCCGACGACGTGGACAAGCGGGGAATCCTGACCCATGCAACAAGTTCTTCGCCTCCGGGCGTATTGTCGAATTTCTCTATCTCGTGGTATAACTTGGTCGTGCGGTCGGACGAGGTAAAGAGGATGTCCTCTCCGCCGCTCTGCGCGTTTGCAAAGACCCGGTTGCCAGCGGGTATCTTTACCAGTAACGGGAAGTCCGTCTGATCCGAGTTCAGGGTCATATCCTTACTGATGGTTATCTTTTGCCGGTACCGCCAGCCGGTATCGTACCAATCACATGCCGTGCTGTAGGCTCCATCCCTGGCGCAAAAATCACTCGTTGTCACGGCTACTTCATCGCCTGACACATTCCTCGCCCGTACTGCCACGGTATGGCCGCCCTCCGAGAGGGTCTTGTTATATAGAGTTTCAATCTCGGTTGCATCCAGGGCCCTGTCAAATATCATCACGTCATCGACGACTCCTTTAAAGAACTGAAACGGTGGTGAAACCGAGGTGTTGGCGCCTATGACGACGGGTTCATCCGTATCGCCGATGTTGTAATCGACTGTATCGACGGGCGTCCGCGCGCTCGCAGCCAACTTGCCGTTAATGTACAGGAAGACGTTATCACCGTCGGTTATCTCACCGTCGTACACCCCTACAGCATGCATCCATACGCCAGCCTGTACTCCCGTGAATATGGCCCTGGTGGGTGAGGTTGCCCCGGCAGTGGAGATTCCAAACCTCAGCTCTGTCGTCTGGTCCATCCTGTAGAGGAGGTACCTGTAGTATGGGCTCGGATCTCCCTTTATTCCCTTTCCAACGATCCGCTCATTTCCAACGGCCGTGTCTGACGACGCTTTGATCCATGCAGCTACTGTAATCTGCTTTCCGGTTATTTTCAGGCTTGGATCGTTCCCGACATCCACATAGTCAGCCGCACCGTCCAAATTCAATCCAGGCCCGAATCTCCCGTCCGCCCAGTTCAAACCGTCTGTCATAAAAAAATTCTCCACAAAGCCGGAAAGAGTCCTCTGGTAGACTACCTCCATATTACCCTTGGAGTTCAGGGCTGTTGCGACATAGTATTCCACTCCCTTACCGTCACCAATAGTGCCGTAGGTGTCGGAGAATGTATCGTATGGCGGTGAGGATGTCCTGTAAACGGTATCGAGCTGCCCGGCTACCCTTGATGCATAGGCGACAAACAATCTCCCATCCGGAAGTTTGGAAATTGCCGGCCACTTGTTCTCGATCGTTGTCTCACTGCTGGCACAGTTGCCGCTTACACATATCGAGGGCGTGAAGCTTGCAAAGTCAGTTGTGGTGATGAGTTTAACATCAGCGTTGAACGGTGCGTCCTTGGTGGCTACGTCGACGGGAGGGGCTTCATAATAGGCAATATAATACGTATTACCTATTTTTGTCACATCGGGAGAGCTTATATAATTGTTCGGATCCCTGTAATCATAAATAAAACTCCCGCTGTCTACAGCGCCCTGATCAGGGTTTTCCCCAAAATCATAAACCCGCAAATTGGTTTCCGAAGGCGTACTATAGTTATAAACCTGTTGGTTTCTCTCTTTTCCGTAGGTGCCGATCCCCATCAGGTGGCCGTTGTATTCGAATAACTCCACGGTGAAGAAGCTCTTGGCTGTCGTGCCACTTGCCTTCGCCTCGTCTTCTTGTGTCTGGTAAGTGCTTTTGACCTTCACCCAGCTGGTACCGGTTTTCTTGTAGAGCATTATATGCTGACGAGGCTGTTTCTCGTAATCGGGTGGTAAGGTTGGAAGGTCCGGCTGCAAGTGGGTTGCGGCAACATACACCTCTCCCTTAAATACATAGCATGAAGGGTCGAGTATCATCT
>DRKX01000027.1 GCA_011051565.1 Nitrospirota bacterium | reverse complement strand
TGCTCGCGCGGAAGATGGGCTTCTTCTCCGCCGAGGAGTTTCTCGCGGACCTGCGCCTCAGGCGCATGCAGGTGAAGAACATGTACAACTCCCTGCTCGGCACCGAAGAGGACCTCCATGCCGAGACACTCGCGCTCCTTGAGGGTGACGTCGCGGAGGATGAACTCAGGGGATATCTCTCTTTCAGGGGGGTCAGGGACCCGGCGGCGGCTGCTGCGCACCTGCGGAGTGTAAGGAGCCAGATGCGGACGTTCAAGACACAGAGGGAGAGGGAGATACTGAGGCGGGTCGTTCCCGAGTTTATCGAGAAGGCCTTCGGTGCAGAGAGCCCGGACAGGGCGCTCAAAGGGCTCGAGAGCTTCCTGGAGGTGCTCGGCGAGAAGGAGGCATACCTGGCGGGAGTGGCCGAGCACAAGGGGCTGATGGAGGCGATCGTGAAGCTGTTCTCCCTCAGTTCGTACCTCTCGAGGGTCTTCCTGAGCAGCAACAGGTACCTCGACACACTGGTCGAGGGCCTGGTCATAAGGAAGACCAAGAAGAGGGTCGAGGAGGAACTCCGCAGGAGCATGAGGTTCGGAGGAGGCGGCCTCGATGCGATGGGCGAGTACAAGAGGGCCGAGGAACTCCGCCTCGGGCTGTTCTTTCTCATGGACGTACTGACCGTCCATGACCTCCTGAGATATCTCTCACACCTTGCGGACGCCGTGGTGGGGGCGGTCGTCGAGATGACCGAAGACAGCGGCGGCCTGGCCGTCATCGGCCTCGGCAAGCTCGGTGGAAGGGAGCTGACGTTCGGCTCCGACCTCGATATAGTCTTCCTCTCGGATAGCGCCCAAGGGGTCAGGGCAGCCGAGGCCGTAGTGAGGGCCCTCACCACTTACACCGGAAGCGGCATGCTCTACAACGTGGACGTGAGGTTGAGGCCGGACGGCTCCAAGGGCGCCCTCGCAAGGGATATCTCAGGCTACAGGAACTACTATCTCAGGAACGCCCGGCCGTGGGAACTCCAGGCGCTCCTGCGGGCAAGGCCGGTGGCGGGAGAAGCAGCGGCCGGAAGGGCCTTCCTCGATATGGCCGCGGAGGTGATCAGGCGGCGCGGAGAAGAGGTGAAGAGGGAGGACATCCGGGCCGTAAGGGAGCGGATAGTGCGCGAGCTCTCGCAGGAGGCCTCGGGCATGGACATAAAGCTCGGGCCCGGCGGCATCGAGGAGATAGAGTTCCACGTACAGTTCCTGCAGCTCCGGCACCTGCGCCGGCATCCCGAGCTGCTCGTCCAGGGAACGCCCACAGCCTTGAGAAGGCTTGCACGAAAGGGCTTGATCGGCCCTGCAGAGCGAGACACCCTGCTCGACGCCTATTCGTATTACAGGAGGCTCGAGACCTTCCTGAGACTGAACGAGGAGCACGTTGTGGTCAAGGACTCGGAGATCACGCCCCTGACGGCGAGGTTCATGGGCCACGGCGGCGCAGAGGAGTTCATAGGGCGACTCGAAGCACTGAGGCGCTCCGTCCTCGAGATCGCGGGCTGATGTACGGTTCAATAAACGAACACGCCCCCATCCGGTGACGAAGGGTGTATAATAGAAAGCCCACCCCGCTGTCGGCGAGCCGACAGCGGGGTGGATGTTGGAAGGCGGGAGTGCGTGTTACGATAACCTGAAACCGGCAGGCGGTTGCTGCAGAAGGGGCGGCCGCGCAAAGGAGGTCAGCCGATGGAGAGACCGCGTGACAGCAAGGATGTGCTGAACCTTGTGAGAGAGCAGAACGTCAAGTTCGTCAGGCTCTGGTTTTCGGACATCCACGGGATGCTCAAGAGTTTTGCGATGCCCGTGGAGGAACTCGAGTATGCGTTCGAGGAGGGCATGGGGTTCGACGGCTCATCGATCAAGGGGTTCGCGCGGATTGACGAAAGTGACATGATCGCGCGGCCTGATCCCGCAACGTTCGTTCTGCTGCCCTGGAGACCGAAGGAGAAGGCCGTTGCGCGCATGTTCTGCGACATATACGAGCCGGACGGGACCCCTTACAAGGGGGACCCGAGGTATGTCCTGAGGAGGAACCTCGAGAAGGCGCAAGAGAAGGGCTACACGTTCCAAGTGGGGCCCGAACTCGAGTTCTTCTACTTCAGGAGCGATAAATCGCCCGAGATACTCGACGAGGGCGGCTACTTCGACTATCCGATGGACGCGGCCGAGGACCTGAGGAGGGAGACCATCCTGGCACTCGAGGCCATGGACATAAGGGTCGAGTATTCGCATCACGAGGTTGCCCACTCGCAGCACGAGATAGACCTGAGGTACGCAGACGCCCTCACCATGGCCGACACGGTCATGACCTACAGGGTGACGGTCAAGGAGATCGCGCGGAAGTACGGCGTTTATGCCACGTTCATGCCAAAGCCGCTCTTCGGGCAGAACGGAAGCGGCATGCACACGCACCAGTCCCTCTTCCGGGGAGAGGAGAACGCCTTCTTCGACCCGAACGACCGCTACTACCTGTCTGAGACCGCCAAGAGCTACATCGCGGGCCTGCTGAGGCACGTGAGGGAGTTCACGCTCGTGCTGAACCAGTGGGTGAACTCCTACAAGAGGCTCGTCCCAGGCTTCGAGGCCCCGGCATATGTGTGCTGGGCGAGGAGAAACCGCTCGGCGCTCGTCAGGGTCCCCCTGTATAAACCCGGAAAGGAGGAGGCCACGAGGATAGAACTCCGCTCACCAGACCCTGCCTGCAATCCGTACCTCGCCTTTGCCTGCATGCTGAACGCCGGACTGAAGGGGATGGAGGAGGGATACACACTGAACGAACCTGCGGAGATGGACGTATACCACCTCTCCGACACGGAGAGGCGCGGGCTCGGGATCGAACAGCTCCCCGGCAGCCTGATAGAGGCGATCGAGCATGCCGAGGGAAGCGAACTCCTGAGGGAGACTCTCGGTGAGCACGTATTCAACGAGCTGATCATGAGCAAGAAGATAGAGTGGGACGACTACCGTACAAGGGTCTTCCCCTACGAGATAGAGACATATCTGCCGATGCTGTAGTCTTTCGGCTCCGGACCAACAGACGGCTTTCGGGAGGCTTTTCATGAACAGGACGCTGATCGCCATACTGAGGGTGCTCGAGGGTTATCAGGACGTCATAACAGGCTCGCGGGAGATAGCCCGCCGGCTGAAGACGCACGGCGTGACCCTCTCGGAGAGGACCGTCAGGTACCACCTCAAGGTGCTCGACGAGATGGGGCTCACCGAGCCCTTCGGCAAGGAGGGCCGGAAGATAACGGAGAAGGGGAAGGAAGAGCTCGCCAAGGCCCTCGTCTCCGAGAAGGTCGGCTTCGTCATCAGCCGTATCGATACGCTCTCATATCTCACGAGCCTCGACCTCGACACCCTCAGGGGTGATGTGATACTGAACGTATCCTATATCGCGGAGCGAGACCTCAAGAAGGCCCTCAAGGCGATGCTGCCGGTCTTCAGGTCCCCCTACGCGATGAGCGACAGGCTTGCAGTGGTCCGCGAAGGCGGGCGCCTCGGCGAGGTCACGGTGCCCGAGGGCAAGGTGGCTCTGGCAACCGTGTGCAGCGTCACCATAAACGGTGTCTTCCTAAAGGCGGGCATTCCCGTGACATCGAGGTTCGGCGGGGTGCTCGAGGTCGAGGGGGGCAGGCCGACGCGCTTCATCGCGCTCATAAGCTATGAGGGCTCGTCGCTCGACCCGCTGGAGGTGTTCATAAGGGGCAAGATGACGGACGTCGGTGGGGCTGTACACCGTGGAACCGGCAGGGTGCTCGCGAGCTTCCGGGAGATACCGGTCGTATGCCACAGGAGCGCAAGGGAACTCGCGGAGAGGCTGAGGGAGAAGGGCATAGGGGGGATACTCCGCATAGGCGAGCCGAACAGCCCGCTGTACGAGATGCCGGTGGGCCTGGACCGCACGGGAATGGTGATAGTGGGAGGACTCAACCCGGCGGCCATCCTCGAGGAGTCGGGCATTCCCACCGAGAGCAGGGCCATGTCGACCCTGTACGAGTTCTCCGCTCTCGGGCGTTACGAGGACTACTGCTGAGGAGGGCCTTTGCAGAACCTTCTATTTTCGCACCGGCTCTTGCATGAGCCTTGACTCACTGTAATCCTCAACCCTTTTCGTTGTATATGTCAAATACCTTGAAGTTTACCGCCTTCCTGATCCGTTCAAAGTCTTTATCATTGTGAAGAAGATAGAGGTCGTGTTCAAGGACTGTCTGTACAATTAAACAGTCAATCGTGCTCGACATGGTTATCCCCTTTTTTCTGCACGAAAAATAAAGTCTGGCAGCCTGAGCAAAGGATTCACGGGCATCTTTAAGGTTATAAAAAGTCTGGGCATCAAGATACTGCTTCAGTTTTTGAAAGTCTTTCTCTGTTTTTACCCCCTGAAGAAGTTCCTGGTAAATAAAGGAGTTGATACCGAAAGGGATGCCATTGTCCAAGACAAACTGAAACTTTCTTGCGGCCGCATTGTTGTTGTCGGCCCCTTTTAGATAGTCAATAAGTACAGAAGTGTCTACCAGTACCATTTAACCTGCTCTACGTAGTTTCTTGTAATCATAACCTTCCCGAAAGACTATCTTTCCTCTAAGCTCTCTCAGGTCGAGTTTTTTTCTTGATGCAATAAACTCTCTGAGGGCTTCGTGTATCAGTTCCTTCTTGGTTTTTGCCTTTGAATATTTAAATGCCTCTTCAACAAGTTTATCCTCAAGAACGATGTTGGTCCTCATGTATACACCTCCTCATACACATAATATAACACATTCACACATAATATAACACGTTCAATTGGGTTGTTCAAGCCTCCGCTCTCCGCCCACATCAAGTCCGTTCTTCACAAGCTCACATACCACCGGGGGGACTTCTTTCTCTCTTCTTCTGTCAGCCCAAAGCTGTAAAAAACGGTGTCTCAAGGTCTTTGCTGTCTCAGTCGCGCTCCTTGACAACCCTGTAGCCTGCCTGTTTTATCTCTTTCAGAGTCGGAAGGCGGGGTTTTTATGATGTCGTGTTTTATTTGAGTTCAGAGGAGTCGCGTCTGGAAACGCCAATGATTTTCCATGAATTTTAGAGGTTTTATTGACACCCGTCAAACCGCGCTTGGTATAATTAATGAAAACTTATAGAATGTTAAGTATAGAAGGAAATGTTCCCCGGACGCTGCGAGTCCTGGGGAACGTCACAGTATGCTATTCATACTATAATAAAAGGCAAATGGAAGTGGTGGAATACCATGCACAACGAATTTACAGCGACAATTGAGAAAGACGAAGACTGGTATATTGCATACTGTCCTGAAATACCCGGGGCCAATGGTCAGGGCAAGACGAAAGATGAATGTCTTAGGAGTTTAGCCGAAGCAATTAAATTAATTTTAGAGGACAGAAGAGAAGATGCCATGAGAGGAGTTCCAGAAGACGCAATTTCTGAAGTTGTGGCAATTGAATGAAG
>DRKX01000026.1 GCA_011051565.1 Nitrospirota bacterium | reverse complement strand
GGTGCTCCTCGTATACGCGCCGTATGTCGGCCTGCTCACCGTCCTGATATGGCTTGCCGCGGTCTTCGCCTCCAGGTACTCGTCGCTCGGTGCGCTCACGGCCTTCACGTTCCTGCCCCTGAACATGCTCTTGCTCGAGGAGGGTTCCTTCGGTGTGTCTCTCTCCCTCGTACTCACCCTGCTCATCTACGTAAAGCACCGCGATAATATCAGGAGGCTCCTCAAAGGCGGAGAGCCGAGGATTGGACAAAAAAAAAATAATTAATGATATAATGGAAGTAACAAGGGACAAGACAGGGAAAACTGGGGTAAGGGACCGCGGATTAATGTGAGGCAAAATCACCCGGGGGTATGTGCTTGAAGAAAACGTCTCTTCTTTTTCTGGGCCTTTTGCTGTTCTTTGTCCATCTCTTTTTTGCACCAGCCGCCGGTGCGAACCATCCGTCTGAGGACGCCCTGATGACCCCGGAGGCCTATTCCTATCTCCTGATAGAAGAGTCGAAGAAGAAGCCGGCTGCTGAGGCCGTGGGGCTCATCGAGAAGGCGATCAGGGTCTCACCGGGTGATCCGGCTCCGTACTTTGAACTCTTCGACAGAACCTTCTCTCTGCATCCCCAGAAGTTTTTTCATTCACTGAACTACCTGTTCAAGGGCATCTCCGCATACACCAGAAACTTCTGGTGGTTCTTCAATCTATCCGGCATCCTGACGGGTGCCGTACTGACCGCGCTCGTCCTCATCCCCATACTCATTGCAGTCTCGAGGCTTCCCCTCGACATCCCGCTGATGGCTCATGAGATCGAGGAGGATGTGAAGACCGCGGGGTATCTGCTCGCTCTCCTGCCTTCCGTGATGGGGCCTTACTACTTTCTCGCCTCAGTGTGCTTCCTCTCCCTTCTGCACCTGAAGGGAAGGCCGCGATACGCGGGGTATCTCCTGCTCTTCGCCCTCATCCTCGCCCCGCTCTTGTCCGCATACATGAAGACGTATCTTTCCGTGAGCTCCTCTCCTGAGATAAAGGCCGCCGTTGCAGTGAACGAGGGCAGGAGCAACCAGTACGCCGCCAGGGTCCTTGAGGGCAGGGAAGAGATACCGTTGAGGTTCTCTTACGCCCTTGCGCTCCAGAAAGAGGGCAGGCTCAGGGCCGCCGCTGGCGAGTACGAGGAGCTGCTGGCTTCTTGGAAGGATCCGCGGGCCTACGTAAACCTCGGGAACTGCTATGCAGGCATGAGGCGGCTGGACAAGGCGGTCGAAATGTATAACGCCTCCATAAAGATCAGGCCTCTTCCGTCGGCATACTACAACCTGAGCATGGTGGCGAGGGAGAGGCTCGACTTCACGGCCGGCGACCGGTATTTTCAGCAGGCCTCGGACATGGACTTCGACAGGGTCGCACAGTTCAGGGAGTTGCGTAACGACCTCAAGAAGCTCGCCCTTATGGAAGAGACCCTGACGACCGGGGAGTTGCTTTCATTCGCCCTGAGGTGGGGGCTGAAGACCGTCAGGCCCTACTCCGTTACAGGCGCCTTCCTGCTGACGGCCTTCTCGTTTCTGTTGATAGCCGTCCTCTTCATGACGAGGGAGTCGAGCACGATGGCCTCGAGGTGCCAGAAGTGCGGAAAGCTCTACTGCATCGCCTGCGAAAGGCGCATCCCGAGGGTGGGCATGTGCACCGAGTGTTTCAGGTCGATGATATCATTCGAGTCGAACCCCGCCGAGAGGATCGACACCATAGTCAAGACACACAACTACCTCAAGCGGAGGCGCAGGTTGCTCGGCATCCTCTCCTTCACGATCCCCGGGCTCACCCTCTTTTACGGCGGCCGGATGTTCAGCGGCCTCTTCTTCTCGTTCATGTTCATCTTCTCTGCTTCGGCCCTTGTCTTCTCCTTGCTCTTTACGTTCAACATATATCCGTACACGCACAACTGGCTTGCTTCTTTGCTCTTCCTGATGGTGGTCTTCTTCTATCTCTCGGGCAACTTGTACGCGATAAGGAGGCTCAAGAAGGGATGGCTCTGACAGGATCAATAAAGGAGTTCGGGCTTGCGGACATCCTGCAGCTCATATACTTTCAGAAGAAGACCGGGATTCTCAAGATCGACGGGCCTGCCGACAACATAAAGATATACTTTCACGAGGGCAACATCGTCGCTGCACGCTCGGCCAAGAGGCCCGAGGAGAACCGTATCGGCAACATCCTGCTGAAGAAGGGCATCCTCAAGGAGGAGGAGCTGAAGGCCCTGCTGCAGAGGCAGGCCGAGACCGGCACGAGGCTCGGCAGCCTCCTCATCCAGGAAGACCTCGTGTCGAGAGATGTGCTGATAGACATAATCACCCACCAGATCACCGATCAGATCGTCCAGATGTTCACGTGGAAGAAGGGCACTTACGAGTTCACGCCGCAGGGCGTGCCCATCGACAAGAACCTCGGCCTCTCCCTCGACACGCAGCACCTGCTTATGGAGGGGCTGAGGATCGTGGACGAGTGGTCCATCATTGAAGGAACGCTCACGCTCGACACGGTGTTTGAGAAGACCGACAAGGCAGAGGATGCAGAGCTCACCGAGGAGGAGCAGGAGGCCCTCGCCCTCGTCGACGGTGAAAACGACGTGAGCACCATAATCGAACTCTCGGGCAAGGATGACTTCGGCATATCGAAGACCCTCGTCTCTCTGCTGGAGAAGGGTGTCATCGCTCCCGTAGAGGAGGCAAAAGAGGTTGCGGAAGAGCCTGTCAAGCCGAGGAAGACCGCTGCCGTGATGACGTATCTCATACCGCTCTTCGTCATCGTGGCCTTTGCGGTCTCCTTTGTCCCGGCTGCCGTGAAGGGCATGCCGGCGATAAAGAGGCTCAATGCATCCAAGACACTGGAATCCCTCAGGCTGTCCGTCGAATCCTACAGGGTGAAGACAGGCTTCTTCCCCGAATCGCTCCCCTCCGGCCGGGTGATCGACCCGTGGGGAAACCCCTACGTATACCAGCGCACCGGCGACGGTTACAGGCTCTTCAGCTCGGGGCCGGATGGAAAACCGGACACCTCTGATGATATACTATGATGCGGATCAGCCCAAGGCCATCCTGAAGTACGGACTTTCTCGGACAGACAATGAAAAAGGCGGT
>DRKX01000025.1 GCA_011051565.1 Nitrospirota bacterium | reverse complement strand
TGAAGCCGAGCCCTCCGAGGTTGACACCGAGTATCGGTATGCCCTTTTCCGCCACGAGCCTCGCCGCACCGAGCATCGTCCCGTCACCGCCGAGGACGACCATGACGTCCACGAGGCCGGGCATCTCCGTGCGTGGATACCCTTCCACGCCCAATACACCGGCTGTCTCCTCGTCGATGAATACGCTGAACCCCCTCTCAGTGAGCCAGGGGATCAGGTCCCTGAGGATCTCCGGTGGTTCAGGCTTGCCCGGTTTCGATATTATCCCAATGTTCTTCATGCCGGTCTCTGTCTTTATCCGTCCCATCCGGGGTGATCACTGCATGCCAGCAAGCCGCCCTATCCTTTCTTCAGGTCCGCTTATCCTTATCTCCCTGCCCGAATCATCCCTGAACCCGAACTGCACGCTGAACGTACAGTCCCAGCCCCTCAGCCGCTCCGCCCACTCGACCACGGCCGCCCCGTCTCCGTCGAGGTACTCATCGAGGCCGAGGCCCTCGAGGTCAGCTTCATCTTCGACCCTGTAGAGGTCTATGTGGTAGAGGGGAAGCCTGCCGCGGTGCTCTGCGATTATAACAAAACTCGCACTCGTTATCTCCCGCTCGTCGATGCCGAGCCCTCTTGCAACGCCCTTGACGAAGGTCGTCTTGCCGGCCCCGAGGTCGCCATAGAGGCAGACGACGTCCCCTCTTACGAGGAGTCTGCCGAGGTGCTCACCTGCCTCGACCGTCCCCCCCTCGCCGGAGGTCTCTATGATGAGTTCCGGTCTCATGCGCGGCAAGAACGGCTGCTACGCCTCTGGCCCACCGGCGATCGCCCTTATCACGTCCTTCTTGCCGATGATACCGGCGAGCTTACCTTCCTTGAGCACGGGGAGCAGGTGTATCTTCTTCTCGGTCATGATGGTGGCGATATCATTGAGGGGTGTCTCCTCGTCCACTGTGACGACGTCTCTCGTGCAGATATCCCTGACGGTCGTGGCAGCCATCTTCCGTATCTCCTTCTCCACCTCAGCATCGCTCTTCAGCGGTATGACGGCGTCGAATATCCTGATTATGGTCGGAATGTGGAAACGCCTCTCCTTGCTTATCAGGTCGTTCTCGGTCACGATACCGTAGAGGTCTCCGCTGTCGTCGACAACCGGCGCACCCGATATGTCCTTCTCAATGAAGAGCCTTCCCAGTTCCTCCACGGAGGTGTCCGGGTTCACGGTTATGACCTCCCTCTTCATGATATCCCTCGCCCTCTTCTGCTCTCCTGTCTTCATTCATGACCTCCTTGTATATCCTGAGGCGACGGTCGGTCGCCCGCATCATCACAGCGGCCCGGTCCTGAGCCCTATGAAACCTCCCTGCCTCTCCAAGGTCTTCGAGTACCTGTACGAGAAGAACCTCCCGGGCAGGCAGTACGTGCACTCGCCGGAGGCCCAGAGGTTCGACTCGGGGACCCCTGTCGAGAGGGCCTGCGTCATGTTTGCAAGGACGAGGTCGAGATAGACCCGCCCCTCCCTTCTCTGGATGTAGCCGCCCTCACCAGTGGCGGCCCGGACTTCCGACGCCGTCTCCTCGCCCACCTCGTAGCAGCACCCCCTTATGGCAGGACCGAAGGCAATTACTATATCATCAACCCGCGAGGAAAATCCATCGGCCATAGCCTCCAGAGTCTTCCCCAGTATGCCCCGCGCGGTCCCCCGCCAGCCTGCATGCACCGCGGCCACAACACCGTTTCTACGCTCATACACGAGGATCGGCACGCAGTCGGCCACCTTCACGCCTATGAGGACGCCTGCAGCGGACGTCACCACGGCGTCAGCCACTTCGGGACGGCCGGGCCCCTGGATCACGACCACCCTGTCCGTATGCCGCTGAATGGGCATGTAGACGGCATCCTCCGAGAATCCCGAGGCGCGAGAGAGTAAGCCCCTGTCCACGCCCCCGGTACGGTCGGTGAAGAAGGCGGTCAGGCGGCGTGTCTTGAGATTTCCGGGTATGATCATATCTCCATGTAGTATTTTTTCAGGTGGTTTCCGAGTCAGCCGGAGAGGATCGCACGGAAGCCCTCGGGAAGGGCCTCGATGAGACCGCCCGCGGTGAGGGCATACACGGTCTTCCCGGCGGCTGCGATGTCTCCCGAGAGGCCGTGGATGAAGACCCCGGCTGCTGCCGCCTCTTGCGGCGGCAGTCCCTGTCCGATGAGCGAGGCTATGACACCGGTGAGGACGTCGCCGGCTCCGGCTGTGGCCATGCCGGGATTGCCCGAGGAGTTTACGAGGCACAGCCCTCCCGGCGTAGCCGTGACCGTCGGGACGCCCTTCAGCACGGTGCATGCCCCTGTATCCCTTGCGAGCCCGAGCGCCGAGTTCGGCAGGTCAGCGGCCACATCCGGGATGCCCGTACCCAAGAGCCTCGCCATCTCCCCTACGTGAGGGGTTAAGACCACGGGTACGCGGAGCCCCCTCATCAACCTGACGAGTCCCCCGTATCCGAGCGTCGAGAGCGCGTTCAGGCCGTCGGCGTCGACCACCACCGGAACGGGTGAACCTGCCACGGTATTGATGACGAACTCGACGGTCTCCGCATCCGTCGAGAGCCCCGGCCCTATTGCGAGCACGTCGGCCCTCTCGCGGAGAAAGTCGAGCACCGGCCGTACCGCCTCCTTCGACAGACCGCCCGAGGCCGTCGAGGGAAGCGGCAGCGTCATCTCCTCGAGCACGGCTGCCGTCAGATGTCCTGCGACACTGCCCGGCGTCCCTACGGTGACGAGTCCGGCCCCGCTCCTCAGAGCAGCCCTTGCAGTGAGCAACGCGGCTCCCGTCTTTCCCAGAGAACCTGCTGCCACGAGTACATGGCCGTAATCACCCTTGTGCGAGTTCACGGCCCTGCGGGGCAGGAGCCGCGAGACGTACTCCTTGTCCACCAGTTCCATGGCGATCTCATCCGAGTGGAGAAGCTCGGGGGGGAAGCCGATGTCCTCTACGAAGAGACGCCCCGCGTATTCGGCCCCCGGGTGAAAGACGTGCCCCGCCTTCGGCAGGCCGAAGGTGACGGTCATCACCGCCTTCACGGCTCCTCCCATGACCGCCCCGGTGTCGGACGAGACCCCGGTGGCGATATCCACGGCAACCACATCGGTACCGGCCCTGTTGACCCTGTCGACGACCGCGGCCATGTCACCCCGGAGGGGTTTGTTCAGCCCCGTCCCCAGCATCGCATCTATCACGAGGGCGCTGCGGAGGTCCTTCAACGCGGGTGGCCTGGCCTCAACGATCCTGACCCCCATCATCCGGGCCGTCTCGTACTGCCTGAGGCAGTCGGGGGAGAGCCTCTCCGGCTGTGAGAGCAGGAAGACCCTGACATCCCAGCCCTCGTTATGTAGGAGCCTTGCTGCAACGAGGCCGTCCCCTCCGTTGTTGCCGCTCCCTGCGAGGACCACGACCCTTGCGGAGCGGTCGAAGGACTGCCTCACGCGCGCGGCCACAGCGAGTCCGGCCCTCTCCATCAGGACCGGCGAGGCGATGCCGTAGTCCTCGATGGTCTTCCTGTCGATCTCCCTCATCTGTCGTGCGTTCACGATCTTCATGCTTGTGCGCTTCTCCCCGACCCGGGTCGAGCGATGAGACGGCCGCCTCGGGCACCCGGTCTCCGGGCGCCGTCAGGTCTATATTTTAACCAACACGGCCGCTGTTATGTAAGCCTGGTGCGCGGTTGGACCTCACCCTTATGGGGCGTCCGCCTCGATCACCACGGAAGCGATGCTGCAGCCTCGGTCATGGCTCAGGCTGAGGTGTATCCTCCCGTTTCTCAGGGCCGTTGCAAAGTACTCTTCGGCATTGCCGTAGAGCCTTATTCCGGGCCTGCCCGAAGCCGCCCTCACCACACCGATCTCCCTGAGGAAGACCGGCACGCCGGGGTCGAGGGCCTTGATGAATGCCTCCTTGGCCGCGAAGCGGGCTGCATAGGAGTCGTAGGGATTCACCCTGCCCAGGCAGTACTCGATCTCCTCGGGTGTGAAGACCCTCTCGACGAACCTTCCGCCCCACCTCCTGACGGCCTGCTCGATCCTCTTGACATCGACAATGTCAATGCCGATTCCGTGTATCATCTCCGGTCAGCCAACGAGCCTCTTCATCTCGGTCACGGCCCTCTCGATGCCGACGAATAGTGCCCTCGATATGATGCTGTGGCCGATGTAGAGCCCCCTGAGTCCCTCTATCGAGGCGACGGGCCTTACGTTGTAGTACGTGAGACCATGACCTGCGTTTGCATGAAGGCCGTTCAGCCTCGCCCTCTCGACCGAGGCCGTCACCCGCTTGAGCTCCTCACGCTGCTCCTCGCCCCTGGCGTTCGCGTAGTGCCCCGTGTGTATCTCCACCATGTCGGCCCCTATCTCCTTCGAGACATCCACGTCAACTATCGAAGGAGCGATGAATAGGCTCACCGGTATGCCTTCCCTCTTCAGCCGCTTCACCGCGTCGTGCAGCTTGTCGCCGGACGAATGGAGGTCCAGTCCTCCCTCGGTCGTCAGTTCCTCCCTCTTCTCTGGCACAATGGTGACGAGGTCAGGCCTCAGTTCCACGGCTATCCCAATCATCTCATCCGTGGCAGCCATCTCGAGGTTCAGCTCCACCGGCACCACCTCCCTGAGCAGCCTCAGGTCCCTGTCCTGGATGTGCCTGCGGTCCTCCCTCAGGTGCACGGTTATTCCGTCGGCGCCGCCGAGTACGGCGAGCGTGGCCGCCGTAACGGGGTCCGGTTCAAAGGTCATGCGCGCCTGTCTGACTGTGGCAACGTGATCGACGTTGACTCCGAGAATCATCTCAAAAACCTCCTTGTTTCACTCATTCAATGGTCACGGGCGGGGGACGGCCGGACTATACCTCCCTGAGCCTCCGGAGTGTTCCGGGCCTCATCGAGCCGTACCTGAAGACCGTGACCCCCTTGCAGCCCTTCTCGTAGGCGAGCAGGAACGCCTTCTCCACATCCGCCATGCGGGCGCTCTTGGGAAGGTTGACGGTCTTGGACACGGCGTTGTCCGTATGCTCCTGGAAGGCCGCCTGCATCTCTATATGGTCTTTCGGCGGTATCTCGTGTGCGGTCTTGAACAGCCTCCTGATCCAGGCCGGCACCTCCTTCATTCCCCTCAGCCTCCCCCTTGCCAGCACCTTCTTCTCGAGCTCCCGAGAATAGAACCCGAGCTTCCTGGCGAGTTCGAAGAAGTACTTGTTGATCTCCAACAGTTCGGTATCGAGAATGAACCTCCTGTATGCAAGGGCGAAGAACGGCTCTATCCCGCTGGAGCAGTCCGCGATTATCGATATGGTGCCCGTGGGCGCTATCGTGGTGGTCGTGGCGTTTCTCACCCTCGGCATGCCCGGCGCATCGTAGACCGACCCCCTGAAGTTCGGGAAGACGCCGCGCTTGGAGGCGAGCTCTGCAGATGCCTCCTTGGACCTTGCCTGGACAAAGCCCATCACCTCCCTTGCAAGCCTGAATCCCTTCTCCGAGTTGTACTGGATGCCGAGGAGCACGAGCATGTCGGCCCAGCCCATCACCCCGAGCCCGATCTTCCTGTTGCCCTT
>DRKX01000024.1 GCA_011051565.1 Nitrospirota bacterium | reverse complement strand
TGCGTGTTCGAGAGCAACCCGACGTATTACAACCTCTTCGGGCGTATCGAGCACAAGTTCCAGTACGGTGTGGCCGTGACCGACTTCTCCATGATAAAGTCCGGGTCCCTGCACAAGGCAAACGGAGGCTACATCGTCATAAACGCCCTCGACCTCCTGAGAAACCTCTTCTCCTACGACGCCCTCAAGCGCGCGATAAGGAACCGCGAGCTCAAGATCGAGGACATATGGGAACAGTACCGTCTCGTGACCACCGCGATGCTCAAACCCGAGCCCATCCCCCTCGACGTCAAGGTCGTCCTCATAGGCAATCCATACATATACTACCTCCTGTACAACCTTGACGAGGAATACAGGGAGCTCTTCAAGGTGAAGGCCGACTTCGACAACCGGATGGACCGGACGGACGAGAACATACGCAAGTACGCGACGTTTGTCGCCACCAAGTCGAAGGAGGAGTCGCTCCTGCCGTTCGATCCCACCGGGGTGGCGAGGATAGTCGAGTTCGGCTCGAGGCTGGCGGAGCACCAGGAGAAGCTGTCTTCCAAGTTCAGCGACATATCGGACCTGATAAGGGAGGCCCACTACTGGGCGAAGAAGGAGGGTGTAGAGGCTGTTGCCGGCGCGCACGTGGAGAAGGCTCTCGAGGAGAAGATTTACCGTCACAACAGTCTCGAGGAGAAGTTCAGGGAGATGATGGCCGAGGGCACCCTGATAGTCGAGACCTCTGGTGAGAGGGTGGGGCAGATCAACGGCCTGGCCGTGATGAGCCTCGGTGACTACAGCTTCGGCAAGCCATCGAGGATCACCACCACGGTGTACACTGGAAAGTCGGGCGTGGTCAATATAGAGAGGGAGACGAAGCTCTCCGGCAAGATACACGAAAAGGCCATACTGATCCTTTCGAACTACCTCGGCAGGATGTATGCCGTGAAGAAACCCATAAGCCTCTCGGCATCCATCACGTTCGAGCAGCTCTACGGCATGATAGAGGGCGACAGCGCCACCTGTGCCGAGCTCTACGCCCTGTTGAGCGCCATCTCGGGCGTTCCCATCAGGCAGAACATCGCCATAACGGGCTCCATGGATCAGAACGGCAATGTCCAGCCCATAGGCGGCGTGAACGAGAAGATCGAGGGCTTCTTCGAGCTCTGCCGTCTCAGGGGGTTCGACCGGACTCACGGTGTGGTCATACCCAAAAGGAACGTGAAGAACCTCATGCTCCGCAGGGATGTGCTCGATGCAGTGAGGGAGGGCCTCTTCCATATCTATCCGATCGAGCGCGTGGAGGAGGGGATCGAGATCCTCATGGGCATGACCGCCGGTGAGCTGGGGCCGGACGGCACGTATCCCGAGGGCTCGCTGAACCACCTGGTCGAGAAGAGGCTGACCGAGATAAGGGAGGCGCTGAAGGAGAAGAAGGCGGGAAAGAACGGCAACGATGAAGACGGGGACGGTAAGGCCGGGGAATGAGGAGTGTCTTGTGGCTGTTGCAGATGGGGCTCCTGTATGCGGTGACCCTGCCCATAGCGGTGATGCCGCTTGGGGCGGCGCGCAGGGTGGGGGCCCTGGCGGGTCTTGCCGCCTATCTACTCTGGGGCGGCAGGCGGAGGATCGCCGTTGACAACATGAGCCGCGCGATTAGTGCCGGGTTCATCGTCGCGGATTCGTCGGCGACGGGGTTGATAAGGGAGAACTTCAGAAACCTCGGCAGATCAGTGGCCGAGATAGTCAAGATATACCACGGCTTCGGCAGCGGCGTGATGGACGGGGTCGAGGTCCGTGGTATCGACAACTACCGGAAGGCGAGCGGGAAGGGAAGGGGTGTGCTCCTGATCACCGGGCACTGCGGCAACTGGGAACTCCTCGCCCTCGCCCTCTCGTGCAAGGTCTCCCCTGTTAGCGCGGTCGCGCGGCCCCTCGACAATCCATACTTCAACCGCCTCATCGAGAGGGTGAGAAAGAGATACGGCAACTCGGTCATATACAAGAAGGGGGCGCTCAGGGCCATCATCACGAGGCTGAGGAGTGGGGACACAGTGGGAATGCTCATAGACCAGAGCGTTGTGCCCGCCGAAGGTGTCCTGGTCGAGTTCCTCGGCAGGCCGGCCTGGACGATAAAGTCCCCTGTGCTCATCGCAAGGAAGACCGGTGCGGCAGTGGTTCCCGTCTTCATACGGAGGAAAAAAGAAGGGGGGCACGTGCTCGACATACACCCCGAGGTCGCGCTCTCCGACGAGGAGGACCTCGAGAAGGCGGTCTTGGAGGACACGGTGAGACTCAGCGCCTTTGTCGAGCGTTACGTGGTGGAGAACCCCGCGGAGTGGCTCTGGATTCACCGCAGGTGGAAGAGGACCTGACCGGCTAATATATGGACCTGAACCTCCCGGTGCTGCTGTCGAAGAGTATCGTGTCGACGACCTTGCCGCCGTCCATCACCTTCGCCTTTATGAACCTGCCGTTCGTCTCCTCTATCTCGACGTCGAGCCCCTTCTTGCCGTAGTAGTCCCTTATCGCCTTCTCGGCCTTTTCCGGACTCGTCTGCTTGTCGCATATGCCGTACGTGCTGCAAAGGGAGCAGAAGTCGCCGTACGGGGTCACGGGCTTCTGTGCCTGCTGTGCATGAACCGGGGGTGCCGCCAGCATGAAGAGCATGGCTGCCGATACCGCCGAATGTCTCAGTTTACCCCTCATAATCCACGTCTGGCTCCTCTGCCTCCACGGGCGGCATCCGTCCCGAGGATGAAATACGGTCTCTTCTCTCAGTCTCAAGGTTAATACAAAAAGATGAAGAAAATGTGAAAAGCGACGATTCACAGCCTATTCAGAACGTGACGGTGAACCGCGACCCGATGTCCGGGGTGCTCTCCACATCGATCCTCCCGCCTATCACCTCTGTCAGCTCTTTCACGATGGCAAGTCCGAGTCCCCTGCCGCCGGAGTCTCTCCCCTTGTAGAACCGCTCGAATATCCTGGAGAGTTCTCCGGGTGTGATGCCCCTGCCCGAGTCTTCGACCGTGATGTAGAAACCTGCGGAGCCGTCCTCTTTCCTGTACCTGTCCCACCTCACGGTTATCCCGCCGCTGTGCGTGAACTTGCAGGCGTTGGTGAGGAGGTTCTTCAGTATTATGTGTAGCTTCTCGGGATAGGTCTTCACGGTGACGGAGGGTCCCTCGGTCTTCAGGAACAGTCCCTTCTCCTCCATCATCTGAGACATGGCGCTCGTGATCGTGACGATGAACTCCCTCAGGTCGATCTCCTCCTGTGTGCCTTTCCTGAAGAAGCTCGCCTCAGCCCTCGTTATGTCCTCTATGCCTTCGACGAGCGAGATGAGGCGCTGTATCTCGGAGTTTATGTTGTTTATCACCGTGTGGGTATCGGTGATTATCCCGTCCTCGATCGCCTCGAGGTTCACCTTGATTATGGCCAGCGGGGTCCTGAGCTCGTGGGCCACGTTTGACGTGAGGTGCTTGCGCAGGGCATCCTCCCGCCGCAGGGCCTCAGCCATGTAGTTGAAGGTGTCCGTGAGCCTGTCCATCTCGTCGTGGCACCTTAGCGTGCTGTAGAGCCTCCCGAACGGGCGGTGCAGCGGGGGTATCCTTACGGAGAGGTCTCCGCTCGCAATCTTCTCTGCAGCGGCGTTGAGCCGCCTTACCGGGGTGGATAGGTATATGGTGAAGAGCACGGAGAGGAATATCGCGCCGCCTCCGGCAATGAGGAAAGAGGTGAAGAGGAACTCCCTGCCCCTCTTTCTGAATATGTCCTCCTTGAGGGCGATGGCCCCGAGCCTCTTGAGCGGCCGGGCATAGAGCGTGCCTATCTCCTCGCCGTTTACGTAGAGCGGATACCAGACATATTCGCCCTTGCCCGTGGGCAGCTTGAGGATCGAGAGCATCCTCTTGAACATGTTGGGATTGAGCGACAGTAGGACCTCGGTCGATGAGAGCACCTGTTTTCCGGCCGTATCCTCGACGTAGGTTTCAAAGCCGAGCATCAGCCCCCAGTGAAGGGCCATGCTCAGGTGTTCCATGTCCCACTTGCCGTCCGTGTAACTGCCCTCGATGGAGGCCATCACCCAGTAGAGCTGGTCCTCCTTCGTCCCCCTGACGAACTCGTCGAAATCGTTAAGGGTGAGCCTCTCGAAGACGACGTTGGAAAGGAGGGCGAGGAAGATGATCAGTATGAACGAGAGAAAGAGTTTAGTCCTCATCAGGCAAGCCGATAAACCTGTAGCCTACTCCGTAGACGGTCTTTATGTAGACGGGATTTCTCGGATCGTCTTCGATCTTGTGGCGGATGTTCTTGATGTGCGCGTCGACCGTCCTGTCGTAACCCTCGAAGTCGTAGCCGAGAATCGCGTTCACGAGCTGAACCCTCGTGAAGACCTGCCCGGGACGTTCGGCAAGGTTCAGCAGGAGCTTGAACTCTGTCGGAGTGAATACCACCACCGAGCCGTTCTTCTTTACCTCGAAGCGCGAGGCGTCGATGATCAGGTCGCCGTTGTTGAAGCTCATCATCTTCTTCAGGCCCTTGCTCCTGCGCAGGAGGGCCTTCACCCTTGCGACGAGCTCGCGGGGGCTGAAGGGCTTCACTACGTAGTCGTCGGCCCCGATCCCGAGCCCCTTGATCCGTTCTTCCTCTTCGCTCTTCGCCGTAAGCATGATGATCGGAATCTCGGAGTCTTCGCGTATCGCCTGGCATATGTCCTCACCAGGCATGTCCGGCAGCATCAGGTCGAGTATTATCAGGTCTGCACCGTCCCTCAGCAGATCGAGTGCGGCCTGTCCCGTGTCCGCAACAGCGACCCTGAACCCCTCGTTTTCGAGGTACGCCTTGACTATGTCTGATATCTTCTTTTCGTCTTCGACTATCAGTACCTTGTAACCCTGCATCATACCTATAATACCATAAAGATTGTGAAGCAGTCGTGAAGCGACTGCCCCCCAGGGTGGATTTTACGTGAAAATACTTGTATAATTCAAAGAGTTTCACTATAATGTATAATATGCCGCTAAGGGCATCGAGTGCTCCATCACATGCCGTCCTGCTTCGGGAATTCCGATACTCACCGGACAGTGAGTTCACCGTGAGTTGTTGCAGGAGAGAGGTTGCAGTCTTTACAGGGCGGCGGTTGACGCCTGTTGCGCCGACGAGGGCAGGTTTTCCGCATCTGTTCAGGACGAAAGAAAATTCCTTCTCAGGAGGGTTGACACATGGCGATCAATAAGGGTACAAGCATCAGGGTGAAGCTCACCATCACCTTTCTTACCGTCATACTGTCTCTGGTCACGGCGATCTTTGCATACGAGCTGTACGATCTGTGGAAGGACCGCGTGAGGACGACGGTCGAAGAGCAGAAGCGCTTCGTCGCAGAAAAGTCGGCAGCCGTAAGCGAGCTGCTGTCGAGGGGAGACCTGGATGCGGTCAGGGAATACGTGCTCAAGCTCAGGAAGGCCTCTCCGCGGCTCGCATACTACATCCTGAGGGACCGTGACGGGAGGATATTCGAGGACTCGTTCAACGGGAAGATACCCCCCGAGCTCAAGCGTGTCGGCCTGAACCCGAAGGAGACGGTTCAGGAACTGAAGGTCGGTTCCGTGGGCAGGGTCACAAACATCAGCTATCCCCTGGCATCCTACGGTATCGACATATACGGGACCATGACGGCTGGGTTCTACAAGGTGAGCATCTTCGACATTCTCAAGGAGCGTTCCCTGGTCATAGCCCTCTTCTACATTGCGACATTCCTCATCGGCATGGCGGTCTCCATTGCGATATCATCGAGGATGGTCGATCCGCTGAAATCCCTCATGGCCGGAATCGAGGCGATCGGTCGCGGAGAGTCGGACGTGAGGCTGCCGGTAAGGTCGTCCGACGAGTTCGGCAAGATAGCGCTCGTATTCAACGATACGCTCGACAAGCTGCGCGAGTACATACAGACGGACGAAGAGAGGAAGAAGGTTCAGGAGAACGTCATCAGGTTCCTCGAGGTCGTCAGTACGGCGGCCGAGGGTGACCTGACCGTGCGCGCGCCCGTCACCGCGGACGTCTTCGGATCGATCGCCGATGCCTTCAACCTGATGGTGGATGAACTCTCCATCCTGCTCAAGGACGTCAGGAAGACGGCCCGCAGCGTCGGCGAGGAGAGCTTCAGGCTGCTCGAGATGTTCAAGAAGATGGCCGGCGGTGCCGAAAAACAGATGGGACAGCTGAAGGGTGCCACTGAGGCGGTCAACAGGACCGTCGATGCCACGATGAGGATATCGGACGAGACAGGCGAGGCGACACAGATATCCGAGCAGGCCTCTGAGGCCGCATCGAAGGGTGGAGAACTTGTCGGCCAGAGTATCGAGGGCATGAAGGTCATAAGGGCAACGGTCCAGACCATCAACAAGAAGATGAAGATGCTGTCGGAGAGGATCATAGAGATCGGGACCATCTCGGGCCTCATTGCAGAGGTCGCGTCGAGGACGAACCTCCTGGCGATGAACGCCTCGATAGAGGCGGCGAGGGCCGGCGAGTCGGGCAAGGGATTCGTGGTCATCGCCGAGGAGATACGGAGGCTTGCCGACAAGTCCGCTGAGGCCACCAAGCAGATAACTAACATCATAAGGGCCATACAGACAGAGGCCAACGAGATCACCATGTCGCTCGAAGACGAGACCGAGATAGTCGAGAGGCAGTCGGCCCTTGCGTCAGAGACCGGTGTGGCGTTTGAAGAGATAGAGGGCTCTGTCGAGAAGACGAAGGGGATCGTCTCCGAGATATTCCAGCTCTCACAGGTCCAGCGCGAGATGACGAACGATGTCGTCGTATCGATGGATTCCGTAAACGGTATCTCCCT
>DRKX01000023.1 GCA_011051565.1 Nitrospirota bacterium | reverse complement strand
GCCCACCTGCAACATTGAGGCCCGATGCCGGCAATTGCAAACATTCCGGCCGATCCTGTATAATTCCTATCGACGGAAGACGGCCTCCGCTCCGGCGGCGGGCCGCTCGATACGGTCAGGAGGAGGCTGTCATCAAGATAAAGACGGATAAGGAGGTCAGGGAGGTCCCAGGCGACAAGGCCGCCGGTGTCCTGAAGGAACTCGGCGCGGTCGCCCTGAGGCACGACTCCGCCGTGCTGGAGATACGCGAGGCTGAGCACCTGCCGGATGACGTTACCATTGAGCCGGTATTTCCAGGGTCGAGCGAGGGCCTCTCGATCCTGAGGCACAGCACGTCCCACGTTATGGCCCATGCCGTGAAGGAGCTCTTTCCCGAGGCGAAGGTGGCGATCGGTCCATCGACGGCTGACGGTTTCTACTACGACTTCGACATGGAGAGGGCCTTCACTCCGGAAGACCTGCAGAGGATAGAGGAGAAGATGAAGGAGATCATCGGCAGGGACAGTCCGTTCGTCAGAAGGGTGCTGCCGCGGCAGGAGGCCATAGAGCTCTTCGAGAGGATGGGAGAGCCCTACAAGGTCGAGATGCTCCGGGAGATGGAGGACGAAGAGGTCTCGGTCTACGACGAAGACGGCTTCACCGACCTCTGCAGGGGGCCGCATATTCCCTCTACGCGTTATATCAGGGCGTTCAAACTCCTGAGCATCGCGGGCGCCTACTGGCGGGGTGACGAGAAGAACAAGATGCTGCAGCGTATCTACGGGACCGCCTTTGAGGACAGGAAGAGGCTCAGGGAATACCTCGACTTCCTCGAAGAGGTCAAGAGGCGCGATCACCGGCGGCTCGGCAGGGAACTCGACCTCTTCAGCATAAACGACGAGATCGGCCCCGGCCTCATCCTGTGGCATCCGAACGGTGCCATCATCAGGAAGACCATAGAGGACTTCTGGAGGGAGGAGCACCTGAAGGACGGCTACCGGCTCCTCTACACGCCGCACATGGCGAAGCTGGACCTCTGGGAGAGGAGCGGCCACTGGGACTTCTACCGGGAGAACATGTATTCGCCTATGGAGGTCGAGGGGGCCGACTACGAGATAAAGCCGATGAACTGTCCTTTCCATATCGCCGTATACAAGAGCGCCCTCAGGAGCTACAGGGAGCTTCCCTTGAGATACGCGGAACTCGGCACCGTCTACAGGTATGAACGCTCCGGTGTGCTTCACGGGCTCTTCAGGGTGAGGGGGTTCACGCAGGACGACGCCCACATATTCTGCATGGAAGAGCAGATGGAGGAGGAGATACAGCGTGTGCTCGACTTCACCGTCTTCATACTCAAGACGTTCGGTTTCGATTCCTATGACATCTACCTCTCGACAAGGCCTGAAAAGTTCGTGGGGGCCCCCGAGAACTGGGACCGAGCCACCGGTGCGCTGAGGACCGCCCTCGAGCACAAGGGACTCGATTACGAGATCGATCCCGGCGAGGGTGTCTTCTATGGGCCGAAGATCGATATAAAGGTCAAGGACTCTCTCGGCAGGCCGTGGCAGTGCAGCACCATACAGGTCGATTTCAACATCCCCGAGAGGTTCGATATCACCTTCAGGGGGGTCGACGGCGGGGAGCACCGGCCCATAATGATCCACAGGGCGTTGATGGGGTCTCTCGAAAGGTTCTTCGGCATCCTCATAGAGCACTACGCGGGGGCCTTTCCTCTCTGGCTTTCTCCCGTGCAGATTGGTATAATAACCGTAGCGGAGAGGCATGTCGGCTATGCCGAAGAGGTGAGGAGGGGGCTCGAGAACGCCGCCATACGGTGCGAGGCGTTCTTCGGCAACGAGAAGGTCGGCTACAAGGTGCGCCAGGCGACTGTCAGAAAGGTGCCGTATTCGGTTATAATAGGCGACAGGGAAGTGGAGTCGGGCAGACTGACGGTCAGAAAACGCGGAGGCGACAACGTCGGCCCTTACGGGCTCTCCGAACTGATCATCTGGTTGAGAGAGGAGATCGAGTCGAGGAGTCTGACGCCGAGACTTTAGGATTCGAACAAGATGGTCCGGAACAGGGAACGGGACCTCAATGGTTCACAACAGAGGAGCTGCAATCCGTAGCGTTGAAACTTAGGAGGTGTGGTTATAGCACAGGAATACAGAGTTAACAACAGGATCCGGGCGAGAGAGGTGAGGCTTATAGATGCCGACGGCACGCAACTCGGCATCGTTCCCCTAAGGGAGGCCCTAAGGATTGCAGAGGAGAGGGACCTGGATCTCGTTGAAGTGGCGTCTAACGCAAAACCCCCGGTCTGCAGGATCATGGACTACGGGAAGTTCAAGTATCAGCAGAGTAAGAAACACTCACACCGCAAGACCATAGAAGTCAAAGAGGTGAAGGTGAGGCCCCAGATAGACAAGCATGACCTCGACTTGAAGATAAAGCACATAATAAGGTTTCTCGAGGCCGGAAACAAGGCCAAGGTGACCATGTTCTTCAGGGGCAGGGAGATCGTCAGGCCCGAGCTCGGCATGAAGGTCTTCCACAAGATAATAGAAGAGCTCGACGACAAGTACAACATAGAGAACAAGCCGAGGCTCGAGGGCAAGAGCATAACGATGATAGTGGCCCCCAAGTAACGGTCCGGGCCCAAGGGGTGGGCCCAATGGCGGGTGACGCCTCGTTTGAGAGGAGCTGAGACTGTTTTGGAATATACCAAAAAGGAGGAGGCAGATGCCGAAGATAAAGACCCATAAAGGGACGGCCAAGAGGTTCAAGATCACCGGATCGGGCAAGGTCAAGAGGCGGAAGGCGAACAAGAGCCATCTGCTCACCGGTAAGCCCGGCAAGCGGATGAGGACGCTCAGGCAGGGCGCCCTCGTGGACAAGACACAGGAGAAGACGATAAAGATGCTGCTCCCCTACGGCTGAACAGCGCGGGGGAGACGGACAAGACTAAATAATACTGTTTCGGAGGTTCACGGATATGCCGAGGACGAAAGGTGGCTATAAGACGAGGAGAAGGAGAAAAAAGGTCCTTGAGATGGCGAAGGGCTATTACGGCGCGAGGAGCCGCTGCTACAAGGTTGCGAAGCAGGCGGTCGAACACGCCCTCAGGTATGCATACAGGGACAGGAGGGCAAAGAAGCGCGAGTTCAGGAGCCTCTGGATCGTGCGTATAAACGCGGCGGCCAGGGAGTCGGGCCTGACATACAGCCAGCTCATCAACGGCCTCAAGAAGGCCGGCATAGGGCTGGACCGGAAGGTCCTGGCCGATATCGCCTACCACGACCCTCACGCATTTAACGAGCTTGCCGACAAGGCACGGCAGGCCTTGGCAGCATAAGCAGGGCCATGGGGGGGACGGCAGGGCGGCTCAGGGAAGAGTTTGAATCCGACTGCAGAGGGGTATCGTCCCTGAAGCAACT
>DRKX01000022.1 GCA_011051565.1 Nitrospirota bacterium | reverse complement strand
CTCTCGGCGGTCCCGGAGGTGAGGAAAAATCGTGCTGCCATAGGGTATAATTTATGATTCTCGGTCAGATGGGCTTGGGAAATGAATCAATGCTTGATGACCCACAGAGAGATACGGCGGTCTGACAGTCAGGAGGGGTTGATGACAACACGGCACGGTGGAGGGTTCTTCAGGAGGGTCGCCTCCCAGCACATCGCTCTTTTGGCCCTGCTCCTCTGCCTCCCGCTTGCTGCATCGGCCGAGGTCAAGGAGTATCGCCTCGACAACGGCCTCAAGGTGCTGATCGCAGAGGACCACAAGGCCCCTGTGGCCACGTTCCAGATATGGTACAGGGTCGGATCGAGAAATGAGCCCGCCGGCAAGACCGGGATAAGCCACCTGCTCGAGCACATGATGTTCAAGGGTACGCCCGAGTACGGCTCGAAGGTCTTCTCCCGTCTCGTCCAGAAGAACGGTGGCATAGACAATGCCTATACCACGAGGGACTACACGGCTTACTACCAGGTCTTGGCCTCGGACCGCATAGGGCTCTCGGTGAGGCTCGAGGCGGACAGGATGGAGAACCTCCTCCTTGCTCCGGCTGATGTCAGGGACGAGCGGAGCGTGGTCATGGAGGAGCGGAGGATGAGGTACGAGGACGATCCCCAGAGTTCGCTCTACGAGGAGGTGGTGGCTACGGCCTTCAAGGTCCACCCCTATCACAATCCCGTGATAGGCTGGATGTCCGAGCTCGCCTCGATCGGGCGGCAGGACCTGCTCCGGTACTACAAGAGGTTCTACTCCCCGGACAATGCGGTCATCATCGTTGCCGGGGACGTGAAGGCCGACGAGCTGATCCGTGAGATACGGGAGAGCTTCGGCGGTATCCCGCGCGGACCCGAAAAGGAGCCCGTAACATCGGAGGAGCCTCCCCAGAAAGGCGAAAAGAGGATCTACCTCAGAAAGGAGGCGAAGCTTCCCTATGTCATGGCCGCCTATCACGTGCCGGGCTTTCCTGACAGCGACAGCGCCGCCATAGACGTGCTCGCCTCCATACTCTCCGGCAAGAGCGGCCGGCTCTACAGGAACCTCGTCAGGGACAAGAAGGTTGCACTCAACGCCTATGCCTCCTACAGCGGCCTCAACGTGGATCCCTACCTCTTCTTCATCGAGGGGACCGTTCCTCCGGGAGGGGATGCAGGGGACCTCGAGAAGGCCCTCTATGAAGAGATCGACCGCCTGAAGGAGACGGCGCCTTCGGAGAGGGAGGTCCAGAAGGCGAAGAACCAGATGGAGGCTGCATTCATCATGGGGCAGGACTCCATCTCGTTCCAGGCACGCGTGCTCGGTGTTTTCGAGATGCTCGGAGACTGGAGGCTGAAGGACCGTTATATCGAGGCGATCCGGGGCGTGACTCCCGAGGATGTCCAGAGGGTTGCAAGGAAGTATTTCACCAGGGAGAACCGGACGGTTGGGATACTGATCCCGGAGGGCGGCTGAGTGTTGACCCTACGGTTTGGGAGCTGAGAAGATGATGAAGAGTCTTGATGCCGTATCCAGAGTGCCGGAGGTCGTGATGCGCAGGATGCGATCCGCAGCGCCCTCGATCCCGGATCGTGGGCAGTCCGTGCTGCTTGCGCTTGCGGTCTTCATGGCTGTACTCCTTATTGGCTGTGCGCAGGTGTGGGCGATAGAGGCGAGGCGGGAGGTCCGGCCGGACGGCCTCGTTCTCCTTCATGCAGAGAAGAACAACCTGCCCATAGTGGAGGTGACGCTCCTCGTCAAGGCGTCTCCCTCTGACGAGCCGCCGGAGAAGGCGGGACTGGCCAACCTCGTGGCCGAACTGCTGCCGGAGGGTACGAAGACGAGGACCTCCGAGCAGATAAGCGAGGAGATAGAGTTCGTCGGCGGCGGGCTCGACGCCTCTACAGGCAGGGATTACACGACGATCACGCTCTCGGTGCTGAAGAAGGATATCGACAAGGGGTTCGAACTCTTCTCGGACATACTCCTCAACCCCGTATTCCCCGAGGATGAGATCAGCAGGAAGAAGGAGCTTATAAAGGGTGGACTCAGGCAGAGCGAGGAGGACCCGGAGTTCGTCGCCCAGAGGGAGTTCAGGAAGGCGCTCTACGGCCCCCATCCCTACGGTAGGCTGATCTCGGGCAGCCCCTCCACCATCGATGCCATAGGCAGGGACGACCTTCTCTGGTTCTACCGCACGTTTTACAGGCCGAACAACTCCATACTCGCTGTGGTCGGAGACATCTCCTATGAGGAGGTCGAAGCACTTCTCGACAGGTATCTGTCCGGGTGGAAGCCGGGCGCGGTTCCGGAAGTGGAACTCCCGGCGGCACCTGGGCTGAAGGAGAAGGTCGAGATCACCATCGACCGCTCACTTACCCAGGCCAGCATGCTGCTTGGACACCTCGGGATCAAGAGGTCCAACCCGGACTACTACGCGGTCTCTGTGATGAACTACATACTCGGCGGCGGAGGGTTCGCCTCGAGGCTCATGAGCCGTATACGCGACGACATGGGCCTGGCCTACGACGTCTACAGCAGCTTCGACTCCGGCATGTACGGCGGTATCTTCGAGGTGAGAGTCCAGACGAAGAACAAGTCGGCAAAGACGGTGATAGGGGTGATACTCGACGAGCTGGAGAGGATGAGGCGAGAGCCTGTCACAGACGCCGAGCTCGGGGATGCGAAGGCATTCCTCACCGGGAGCTTCCCGAGGAGACTCGACACCATGAAAAAGATCGCCGCCTTCCTCACCGTCACGGAGTTCTACGGCCTCGGTATCGATTACGACAGGAAGTATCCGCAATACATAGACTCCGTAACCAAGGAGGACGTCCTGTCGGTCGCCAGGAAGTACCTCGACCCCGAAAGATACGTCCTCGTGGTCGTCGCCGACCTGAAGAAGGCAGGGTTCTGAACTGAAAAAAAGACCCGTACGGCACCGCCGTACGGGTATCGGAAGATATCATCGAGTCTCTTTATGGTAGGCACGGACGGTTTCGAACCGTCGACCTCTACCGTGTCAAGGTAGCGCTCTCCCCCTGAGCTACGCGCCTGTTGCCTTTTCCGGTGTCCG
>DRKX01000021.1 GCA_011051565.1 Nitrospirota bacterium | reverse complement strand
GGGTTCCTTCCTGCCCTTCTTCCTGAAGACCCTCATGAAGAAGAAGAAGAGGAAGATTATCATCACCATGAAGAGGAGCATGGAGAGGACGAACGTCTGTTCGGTGAAGAGGTCCACCTTGTTCATGCTTAAGAATACCCCCTCATGTAGAGCTTTAGCAACTCCTGTCCCCACAGCACGGAGACCGCGGAACCGAGGGCGAGGAAGGGGCCGAACGGTATCTTCGTCTTCCTGCCCTTGCCCTTGAAGATCATTAGTCCGAGACCGACGATCGAACCGGTCAGGCTCCCGAGGAAGGTCGTCAAGAGCACCCCTTTCCACCCTGTCAGGGCCCCGACCATCGCCATCATCTTTATGTCGCCCCCGCCCATGCCTCCGCGGCTCAGGACCGCCACTGCGTAGAAGAGACCGCCTCCGAGGAACAAGCCCGTGACGGACTGCGCGGGCCCGAGCCCGCTGCCGCGGTCGAACGGGTCGGAGACGAGGAAGACGCCGAGCACGAGTGCGGCGGCGGCGCCGGGGAGCGTGACGGCGTCGGGGATGATCTGGAAATCGAGGTCAATGAACGTGATGACGATCAGGGTCGAAAAGTAAACCATGTACACGACCGCGTCGAGCCCGAGGCCGAATCTCCACAGTACGAGCATGTAGCCGAGGCCGTTGAGGAGCTCGACCAGCGGATACCTGGGAGATATCCTCGCGGAGCAGTACCTGCACCTTCCCCTGAGCAGCAGGTAGCTGATCACCGGTATGTTGTCCCACGGCTTCAGCGCCCTGCCGCACGAGGGACAGTGCGAGGCAGGCCTGACGACCGACAGTTTCCTCGGCAGCCGGTATATGCAGACATTGAGAAAGGAGCCGATCACGAGACCGAATGTCAGGACGGCGGCGTACGTCATGTCTTACAAGCCGGAGCGATGCAGGCGGGAACGCAGGGCCGAGTGCGCGGCGACATCACCGCACTGGGCTCACCCATTCCTTCCTGAGTTTGAAAGTCTTGCACTTTGCGGACTAATCCTCCAGTCTGCTCAATTCACTCACCTTGCCCTTCAACTCGTCCAGCTCACCGTTGACCGCCTCGATCTCCTTCAGGACGGCCCTGACCTCCTGGTCTGTGAAGACGTCATGACTCGGGGAGTCCTTCAGCTGGAGCACCCTTTCACCGAGGCGCAGGACGGCCTCAGCGCGCCTCTTCTTGACCGCCTCTATGTTGTTGAGGAGCTTGATTATGGCGAGTTCGATATGGAGCCTGTCACTGAAGAGCGAGGCGAGCCATCTGAGCCTCTCCAGGCCGTTGCGGAACCACTCCTTGATGCGCAACCACTGCATTGTCAACCTCCTCTCTCTTCAGCTCGTCCTGAATATCTCTATTTTACCACGCCAGAACCTCTCGACCCTATCCCTGAGCACTGGACGGCCGGAGAGGTCCGGATCCGCCTCCACTGCATCGAAAGACTCCTTTCTCGCAGCACCGAGGAGCCGCGCGTCCCTGATGAGGTTTGCAACCTTGAGGTCCGGCATGCCCGACTGTCGCGTCCCGAAGAACTCGCCCGGCCCCCTGATCATGAAGTCCTCCTCGGCTATCCTGAAGCCGTCGGTGTGCCTCACCATGACGTCGAGCCTCCTGCGCGCCTCATCTGAAAGCTTACCATAAGCCAGCAGAAAACAGTAAGACTGGTGGGGTCCCCTGCCCACGCGGCCCCTGAGCTGGTGGAGCTGGGAGAGCCCGAACCTCTCTGCATGAACCACCAGCATCAGCGAGGCGTTCGGGACATCCACGCCGACCTCGACGACGGTGGTGCTCACGAGGATGTCTATCTCTCCTCTCTTGAAGGACTCCATCACGGCCTCACGCTCATCCTGCTTCATCCTTCCGTGGATCAGCCCTGTCCTGAGGTCCGGGAAGACCTTCTCGAAGGCCTCCTTGCCGGGAACGGCCGACCTGAGGGGCGTCTTCTCCGACTCCTCTATCAGCGGATAGACGATGTAGGCCTGCCTGCCCTTCTTTATCTCGTCCCTGATGAAGCCGTACAACCTCGCCTTCTCCTGCTCCCTGAAGAGCCTCGTTATCACCGCTCTCCTCCGGGGCGGGAGTTCGTCGATCACCGAGTAGTCGAGGTCGCCGTAGAGCGTCAGCGACAGCGTCCTCGGTATGGGGGTCGCCGTCATGACGAGCACGTCTGGGTTCAGACCCTTCTTCCTCAGCATGGCCCTCTGCATCACTCCGAAGCGGTGCTGTTCATCGATGACCACGAGGCCGAGCCTGTGAAACCTCACGTCCTCCTGGATCAGGGCATGGGTGCCTATGACTATATGGACGCCGCCGGATGCGATCTCATCGAGCGGCCTCTCGCGCCGGCCTCCGGTGAGGAGCACGCACCTGAGCCCGAGTCCCTCGGCAAGGGGGCGGATGTTCATGTGGTGCTGCTCGGCGAGTATCTCGGTCGGCGCCATGAGCGCGGCCTGGTAGCCCGCCTCGACCGCCACGAGCATCGACTTGAGGGCCACGATGGTCTTGCCTGAACCCACATCCCCCTGGAGGAGCCTGTTCATCGGCCGCGGACTCCTCATGTCCCCGCATATCTCACTGAAGACCCTCTGCTGCGCGCCGGTGAGCCTGAAGGGGAGCAGGCCGTCGAGTCTACGGGCCAGCCCGCCTGAGGATTCAAAGGAAATGCCGCGCTCCATCCCCCTGCCCTTCTTCAGGACCGCAAGGCCCGCCTGCAGCAGGAACAGCTCCTCGAAGGCGAGCCTCCGGTGGTAGGGGCTCACCCCCCTGTTTAGAGCGTCGATGTCAGCGCCGTCCGGGGGAAAGTGGACATGCGCGCAGGCCTCTCCAAGCCGAGGCAGGCCGTACCTGCCGAGGACCTCTTCGGGCAGGTACTCCTCGACGGCAGGTGCGGCAAAGCAGACTATGCTGTACATCATGGCCCTGAGCGCCTTTGCCCCGAGCCCAGCGGTCGTCCTGTACACGGGAACGATCCTCGACGTGTGGATGTTGTCGCGGCCGTCGTCGAGGACCTCGTACTCCGGGTTCTGCATCTCGAAGCCGCCTGAGAACGGATCCCTCCTGACCACTCCGCTCAGTACGACCATCCTGCCGGGTGTGAACAGCTTCTTCATGTAGGGCTGGTTGAACCACTTCCCCCTCAGGAAGCCGGTACCATCGCCTATGACGAGCTCGAAAATCTTCATCCGCTTTCTGGGGGTGCTGACCACCTCGGCGGATATGACCTTGCCTGTCACGCACTGCAGGGCCTCGTACCTGAGGTCGGCTATCGTGAGGTTCAGGCGCCTGTCTTCGTATCTGTAGGGTATGTGCCAGAGGGCGTCGGCCACGGTCTTTATCCCCAGGCGCGCAAGCAGTCTTGCCTTTCCGGGACCGATTCCCTTCACGTACTGGACGGGATGATCATGCAACTCTCTATTCATGAATGTGGGGATACGGACCGGCCTGGCGGCGGGAGGGCCTGAGCGTCACCCGCCGGAGGGAGGCCGCCTCCCGTGCAGGTCCGTGCCGCAGACACGGTGACCCTGGATCTACTCCTCGGGGTTGTCTTCCTCGGTCGCGGCACCGCTGTCGGCTATGGCCTCTCCGAAGGCTGACTCGGCCTCGTCCTGCTTTATCTTCGAGTACTCGGACTCGCTGATTATGTCGATCTCCCAGCCGGTCAGCTTCATTGCGAGCCTGACGTTCTGCCCGCGCTTCCCTATTGCAATGGAGAGCTGCTGGTCGTTCACTACGACCATCGCGGTACGGTCCTCCTCGTTGATGCCTATCCTGTCTACGGTGGCGGGGCTGAGCGCCCGCGAGATGAGCATCCTCGGGTCGTCGCTCCATGGGATGATGTCTATCCGCTCGCCCCTGAGCTCCCTGACGATCGCCTGGACCCTCGTGCCCTTCATCCCCACGCACGCGCCGACAGGGTCTATGGATGGATCGTTCGACGTGACCGCGATCTTCGTCCTCTCGCCTGGCTCGCGCACTATGTTCTCTATCACCACGATCCTGTCGTCTATCTCCGGCACCTCGGTCCTGAAGAGCTCGGCGACGAAGTCTGGCGACGTGCGGCTGAGCAGTATCTCCGGCCCCTTCGGTGATATGCGGACATCCTGGACAAGGGCCTTGATGGCATCACCCCTCTTGAGGTTCTCTCCCGGCAGTGTCTCCCTGTAAGGGAGCTGGGCCTCGACACGGCCGAGGTTCACGTAGTACACGCCCCTCTCCTTGCGCGTCACCACGCCGCTTACGATCCTGCCGACCTTGTCCTTGAATTCGTTGTAGACGATCTCCCGCTCAGCCTCCCTAACCTTCTGGACTATGACCTGCTTGGCCGTCTGTGCGGCTATCCTGCCGAAGTCGTGCAGTTCAAGCGGTATGGCGACCTGGTCGCCGATATTCTTCTCCGGGTCGATCCTCCGGGCCTCCTCAAGCGATATCTCGTCCTCGGGGCTGCTCACGTCCTCCACCACGTCCTTCAGCACCGAGAGCTGTATCTCGCATGTATCTGGGTCTATACGGAGCTCGACGTTCCTCCTGGCGCTGAACCTCTTCTTGGCGGCGCTCAGGAGGGCGGACTCGAGCGCCTTGAGCACGGCGTCCTTCGGGATGCCCTTCTCCCTGCATATCTGATCGATTATGTAACAGAAGTCCTTGTTCATCAGAACTCTATCTCCAGTCTCGCCTTCGAGACGATATTGTAAGGTATCTCAACCTCCCTGTTGTCAAGTTCGAGCACTATCCTGTCTCCCTCCACCGACTTTATCCTCCCGACAAAGAATGTCTGCTTGTCTATCCTCTCGCTCGTCACCACCCTGGCGAGCCTCCCCTTGAACCGCTCGAAGTCCCTCAGGCTCCTGAGCGGTCTGTCGAGGCCCGGAGTGGTCACCTCGAGGGTGTATGAACCCGGAATGGGGTCTTCCACGTCGAGCAGCGCCTCCAGCTGCCTGCTGACACGCTCGCACTCCTTTATTCCCACGCCGCCCTCGCTGTCGATGGTGACCCTGACGATCATCTTTCCGGTCTGCCCGAGCAGTTCCACGTCATCGAGCTCAACCCCAGCGGTCTCAACGGCCTCCTTCGCCAGTTCCACCACCTTCTTCTTTATCAGCTCCTTCGATCCCATGTGAATTATAAAATAAAAGAGTGGTATAACCACTCTCCGGTTCAGCCCTGCAACGGGTCTTAAGAAACGTTTCCAGCCCCCTCGAACCACTGCCGAGTGCATCCGGGGCCGGACGATGTAAAAACGAACATAATTAATTTATCAATTTTTTTTATATAAAGTCAAACCCGCAGACCTCGACACCGTCACGTCTCCGTGCGGTGCCGCAACACCTGCACCGCGGCGGCGGTGACTTATTCCGTCGTCTGATGTTAATATACCCGATGTTAATATATTCGTTTCGTTATGTTAATATATACGTACTCTGGACCACCCGGCCGTGGTCCTGAAGTCCTGAAACAACCCGGTGCAGTTTTCGTCGTGATCTGGTGAAACTGGAAGCCTCCCCGGATCCTTGATCCGGTGAGGCGGGAGGCGTAGATGGTTGTAGGAAAGCCTTTATTCACAGAGGAGGAGATACAGGCGAAGGTCAGGGAACTCGCCGGGATGATCTCGAGTGATTACGAAGGCAGGGAGCCGCTCGTAGTGGGCCTCCTCAAGGGTGCGTTCATGTTCTTCTCGGATCTCGTCAGGCATATCCGGGTGCCGCTGAGGATCGACTTCATAACCGCGTCGAGCTATGCTAAGGCGGACACGACCGGCGAGGTGAAGATACACTGCGACATGAGAGAGGATATCGAGAACGTGGACGTACTGCTCGTTGAGGACATAGTCGATACGGGCATAACCCTGAACTACCTGAGGGAGAGGCTGCTGGCGCGGGCTCCGAGGTCGCTGAAGATATGCGCCCTCCTCGACAAGAGGGAGAGGCGCATCGTAGACGTGCCGATCGACTACAGGGGATTCGAGATACCGAACGAGTTTGTAGTGGGCTACGGCCTCGACTACGACAACAAATACCGGAACCTCCCCTACATTGCAATATTCAAGAGGAGCGACTGAGCCCTGCGGGGATCGTCCGTTCCAAAATCTTCGGAAAAACAAAGAACGGGGTTTGAATCATGTATGAGCTTACTATAGAAACGGTCTTTTCCGCAGCCCACCAGCTGAGGGGCTACAAGGGAAAGTGCGAAGCGCTTCACGGCCACAACTGGAAGGTACAGGTACACGTGCTTGCAGGAAGGCTGAACGAGATAGACATAGCAATGGACTTTCACGACCTCAAGCGTTACACGAACGAAATCGTGGAGCAGCTCGACCATGGGGTGCTGAACGAGATATTCCCCTTTACCGAGATAAACCCTTCTTCAGAGAACATCGCCAGGTGGATATTCGACTCGCTCAAGAGGAAGGTCGACGACGACAACGTCAGGGTCTCCGCGGTCACCGTATGGGAGTCGGATACTGCATCAGCGACATACTATGAAGATTGACACAAACTTGGCAGAAGACATCCTGAAGAAAGCGCTGCAGAGCGGTGCAGACCTTGCAGAGGTCTTCATGCTCTCCGCAAGGTCTCTCTCGGCGGAGGTGAAATCCCGGGAGATAGACGC
>DRKX01000020.1 GCA_011051565.1 Nitrospirota bacterium | reverse complement strand
TTTGATTTGACCCCCCTCCTGATTTTATGAGATAATGACAGGATGAGAAAAGGCGTATTGCTGCTCCTCATATCCCTCTATCTCGTCTCCTGTGCCTCCCTTGCCGCTACAAAGAAGGCCTCAAGGGAGACCTCGGAGACAGAGGAGAAGAAGACCGGGGAAACCGGCGAGACAGCGGTGGAGGCGCCGTCGAGCGCCAACGAGCGGTCTTACCTCAACTACATCCTCGGCTACCAGGCCGAGATGCAGGGAAGGTGGGACGAGGCCCTCCGTTATTACGAAGAGGCGTCGAGGCTCGATCCGGCTTCCCCCTACCTCAAGGTCCAGATCGGACGCATCCTGCTCAGGACCGGCAAGGTCAAGGCCGCCACCGAGAAGGCGGAAGAGGTGATCAGGGATCATCCTGACTACCTGCCCGCACTCAGGCTCCTCGGACAACTGTACAACGGCCAGAAGAAGATCGCCGACGCCATCAGGATTTACGAGAAGATAATCAGCATCGATCCGGACGACCCCCAGGCACACCTCTTCCTCGGAGTGCTCTACGCCTCGGATAAGAGGTATCCGGAAGCCGTCGAGGTCCTCGAGAAGTTTCTGAAGAAGAGACCGGACGACCTGATGGCCCTCTACTACCTCGGTTCAGTCTATTTCGACATGAAGGATCTGGACAAGTCAGGGGAATATTTCCGTAAAGCGCTCGAGCTGAAGCCCGACTTCGACGCCGCCCTTTACAGGCTCGGCCTGATCCACGAGGTGAGAGGCGACTACAAGGCGGCGGCCGAAAACTACAAGAAGGCCATCGAGATCAACCCTTTCAATTTCCAGGCGAGAGACAGGCTGTCGAGGATATACATAAAAGAGAACAGGCTCAAGGAGGCCATTGAAGAGCTCGAGAAGATAAGCAGCAGGTTCCCGCGCAATGCCGAGATACACAAGCGGCTCGGCCTTCTATACTTCGACGGCGAGGAGTACGAAAAGGCGATCGAACAATTCAGGCTCGTAATCGAGGCCCAACCCGACGACCTCGCCGTGAGGTACTACCTCTCGGTTGCGCTTGCAACCCTGAAGAAGTACGACGCTGCAATAGAAGAGCTCAAGGCGATACTCGAGCTCGATCCGGAAAACATCCAGGCATACCTGAATCTCGCCTACGTCTATTCCGACACGGGCAGGTACGACGAAGCCGTGAAGATATACGACAAGCTCATCACTATGGATGCAAAACCCGAATACTACGTATACAAGTCGTCCGCCCTGCTGAAGCTCGATGACACGCGTGCAGCGGAGAAGACCCTGAAGGAGGCGATCGAAAGGTTCGGCGACAACGACGAGCTCTACTTCAACCTCGCAGTCGTTTACGAAAAGGAGAAGAGGTTCGATGAGATGGTGAAGTTTCTCAAGAAGACCCTGAGCCTGAATCCCGACCATGCCGACGCACTCAACTTCCTCGGCTACAGTTACGCCGACAAGGGGATCAAGCTCGACGAGGCGCTCTCGCTGATACAGAAGGCGCTCTCCCTGATGCCGGACAACGGCTACATCGTCGACAGTCTCGGCTGGGTCTACTACAAGCTCGGCAGATACGAAGAGGCCCTCAAGGAACTCAGGAGGGCCGTCGGGTTAGTGGATGACGACCCCGTGATATACGAGCACCTCGGGGATGTGCTTAAGGCCCTCGGCGACACGGCAGGGGCGGCCGATGCGTACAGGAAGGCGATCCTCCACTCCGCAAAGGAGAAGGGTCTCAAGGAGAGGGTCGAGGAAAAACTGCAGAAACTGACCGGGCAGTAAGAATCTCAAGCCGCAATCCTGCCGATGCTATCCATCAATTCACCCGCTAAGATAAACTGGTTCCTGAAGATCACGGGCAGAAGGCCTGACGGGTATCACGACATACACTCCGTCATGCAGAGGATCGCCCTGCATGATACGCTCCATTTCGAGGAGTCGGAGGGGGGGGAGATCGTGGTGGAGTCGAACCTCGGGATCGCCATGGAGGAGAACCTCGTCTACAGGGCCGCCGGGCTCTTGAAAAGGTACGCCCGGTATCCAGGAGGCGCAAGGATAAGACTCACCAAGAGAATCCCCGTCCAGGCCGGACTCGGCGGCGGAAGCAGCAACGCGGCCGCCACGCTCAGGGGATTGAACAGGCTCTGGAGAACAGGGCTCGACGCGCCGGCACTCTCTGGCATGGGAGCACGCCTGGGTTCGGACGTTCCGTTCTTTCTGAACGGCCCGATCGCGGCTGTCGAGGGCAGGGGCGAAAAGGTCACTCCCCTGCCCCCACCGGAGCGGAAGACCGCACTGCTGATCATAAAGCCGGCCTACGGCGTATCCACTGCGCTTGCATACAAGAACGTGTCGGGGTACTCGGCCGTGGATGCGTCGCGGCAGGCCGCGCTCATGGAGGCACTCGATGAGGGTGTGCTCGGGAGACTCGGGGATGTCGTCTGCAATGACCTCGAAGGGCCGGTCTTCGGCCTGTACCCGGGACTCGGAGCCCTGAAGGAGAGGCTCTTGGAGAGCGGGGCAGCAGCCGCGCTCCTTTGCGGCAGCGGCTCAGCCCTGTTCGGGGTGTTTGCAAGCAGGGAAGATGCAGAAGGGGCGTCAGGTGCGTTCAGTGACCTCTGGCACGTGGTAACCGAAACCGTCTCCGGATGAAGGAAGTGCCGTGCTCGATTCGTTCCGCCCGAAGACCCTGTTGTATTGATCCGCGTTTGGCTTGTTTCGTTGCTCGGAGGAGATCATGTTCGATACGTTCAGCCTGAAGACCAGCGGCCGCAAAAGGGGAAGGATGAGCCGGACCGACAGGGACATCCTCGAAAATATCCTTCCCGGTTTCGAGATCAGAGCCGACGGGCTCATCGATCCTGTCGCTGTCTTCGGCAGGCATGCGCCGCTCTACATCGAGATAGGCTTCGGTAACGGAGACTTCCTCGCTGAAAAGTCGGCCGCCACCCCTGAGGCAGACTTCATTGGGATCGAGATATTCATAACGGGTGCCGCCAAGCTGCTCAAGAAGGTGATGAACGCATCAGAGGGCACCGGAGGCAAAAACCTGCGCATCTTCATCGATGACTCGCGCAGGGTCCTCGCGAGGCATCTCCCGGACGAGAGCATCGACGGCGTGTACATACTCTTTCCCGACCCTTGGCCCAAGAAGAGGCACAACAAGAGGAGGCTCATAACACCGGCCTTTTCACGCCTCCTCCACTCAAAGCTGAAAAACAACGGGTTCGTCACGACAGCCACAGACCACCACGACTACGCAGAAGAGATCGTGAGGGCCTTCTCCGACGGGTTTGCGCCGTCGGAGACAGACACCTCCGGCATCGTGAAGACTAAATACGCCAGGAGGGCTGCCGCAGAGGGCAGGCGGATACACATCCATTCGTTCAGGAAGGTCCCCTAAGGCCGCGTCCCCGCTCTCATCCCCCCAGCCTCCCGAGTATATAGCCCGTCACCTCCCTCAGGCTGTCGAAGACCCTGTCGGCATGGACCGAGTCAGCCGCCTTGCCGGTCGTCACGAGTAGTGCCTCGGCCCCGATGTTCCTCGCAAGCAACATGTCCGAATCCTTGTCACCGACGACGATCGAGGACCTGAGATCGATGTTGAACTCGCTCCTCGCCAGCAATGCCATGCCCGGTGA
>DRKX01000019.1 GCA_011051565.1 Nitrospirota bacterium | reverse complement strand
TAGTTGGTCTGGAAGCACCCGCCTTCGTCCTCCTCGACGGCGAGGGCGCGGCAGTGAGGCTTTCCGACTTCAGGGGCAAGACGGTCTTTCTCCACTTCTGGGCCTCCTGGTGCAAGAACTGCAGGGAGGAGATGCCCTTCATCCAGGACCTCTACGAGAGGAAGAAATCCGATCCTGACTTCGTCCTTGTCAGCGTGGTATACCGGGAGGACCCGGCCGAGACGCTGAGGTTCATGGAAGCCAACGGCTACGACATCCCTCTCTATACGGACCCCGGCGAGGAGGCCGCGCGTGCGTACGGTGTCACAGGTGTGCCGGAGACTTTCGTGATCGGTGCCGACGGCATACTGAAGAAGAGGGTGATCGGGCCGGGCAACTGGAACGAACTCTGACCGCCTTGCCGGCCGCAGGGATGACGATGCGGAAGACGTATACACCCGAGAGGGCCCTCCTGTTCGTGGCCGTGCTGTATTCCGAGGAGGCCTTCTACGAGAAGGCGAGGGAGCGTCTTGCAGAGGTCTTCGGGGAGCCGCCGTTCGAGAGCAGGCGCCTCAGGTGGGATCACTCGGAATACTACAGGGACGAGCTCGGCTGGCCGATAACGAGACGGTTCATGGCGTTCGGCAGGGCGTTCGATACCGCCTCCATAAGGGAGGTGAAGCTCTTCACGAACAGGCTCGAAGAGGAGCTGTCGGCCGGGGGGAGGCGCAGGGTGAACCTCGATCCCGGCTACATCACGGAGGCGAAGGTCGTACTCGCCACAACGAAGAACTATCCGCACAGGATATACCTCGGCAGCGGGATATTCGCAGAGGTGACCCTCTTCTATACGAAGGGCTGCTACCGCGCGCACCGTTTCACGTACAGGGACTACGGCACGCCCGAGTACCTCGACGTCTTCCACAGGATGCGCGGACTGCTCAGGCAGACCCTGCCGCGGGTTGCCGGGCCCGCCTGATCACCTCGGCGATCTCCCCGGCGGCGTCATCAGCCTTCACGGTCCTCTTCTCACCGGTCCTCCGCGTCTTTAACTCCACAACGCCGTCTCTCAGGCCCTTTTCGCCCACGATCACCTGGAGGGGGATGCCGATCAGGTCGGCGTCCTTGAACTTCACGCCCGCCCTCTCGTCGCGGTCGTCGATGAAGACATCGATCCCCCTGTCCGTGAGTCCGCGGTATATCTCCTCTGAGACGCGCAGCACGTCCTCGCTGTTCATCTGCAGCGGCAGCACCATGGCGTCGAACGGCGCGATGCCCTCTGGCCATATGATGCCGTTGTCGTCGTGGTTCTGCTCCACCGCGGCTGCGGCGATCCTCGCAGGGCCTATGCCGTAGCTTCCCATCACGATCGGGTGCTCCTTGCCGTTCTCGTCGAGATAGTACGCCTTTAGGGGCACGGAGTACTTGGTGCCGAGCTTGAAGATGTTCCCGATCTCTATGACCCGCTCTATCCTCAGCGGCGAGCCGCACGCCGAGCACCCGTCACCGGCCTTTGCGAGATGGAGGTCAGCCCACTCGGCGGTGAAGTCCCTGCCAGGCCTTATCCCCTTGACATGATGATCCGCCCTGTTTGCCCCGCTTACGTAGACGCCCTCCCTCAGCACCTCGTCTGCGACCGTCCTCACCTGCTGCCCCATGGGCCCTATGAACCCGGGCTCAACCCCGAGAATCTCGACGACCTCCTCCTTGCGGGCCGGCCTGCAAGGCCCGACGAGCCTCTGCAGCTTGCGCTCCTGGAGCTCCTGGTCGCCCCTCAGGAGCACGAGCACCGGGCCGGAGTCCGAGACGTAGAGGAGGCTTTTTATGAAGTGCTCCGGAGAGAGGCCGAGGAAGGCGGAGACCTCCTGCACGGTCCTCTTGCCGGGCGTGTGGACCTCTTCGAACGGCATCTCGACCGGTTCCGCCTCCGGCGGCACACTCCTTGCAAGCTCCACGTTCGCCGCGTAGCCGCACGAGGCGCAGAGTGCGATGTCGTCCTCTCCGGCCGGGCTCGGTGCCATGAACTCGTGGGCCCCGGCACCGCCCATCATGCCCGGGTCGGACTCCACCTGGTAGAACCTCAGGCCGCAGCGCCTGAATATCCTGTGGTAGGCCTCTTCGTGCAGGCTGTAGCTCCGCGCAAGACCATTCTCATCGCGGTCGAAACTGTACGAGTCCTTCATGATGAACTCCCTCGTCCGCATGATGCCGCTCTTGGGCCTCGCCTCGTCACGCAGCTTCGTCTGTATCTGGTACCAGACCTGCGGAAGCTCCCTGTAGGAGCGTATCTCGCGTGATGCCAGCCACGTCATTATCTCCTCGTGGGTCATGCCGAGACACATGTCCCTGCCGGTCCTGTCCCTGAGCCTGAACATCTCCTCCCCTATCTCGAACCACCTGCCGGTCTTCTGCCAGATGTCGGCCGGGTGCAGCACGGGCAGCAGGAGTTCCTGTGCGCCTATACGGGCCATCTCCTCGCGTATGACGGCGTTTATCCGCTCCATCACCCGCCACCCGAGCGGCATGAATATGTACAGGCCGGAGGCGAGCCGCCTTATGTAGCCAGCGCGGAGCAGCAGTCTGTGGCTCGCGGCCTCCGCCTCAGACGGGGTCTCCCGGAGAGTCGGAACGCATGTCTTAGAGAATCTCATGTGTCCTCCATGAAAAGTTTTTAGGGTTTTGAGAAATCCAACATCGCAGTGGACCACGCGGGTCCTGACGCCCTCAGGCCTGCGCTTCAAGCATTGCTGCTCTTTTTCGCAGGTTTTCCCTGTCTGTCTTCGGAATACGAGATCTTACGGCGTATTGTCCGCTCCTTGTCCTGCGGTTCCGCCTGCATCGGCCGGTGCGGGTAATTATATCATAAGTTGAGAGCCGGTATGTTGCTGTTGAAAGACTGCGGGCGAGTCTGTTATCTTATTGCCATGGGCGGGGAGATGCTCGAGATAGTCGACGGCGAGGGGAGGGTCATAGGCCGTGCCCCGAGGTCGGAGATACACGGCGACAACCGCCTCCTGCACCGGGTGGTTCACGTGATGGTGGTGAACTCCTCTGGTGACATACTGCTTCAGAAGAGGGCCATGAGCAAGGACGTGGCACCTGGCAGGTGGGACACGTCGGTAGGGGGCCATGTCGACGCAGGCGAGACCGTGGAGTACGCCCTCAGGCGGGAGATGCGGGAGGAACTCGGCATAGAGGGCGGCGACACGAGGTTCATGTACACCTACATCCACTCGAACCCGTACGAGTCCGAGCTCGTCTATTCGTACGAGTGCCTCCACGAGGGGCCCTTCGACTTCAGCAGGGAAGAGATAGAGGAGGTCAGGTTCTGGCCGATCGAGGAGATAGAAGAGGCGCTCGGCAGGGGGGTTTTGAGCGACAATTTCGAGGAGGAGTTCCGCAGGTACCTCGACTTCCTAAGAGGCCGCGGCACGCCGCGAAAGGACCCCGGATGAATTTAGGACTTGACAAGGAGATGATTTAATATTATTATATAACTATAAATAGAAGATGGGGATGGGAAAGAGGCCGTTATTCAGCAAAGACACTTCAGCGACGATTGAACTCTTTATTTCTTGCCAATCCACAGCTTGTTCAGGGAGCTATAAGTCAGCGCTATCCCCGACAGAGAATAGATGACAAGTTTATGTGGGTTTTTTCTTTATAGATCAGCAGCTCTTGAAATCTTAAATCGTTAGTGAGCGTTAAGACGGTATTGCTGTACCGGATCTGTCTCTTTATTTATTTTTGGATACTTAGTTAATTTTTCTATAGTTGAGTAAACATCCACAAAGCAGGGAGGTGATAAGCTCCGGAGCAAGAGAAGAGACCTGCCTGAATGATACGGCAGGAGGGTGAGGGTGAACAAGGTATTCAAGTACCCGTCTCATCAGTTCAGAGATTTATTCGGATCATTACATCATTAGGATAAGGAGGTAATCTTCAATGAGGAGTAAAAAACTATTTACGGTTTTCTTGGCCCTTGCAGGGCTCTTCCTCTTTGCATTGCCGCCGGCGTACGCGCTGACGGACGTCTCGGCAACGACGGCATACAACGCCCTGCAGTCAGACCCGACGGCGGTGATATTCGATACGCGCTCTGTTGACGAGTACAACGGACTCATCCCGCCTTGGACCGGAACCCCGGGCACTATCGACACCAACAGCGCATACAACGGCACCCCGAAGTGGCGGGCAGGGGGAAAGACGAAACTCCCGATCTCGCTTCCCTTCTGGCGGAGTGCTGTCCCTGCTGATACTACACAGTTACAGGACGCTGCACAGGAAACAGAGGTGAGAAACATACTTGAGGGCTTACTCGCCAGGGGAGTGATCGACTTCAACACCCCCATCTACCTCCTCTGCCGCACGGCTTGGAGGAGCCATTACATGGGGATCTGGATTGAGACGAACACCTTTTACAACGCGAAGACCGGTGTGACCGCGACATTCACCAACCTTTACGATATCGATGCCGACGGCGACCCAAGCAACGGTGCAGGTGGAATGGAGGAGTGGAACCGCAGCACCCTTCCCAAGTACATGGGTACATCGTGGTCTGGCTACACTTATACGCCTCCGATAGTATTTGCCGAGTTCGACGGAAACACGACCTTCACGGTGAGTGTCTTAGAGCCTACGCCGAGTGCCGGTTTCACTTGGCCGACAGTGAACAGGGTCTCGCTCCAGATATTCGACAGCAACGGCCTCAAGGGGAGCGAGGTGGCCTACAGCACCAGCGACACTACGGGTGCGCTGTGGACCGACTATACCTTCGATGCCTCGACGTATCCGTTTGACATACCCCTTTCCTACACCTGGCGGGCTTATGCGGCCAACAACCCCGGATGGGGACTTGCGAACAACTCCCTCGGTGTGACCGACATTTCCGCTGCTGCCGCCAAGGCTGATGCAGAGGCCGGAAAGGGTGTGATCGTCGATGTGCGCACCTGGGCGGAACACCAGGGATGTGCAGACACAGGCTGGAATCCTTTCACCTACGATTGTGCGAGCACGGCTCCTAATGCGCGTTCGCCTCAGTGGACCGACACTGCCACGGGGGTGGTGCACGAGGCCATAAACGTGCCCTTCTGGATATCCGATGGTGGCGCCACGACCGGTTGGCTTCCTGACGACGAGACCAGCTTCACCAACAGCTTCAACGCTCTCAAGCAGGCAGGGGTTATCGACTTCAACACGCGGCTCTATGTCCTCTGCAAGAGCGGTTACCGGAGTTACTGGGCGGGTGTCTACCTGAAGAAACTCGGTTTCAGGAACGTCTACAATGTTGACGGCGCAGACACGTACGCCAGCGGCGGTATGCTCGAGTGGTATGCGAGTGGGCTGCCGGCCAATACGGACTTCCATGGTCCCCAGGTATATGCCATCAGTCCTGCCGACGGCTACGCAAACGCGGCAACGGGCCAGTTCAAGGTCGGCATCCTCGAGGTGCCGCGTGCCCAGGGCAAGGGACACCCTTGTGTCACCAACGTGGACCTCTACGTGGATAACTTCGGCACACCTGTAGCCACCAGCACGACCGATACCGTCGAGGGCACGCTCTGGACGGAGTACACCTTCACGAACACACCTGCTGCCGGTTCCCATACTTGGAACGTCAGGGCGCAGAGCGGCTGGGGCAACCCCGATCCTTACGGATGCGCTGGCGCCCTGCCCACATATACGATGTGGAATTCCCATGCATATTCGGACGGCCCGGGTGACAGGTCTCTCGGTGTTTCCACCCAGATCGCGGTGACCGACAGTGTGGGGACCACCGACGATCTCGAACTGAACTTCGGAGACCTGAACCTCGGAAGCACCTCGACGACACAGACCATAACCGTTGCCAACAACGGAGGCTCGACCCTTACCGGGCTCTCGACGTCTCTTACCACCTATAGTGCGGTCTCATTCCTGCCGTTCACCTTCACGAACAACTGCGGTTCCTCGCTCGGCGCAGGTGCGAACTGCACGATAGACGTCACGTTCAGCCCGACCAAGGCTGGATCGTTCGGTAAGATACTCCGCATAAACTCCGACGACGCCACGGTTCCTCAGGTTGCGGTGGCGGTATGCGGAACTGGCGGCGGCACTGCTCCGAGGTGGGTAACTGCTACGGACACGGCCGACCTGTCGGATTCCGACCTCCTGAGCCTCCTGAGCGACTGTGCTGTGCCGGCGGCAGTTAGCAGCAACTCGGCACCCAGTGCGCCCACACTCGTCGCACCTGAAGACGGCGCAGTGGACGTATCGACCGATGTGACGTTTGCATGGACACCGTCGAGCGATGCGGACGGCGACGACATCTCCTACCAGGTCTGCTATGCGCCTGACGGTGAGGACCTGGTATGCCACGACGTAGACGGCGGCGACGTGGCGTCAGCTGGCAAGGGCGTACTCTATGCCGGACTCGGTTCCGGACTCCTCCTGTTCGGTATAGTGGCTGCAGGCAGTGACAGGCGGAGGAAGCTCGCACTGCTCGTCGGTATGACGATACTGACGGCGATGTTCCTCGTCTCCTGCGGCAAGAACACCGACACGTCGAGCACGGGCGGTACGTCGACCGACAGCTATGGAGTGAGCGGTCTCGTAACCTACTCGGCGACACTCGATGCTGATACCACGTACAACTGGAAGGTGATAGCGAGCGACGGTTCCGCCACTGCCGAGAGCGGTGTTGCAACCTTTACGACCGGTGGAAATTAAGGGAGCCGTGCTGTGCAGAGAAGGGAGGATAAGGTTATGAGTGCGGCCGCGAGAGTGATGGTGAGCCCAGAGGCGCCTGCCTGGCGAATACAGGTGCTCTTGACGTCCGACTCACTTATCCTGGTCTGAATAAAGAGGCCCGGACCCTGTGTGCTGCAGGTCCGGGCCTTATTTTTCCCTCTTGGTTTATTGCGGAGATTATGAATTTCTTGACTCGTCTCCAGTCAGAACAGGACTGCAGACCGACTTGGCAGAAGGAGGTGATAAGTCAGAGGACAGATTCGGGAGTCTTGCAGAGTATACTTGGGAGGTTAACGAGAGTATTTCCGAAACATTCTTTCAGCAAACGTAAGGGAGGTTGCTTATGAGGTTGCCTGATAAGAGTAGGGTGAGTATTTACGCCTTTCTGCTGGCGTTTACGGCGCTGTTTCTGTTTGCGGCGCAGCCGGCAGGGGCGTTCACGGAGGTTTCGGCCACGGCTGCATTTAATGCAGTTTCTGCTGGCAATGGTGTGATAATCGACGTGCGTACGGTCGAGGAGCACAATGGTTGTAATGCAGCGTGGCAGGGAGCCGGCTGTCCCACGGCCGAGGCTGCAAACCGCGGTGCTCCTGCCTGGCAAGACCCGGACACGGGAGTGTGGATGCAGGCGCCGGTGATCCCATGGTGGATAGATACCATCGGCAGCTTTACGAGTCCTCAGGATCCGACGGAGTTCAGGGCCAGCTTCCAGGCGCTCCTGGATGCGGGTTACATAACGAAGAGCTCGCCCGTATATCTCATCTGCCGCAGCGGAGGGCGTAGCAGGGCCGCTGCTGGATGGATCGAGACGAATATGGGCTTTACCAATGTTTACAATATCGACGGCGACGGCACAGGGCCCAATGACGGCGGCATGCTCGAGTGGACCGCCTCAGGTCTGCCGGTTCCCTGGGACAGCTCCATAAACAGAGGTTGGAAGCCACCACAGATATTCTCTATCACACCTGTTGACGGCGCCACGGAGACCGCGTCCACGATCACTTTCACCTACGGCATACTCGAGCCTACTTGGGGCTACCTGTCCTACGGTGATATAGTACGGATATCATTGTACATGGATGGCGCTGAGGTGGCTGCAACGACTACGGATCCGACCAATGGAGCACTCTGGACGACCGGTTCGTTCACCGTTGACGTCCCGGCCGGCTCCCACGTTTGGGATATTAGGGCCGAGGCTGCGGTGCTGACACCGGGTGCTCCCAACATCTATGGGTTTAACCGCCTTGCCGACGAACTCGGACCGGGCGGCAGGACACTCACCGTAAATACGGCGACCCTCGAGCCGAACATCCTGGTCGAACCTGCGGCCAAGGACTTCGGCAACGTGGTGGTCGGAGAGTCATCGGCGCCCCAGACCTTCGTGGTCACCAACACCGGCAGTGCTGATCTCACCATTGGTTCGGTCACGATAAGCGGCGATTTCGCCATCACGGCTGACACCTGTTCCGGCGCTTTGGTTCAGCCGTCGAACACCTGCACTGTGAGTGCGGCCTTTGTCCCGACGGCTGCAGGTACTGCTTCAGGTACACTCTCGATTCCATCCGACGATCCCGACACGCCGGTCTTTGATGTGGCACTGAGCGGTACCGGTACGACGACGACCGTTTTGGAGCCGAACATCTCGGTCACGCCTACGACACTCGCCTTCGGTAACGTGGTCGTAGGGACCACCTCGGCCCCGCAGACCGTCACCATCTCAAACACCGGGACGGCGGATCTCACGGTCACCAATGTCGTTCTGACAGGCGACACCGACTTCGACGTGGCATCGACCACTTGCACGGTTCCGGTACTCGCTCCGGGTGCGAGTTGCTCGGCGGACGTGGTCTTCACGCCTTCGTCGCTCGGCGGCAAGACCGCTCTCGTGACGATCTATTCCGACGATCCGGACACGCCGAGCCTCGAGGTGACACTGACCGGTACGGGCGTAGCTGCGGAGCCTGACATCACGGTCACTCCGACCTCGGTTGACTTCGGCAGCGTGACCGTCGGTGACTCCGACAGCAGGACCGTGACCGTGAAGAACGACGGTACGGCCGACCTCGTCATCACTTCGGTCTCGACACCCGCTGATCCGTTCAGCGTGACCGACGACGGCTGCTCGGGCCAGACACTCGCTCCGGCAGACAGCTGTACCGTGACAGTGGACTTTGCCCCGACTTCAGCAGGAACGTTCAGCGACAGTATCGTCATATCGTCGGATGACCCGGACGAGTCAACCGTCACCGTGAGCCTCAGCGGTGAGGGTGCAGAGGTGAGCGCCAACCAGCCGCCTACTAAGCCCGAACTTCTCTATCCAGAAAACGGAGCTACAGACATCCCCAGGGATAATGTGCCTCTCGTCTGGAAGAAGTCCACTGATCCCGACGGTGACGCGATAACCTATGTGGTCAAGTACTGTGAGGATGCGGCACTCACCCAGAACTGCAGAACCGATACGGTCAGCGACGGCGCCACGGCGTCGGCCAAGACCTCTGACAGGCCGATGTATGCGGGCCTCGGCGCAGGACTGCTCCTCTTCGGTGTGGTGCTCGCAGGCAGTGCAAGGCGGAGGAAACTCGCCCTGCTCGTCGGAATGATGATACTGACCGCGATGTTCCTCGTCTCCTGCGGTGACGACGTAACTACCGACAACACCACAGGCACGATCATCAGCGGACTCGACTCGCGCACCACCTACTTCTGGCAGGTCACTGCAAGTGACGGCCAGAGCCAGACCTCGAGCGATGTGTGGAGCTTCACGACCGAGACCGGAGGCAAGAGGAGAGGAAGGCACTGAGAAGTGCTTCCACGCAGCATTTCCGGCCCGGACCACGTCTTCGTGGTCCGGGCCTTACAAATCCCGCGTAAAGCCCTGAGTTCGTTTCGGCCTGTTTCATTACAGGGCCAAAGGTCTTTCTATACAGAAGCACCAGTAGGGAACTTCACCACAGTAGAGCCGCTTGAAAACTGACGGAAGCGCTCTTTCATGATACCGACCATTGCGTCTTTCCCGCAAGTCGAGGTGGGTCCGGAAGGCCCTTCTGTCTTCGACAATAAACTCGCGTAATTCTGTGGTCGAATTCCTTATGCCGTCACTACTTGAGGTTGAGGAGGATGTTATGAGGAGAGGGAACAAGAAATACATGGTCTTTTACCTGATGATAGCAGTACTGTCTCTTTTTGCCGCACGGCAGGCGGCTGCAGCCTTCACTGAAGTCTCGGCGGTGGCCGCGTACAATGACTTGAAAGATCCCGGCACTGATGCGGTCATGATAGACGTCCGGACGGTGGACGAGTTCAACGGGCTTTGCCCGCCGTGGGGTCCCGTCGATTGTGCGATCGCGGGTTCGACCGACACCAACACGGCTTACAACGGCACGCCCAAATGGAGAGTCGGCGGCAAGACTTACCTGCCGATAAACATTCCCTGGTGGACCACCGAGAATACGACGTTTCCGACCCTTGCCCCGGACGACGAACAGGAGGTGACCAATATCATAGAGGGACTGCTCGAGAGGGGGGTGATAGACTTCAACACGAGGCTCTACTTTCTGTGCCGGACCGGGGTGAGAAGCCGTTACATGGCGACATGGATGGACGGCAGGACGTTCACGAGCACCAGGACGGGCAGCGGCACGTTCACCAACCTCTTCAATATCGACGGTGACGGCACCGGGGCCGGCGAGGGTGGCATGTCGGAGTGGAACGCCGCAGCCCTGCCGAAATATATGTCGATGGGAGAGTACTTCAACTTCACTTCGGCTCCGCCCCAGGTCTTTGCGACCTTCGACGGCAACAGCGTCTTCACGGTGAGCATACTGGAGCCGACATCGAGCGGCTACTTCACCCCGCTGCCGGTGACCAGGGTCTCGCTGCAGGTGTTCGACGCAGCGGGGTTCAGGGGAAGCGAGGTCGCCTTCGACACGACTGACACCTCGGGCAGTCTCTGGACTGACTACACGTTCGATGCAGCCTCGAGCACAGCGCCGTTCGAACTGCCCAACGGAACCTACACCTGGAGGGCGCTCGCTGCGAACAATGCCGGAAGGGGGCTCAACAACAACGCCCTCGGTGTCTCCGACATCTCGGCCGTGGACGCCGAGGCCTCGGCATCAGCGCGCACCGGCATAATCATCGACGTGCGCACGTGGGAAGAGCACAACGGCTGCGCAGTCACCGGACAGCTCCCATTCACCTACAACTGCGCAAGCACCTCCACCAATGCGCGTTCCCCCCAATGGACGGACAGCGCAACCGGCGTGGTGATGGAGGCGCCGAACGTGCCCTTCTGGATAAGCAGCTTCGCCGGACCGTTTCCCGAGGATACGGTCGAATTCACGAACATACTCGGGTATCTGAAGCAGGCTGGCGTCATAGACTTCAACACCCGGATATACCTGCTCAGCGCCAACGGCTATCGCAGTTACTGGGCCGGCTCGTACATGCAGAAACTCGGGTTCAGGAACGTCTACTCGATAGACGGCGTGGACCTCTATGCCGAGGGAGGCATGCGCGAGTGGTACAACGTGGCCGGACTCGCAACCAATCCGGACTTCCACGGCCCCCAGATATACGCGATAACGCCGCCTGACGGCTACGCAAACGGCTCTGTACCGTTCAAGGTCGGGATACTCGAGGTCACGAGGGCCGACGGCAGGGGACATCCATGCGTGAGCGATGTGAGCCTCTACATAGACGATTTCACGGTTCCCGCAGCCTCGAGCTCCACGGACGCTGCCGGCCTCTGGACCGAGTACACGTTCAACCCTGTGGTTTCAGCAGGCTCGCATACGTGGAACGTGAGGGCGCAGGCCGGCTGGGGGATCGACCCAAATTTCTACGACTGTCCGGCCGCTGACCCGGCTGAGTTCACGATATGGGGGCTGCACGGTTACGGCGCGGGCCCGGGTGACAGATCTCTCGGTGTATCGGAGCAGATCATGGTGACCAGTGGAGCGGGTAACACCGACCTGAGTGTCTCGTTCGGCGATGTGGCGCTCGGCGGCTCGGCCTTGACTCAGACCGTGACCGTGACCAACAACGGTACGACCGATCTCACGGGCATCTCCACATCACTTGCCACATACGGGGCGGACGCATTCCTGCCTTTCAGTATAACGGACAACTGTACAGCGGTGCTCGGTGCCTCGTCAAGCTGCACTATCGACATCGGTTTTTCACCCACCACCGCCGGTTCTTTCGGCAGGGTGCTCCGTATAAACTCCGACGATACCGGTACTCCACAGGTCAGGGTGGCGATGTGCGGGACTGGCGGAGGCACGGCGCCTCGCTGGACCATCGGTACTGTTACGGATTCTTCCGTGTCGGACGAGGACCTGCTCAAGTCCCTGAGCGACTGTGCGGATCTCGTGGCCGGCGCGGACAACTCGGCCCCGGCTGTGCCTGAGCTCCTCTCGCCTGCCGACGGTGCCGAAGACGTGCCTGTGAACGTGACCTTCGCCTGGACCAGGTCTGGCGATGACGACGGTGACGCTGTCTCCTACAGTATCTGCTACGCGCCTGAGGGTGAGGAGATGGTGTGCCGAGACGCAGGCGGCGATGCAGCATCTACCGGCAAGGCCGTATTCTATGCCGGCCTCGGCTCGGGACTCCTCCTGCTCGGCATGGTGGCTGCAGGCAGTGACAGGCGGAGGAAGCTCGCACTGCTCGCCGGCATGATGATCCTGGCGGCTGTCTTCCTCGCCTCCTGCGGCAAGAAGACCGACACCGCCGGCACGGTCGGCAGCGAGGGCTATGGAGTGAGCGGAGTAGTGACCTACACTGCAACGCTCGAGCCTGATACGTCGTACCGGTGGAAGGTGATCGCCAGCGACGGCACTGCCGAGACCGAGAGCGGCACTGCAGGCTTTACGACCGGCTCTGAGTAGAGTTTCTGTTAGAATAGTATAGAGAGAGTAGTCATAGAGAGGCAGCCTCCCGCCCTTCGGGTGCGCCAAAGGGGGGCTGCCTCTTCCGGTTCGTCCGGACACACACTACATGATGCAGGAGGGAACGTTGAGCAGAGCAGCACAGGCGGTCCTCTTCTGTGCCGTCCTGCTTGCCCTCTCGGCCGGAGTCACGGCTGAGAAGGCAGAGGCGGTGGTGGCGGCACCCGTGGAGCAGGGACTCACACAGCCCGACGGCAGGGAGTTTGCAGCGCGGCAGTGGGGTGACGAGAGGCTGCACGGCTGGGAGACCATCGAGGGCTACACGGTCGTAAGGGACGAGGCAGGCTACTGGAACTACGCAGAGGCGGGTGGTCCCGGAGGTCTGAAGTCGACCGGGGTGATAGTAGGGCTGGCCCCTCCGGAGGGGCTGAGGCGCGGCGTAAGGCCCAAGGCCGGAGTATGGCTGAAGGGGGTTGAAGGCAGTACGGAGAAGGGGCGGGGAGAGGTGCCCCGTAGGGTGGTGCCGCCGACAGGGGTTGCGAACATACCGGTCATCCTGGTGAACTTCAGCGACACGGCCACCACGTACACGGCGCCGGACTTCGAAGCGCTGCTCTTCGGGAGCGGGAACAAGAGCCTGAAGGACTACTACGAGGAGG
>DRKX01000018.1 GCA_011051565.1 Nitrospirota bacterium | reverse complement strand
TGCTCGAGAGTGAACTCTTCGGACACGAGAGAGGCGCCTTCACTTCAGCCGTGGCTTCGAAGAAGGGGCTCTTCGAGGTGGCCGACGGCGGCACCCTTTTTCTTGACGAGATAGCCGAGCTGCCGCTTCAGCTGCAGACCAAGCTACTCAGGGTGCTCGAGACGCGCAGCATAAGGAGGATAGGGGGCAGGGTGGAGACAGCCGTGGATGTGAAGGTCGTTGCAGCCACGAACAGGGACCTCTCAACTCTCGTTGGAGACGGCAGCTTCAGGAACGACCTCTACCAGAGGCTGAACGTCTTCTCTGTTCAGCTGCCGCCGCTGAGGGAGAGGAGGTCGGACATTCCGAGGCTCGTCTATTACTTCATCTCCGACCTCTCGAACAGGTACGGCAAGGGTGTCATTGGCATCGAGGAGGAGGCTTTGAAGATCGTTCAGGAACAGTCCTGGTCCGAAGGTAATGTCAGGGGGCTCAGAAACTTCATCGAAAAGATAATTGCATCCATTCCCGTGAACAAGGACGTCATAGGTGTGGATGACGTACTGGTGGAGATGTCTTCCATGCAGGCGAGGGAGGAGAGGGGGGCATACGGCATCAGTTTCCACAGGGACTTTACCATCAAGGACGTCGAGCACTGGGCTAAGGCTGTCGCCTGTATCGAGCACCTCAAGGCGGTCCTGCAGGAGTTCGACTCCGTCAAGGTTGGAGGCAAGGAGCGGTTGGAGGTCATGAGGAGGCTCGAGATACAAAATGACGGCACCTTCTATGCCAATATCAACAACGGGATAAGCATCGCCTTAGAGATCGCGGGGCGGAAAGATGGGCATGCTTCAGAGAGTGACGTGCTGAAACTCCTGTCAGTTGATAACAACAAGCCCTTGAGGCTCTTCATCGCCGACAGGATCAACCGCATGTCCAGCGGCGGTGGGTGAGCCTGCGGGGCATGCATCGAGGAAGCACGATGGCGGTGCGGAAGGGGTTTGAGTCAACAAAATATCCGGCGCCACCCTGTTATCCAGTTATTGTGGGAGGGAGTGGCACGGCAGCACGGAGGATCGAGAATGAATGGTTTATTGAAGTGGCGGGGGATTATGCTTATCCTGTTTTGTGCGGTTCTATGGTCTGCCGCATCAGCAGCTGCCGATCAGAGTACGGGCCTCGACCTGGCATTCGAGCACCTTTACGAGGTGATGGACAGATACCACGGTGCCTTTTACGTTTACACCGACCTTTCGGCTGCAGGGAACCATTTCGTCACCCTCGGCAGGCTCTCAAGCACGGGTGACGACGACAGGGTCGAGATCGACCCGGGCTTCAGGGGCGACTGCTTCTCCGGTACCACCTGCATCAGGAACAGGTTCAATGCCGCTGAAGACAACTGGGGCGGGTGGTACTTCCTGAATGGAGTCCTCGAGGGCGAGGATACCGTGCCGCGCCAGAACTGGGGCGACTACCCAGAAGCAGGGCTTGACCTGTCGGGGGCCACAAAGCTCACATTCCATGCAAGGGGTGAAGTGGGTGGAGAAAGGGTGGAGTTTTTTGCCTTCGGCGTGGGCAGGGACCCGTGGACAGGGCTTCCCACCGCTCCTTACCCAGATTCCTCGCCCAAGGTCTCCACCGGGTTTATAACCCTGTCGGACAGCTGGCAGGAGTACACGATAGACCTCAGGGGCCTGGACCTCGGTTACGTCATCGGTGGGTTCGCCTGGGTGACGAACGCGTACGAGAACGGCGGCCGGGACATAACCTTCTATATCGACGACGTGGGCTACGACAAGGGCAGGCTCGATGAGCCCCGTTTTCTCGTCAGCTTCGAGACCATCCCTTCGTCGTCCGACTTCGATACGACCACGAATAACACGGCCTTCGGATACGACAATGCCCTTGCCTTGCTCGCCTTCCTATCGAGGGGAAGGCCGGAAGACCTCGAGAGGGCCGGTCTCTTGGCGGATGCCTTTGTGTACGCCGTCAACAACGACCGCTACTTCACCGACAACCGCTTGAGGAACGGCTACCAGGGGGGAGACCTCGCTCTCTTCCCCGGCTGGACACCGCGGGGCAGGACCGCCACGGTCCGCATGCCGGGATGGTGGGACGCCGAGGGCACAGCATGGTATGAGGACGAGTTCATGGTGAGTACCCATACGGGGAACGTAGCCTGGCCCATGATCGCCCTGCTCAACTACTACAGGAGGGCAGGCGGTGCCGAATACCTCGAGGCCGCATCGGCCCTGGGCGAGTGGATCGAGAAGATGACGCGGGACGACCGGTGTGCCGGTGGCTATACGGGCGGCTACTCCGGCTGGGAGGAGTCGGCCTCCTCACCCGGCGGACAGGTGAAACTCCTGTACAAGGCTACGGAACACAACATCGATATATACGCCGCCTTCATGCTCCTGTATCAGGAGACCGGTGAGGAGAAGTGGAAGGAGAGGGCCCTTCATGCCAGGGGCTTTGTTGAGTCCATGTGGAATGACGAGGGTGGATACTTCTGGACCGGCACCCTTGATGACGGCTGTACCGTCAACAGGAACCTGAACGGGCTCGGCACACCCAACATCCCCGTGGACATCCAGGCATGGGCAGTGATGGCGCTGGGTGACTACTATTCAGCCCTCGACTGGGCGGAGCGCGGCACCTATGTCGAACATCACGGCTTCAAGGGGTTCGACTTCAACAACGACAGGGACGGGGTCTGGTTCGAGGGAACGGCCCAGATGGCGGTCGCCTACCAGATGACCGGTGCGGCCGACAAGTCGGCCCTCTACGTTTCCGAGCTGCGCAGGGCCATGACTTCGGCGGCCAACAACAACGGCAAGGGGATCGTCGCGGCCTGTCACGACGGGGTCACTACAGGGTTCGAGTGGAACTACCTCAGCCGCGTGCACGTCGGAGCCACGGCCTGGTACATATTTGCCGAAGAGGGATACAACCCCTACTGGGGGGTCTGGATCGCACCGAACCCCCGTACTGCAGATTAGATCGGCGACAGGGCGGCGGTCAAGGGCCGTGGCAGCCACGGTCCTTGACCGCCTGCTGCCGAGTTGTATTATAATAACATCGCCCACACCAGCCGAGGAGCCGACCGGCTGCCGCTGGCGATAACCTCGTTCCCGCGCCACACGTACGCCTACACGGAAATCCCCCGGAAAAATATAAATAAATCTTATGTTGTGATTGTAATTTTTTTCTTGAAATAAAACTTTTTCTTTATGTAGTATAGTGCGTTTCCTGAGCAGACACTCAAACGGAAAATCTATAATAATGGAGGTATTTTAATGAGAATAGTACTGCTTGGCGCACCCGGGGCAGGTAAGGGGACACAGGCCAAGAAGCTCGTGGACAAGTACGGCATCCCCCAGATATCTACCGGAGACATCCTCAGAAAGGCCGTTGCAGACGGCACTCCCCTCGGAAAGGAAGCAAAATCCTACATGGACAAGGGTGAACTCGTCCCTGACTCGGTGGTCATAGGCCTGGTGAAGGAGAGGCTTGCTCAGGACGACTGCAAGAAGGGGTTCATCCTCGACGGTTTTCCACGCAACACAGCCCAGGCGGAAGTCCTCGACAAGGTGTTGGAGGAGATGGGCATCCCCCTCGAGGTGGCGCTCAGCGTTGATGTCGATATGGATATCCTGATGAAGAGGCTTACCGGCAGGAGGACATGCAGGCAGTGCGGCCAGATGTACAACATCTACTTCTCGCCGTCACAGAAGGAGGGGGTTTGCGACAAGTGCGGCGGAGAGCTCTATCAGAGGGACGACGACAAGGAGGAGACCATCCGAAAGAGGCTTGAGGTGTACGAGGCCCAGACCGCGCCCCTGATCGAGTACTACAAGAACAAGGGTATCCTCAAGAGCGTGGAGGGTACGGGAGAGATCGACGAGATATTCGCCAAGATCTGCTCCATGCTCGGTGGATAGGGGGCAGGCCCTTCTTGTGGGTAGATTTTTCAGTCTTTTGGCGTATTGCTGACTTCAAGAACAAATCAACGAAGGAGGATTCTATGGCACTGGTAAATCCGCATGGCAAAGAGAAGAGACTCAAGCCCCTGCTGCTTGAGGGGGAAGAGCTGAAAGAAGAGAAGGAAAGAGCCAAGTCCCTCACCGCTGTGAGGATGACCTCGAGGGAGACGGGCGATCTTATAATGATGGGGATAGGGGGGTTCACCCCGATCGAAGGATTTATGGGTTACGAGGACTGGAAGGGAGTCTGTGACGAGTACAAGATGGCGGACGGGACCTTCTGGCCGATCCCTATCACCCTCTCCACCACGAAGGGCAATGCAGACAGCATCAAGATAGGTGAGGACGTCGCCCTGATCGACGAGGAGTCGGGCGAGATAATGGCCACGATGACGGTCAAGGAGAAGTACACCATAGACAAGGTTCACGAGTGCAAGAAGGTCTTCGGGACCGACGATACCGAACACCCGGGTGTTGCCAAGGTGATGGCGCAGGGAGAGGTGAACCTCGCCGGGCCTGTGAAGGTGCTGAGCGAGGGGAGGTTCCCCGAGGAGTACAAGGGTGTCTACATGAGGCCCGAGGAATCGAGGAGGATTTTCGAGGAGAAGGGCTGGTCCACGGTCGCGGCGTTCCAGACCCGCAACCCTATGCACCGTTCCCACGAGTATCTCACCAAGATTGCAATCGAGATTTGCGACGGCGTTTACATCCATATGCTGCTTGGAAAACTCAAGCCCGGCGACATTCCTGCAGACGTGAGGCAGAGTGCCATTGACGCCCTGATCGAGAACTATTACGTCAAGGACACCATAACGGTCGGCGGTTATCCTCTGGACATGAGATACGCAGGTCCGAGAGAGGCCCTGCTGCATGCCGTCTTCAGGCAGAACTTCGGCTGCAGCCACCTGATAGTCGGCCGTGACCATGCCGGGGTTGGAGACTACTACGGGCCGTTCGACGCGCAGAAGATATTCGACGAGATACCCGAGGACGCCCTCGAGACGAAGCCGCTCAAGATCGACTGGACGTTCTACTGCTACAAGTGCGACGGCATGGCCTCGATGAAGACATGTCCTCACAGCAAGGAGGACAGGCTGATCCTGAGCGGGACGAAGCTTAGGAAGATGCTTTCCGAGGGCGAGGAGGTCTCCGAGAAGTTCAGCCGCCCGGAGGTCCTGAAGATACTGAGCGACTACTACCGGGGACTCACGGAGAAGGTGGAGATAAAGATGCACAAATATGCAGAGGGGGCATGAGCTGAGGCTCGTGATTCACTCGGCGTCGAAGGTTTGCACCCGTCGGTCATCAATACACGAGTGAAGGGAGGTGGAGAGGACCTCGATCTTAATTTGTAGTTTAGCTGCAAACCCTAAATCTAATGTGAGGAGGTATTCAGTATGCCAAGTTATGTGATTACTGAAAAGTGCGACGGCTGCAAAGGGCAGGAAAGGACGGCATGTATGTACATCTGTCCCAATGACCTTATGAAGCTCGATCGCGACAGGATGAAGGCTTGGAACCAGGAGCCTGATCAGTGCTGGGAGTGTTACAACTGCGTCAAGATATGCCCTCAGCAGGCTATCGAGGTCAGGGGCTATCAGGACTTCAACCCGCTCGGCGGAAACGTCATTCCTCTGAGGGGTACCGATGCCATCATGTGGACGATCAAGTTCAGGAACGGCACGCTCAAGAGGTTCAAGTTCCCGATCAGGACCACGGCGGAAGGCTCGATCGACCCCTATGCAGGCAAGCCCGAGGCCGACATCTCGAGGATCAAGGAGCCCGGACATTTTACCCAGCAGGGTGCGGGTGTGACGATGCCCACAATAAAGTAAACTCTTACTAAGGAGGCTTGAACATGGAAAAGGAAACATGTACATTTTCATATTGCCAGAAGCCCGAGGTCGTGGAGGTTGAGACCGATCTCCTGATCATCGGCGGTGGTATGTCGGCCTGCGGTGCGGCGTTCGAGGCCACCCGCTGGGCGACCCCGCAGGGGATCAGGATAACCATGGTGGACAAGGCCGCAACCGACAGGAGCGGTGCCGTGGCGATGGGACTCTCCGCCATCAACACCTACATGGGCGAGAACGATCCCGCCGACTACGTCAGGTACGTCAGGGGCGACCTCATGGGCATAATCAGGGAAGACCTCGTCTATGACCTCGGAAGGCATGTCGACGATTCAGTCCATCTCTTCGAGGAGTGGGGTCTCCCGATCTGGAAGAAGGGCGACGACGGATTCTCGCTGGACGGTTTCCAGGCGAAGGATGCCGGCAAGCCGATGCTCAAGGACGGTGGAACCCCTGTCAGGTCCGGCCGCTGGCAGATCATGATCAACGGTGAGTCCTACAAGGTCATCGTCGCCGAGGCTGCAAAGAAGGCGCTCGAGATCAACAGGCAGGCGACCGGCATGGAGCAGAACCACTTCGAGAGGGTCTTCATCGTCAAGCTCTTCAAGGATGCCAACGTTGAGAACAGAGTTGCTGCAGCCGCCGGCTTCAGCGTCAGGGAGAACAAGCTGTACATATTCAGGGCCAAGGCCATCTGTCTCGGCGCCGGTGGAGCGGTCAACGTCTTCAGGCCGAGGTCTTCGGAGGAAGGTAAGGGCAGGGCGTGGTATCCTGTCTGGAACTCCGGTTCCGGTTATGCTCTCGGCATGCAGGTCGGCGCAGAGCTCACCATGATGGAGAACAGGTTCGTCCCTGCGAGGTTCAAGGACGGCTATGGTCCTGTCGGTGCATGGTTCCTCTTCTTCAAGGCCAAGGCCACCAACAGCCTCGGAGAAGACTACTGCGCGAACCAGGAGGCCATTGCCGAGGCTAAGGCCAAGTACGGCGACTATGTCGACAAGATGGGTACGGCGATCAGGAACCATCTGATGATGAGGGACATGAAGCTCGGCAAGGGCCCGATCATCATGAGGACCCATGAGGCCATGCAGGCCATAAACAAGGAGTTCGTGGAGAAGCTCGGCGAGAAAGAGGCAAAGAAGAAGATCAAGCACCTCGAGGCAGAGGCCTGGGAGGACTTCCTCGACATGTGTATCGGTCAGGCCGGCCTCTGGGCCTGCGAGAACGTCGAGCCGGACAAGCAGCCTTCCGAGATAATGCCGACAGAGCCTTATCTCCTCGGCTCGCACGCCGGATGCGCAGGCTTCTGGGTGAGCGGTCCGAACGACCTGGGTGCCCCTGCAGAGTGGCACTGGGGCTACAACAGGATGTCGACCGTCGAGGGGCTCTTCATGATGGGTGACATCTGCGGTGCATCGGGTCACAAGTTCTCCTCCGGCTCCCACGCCGAGGGCAGGATCGCGGCCAAGAACGCTGTGGCCTTCATTCTCGACCACAAGGACTTCACTCCTACGCTGAACAAGACCGCTGACGAGATAGCAGCAGAGCTCTATCTGCCGTTCGAGATCTACGAGAAGTACAAGAACGCGACCACTGATCCGTCGATGAACCCCAACTACATCAAGCCCAAGCTCCTCCAGGCAAGGCTCCAGAAGATCGCTGACGAGTACTTCGG
>DRKX01000017.1 GCA_011051565.1 Nitrospirota bacterium | reverse complement strand
TTGCATGTTCGACGCCAGGCGCATTGAAGCCGTAGCCGTGCACCAGGCGCTCCGGTATGAAGTGATACACCTCGGCACCGAGACGCCTGAGCGCACTCACCATGACGGCGGTACCGGTCAGCCCGTCTGCGTCATAGTCGCCGTGTACGAGTATCCTACGGCCGGCGCTGACAGCGCCGCGCACGACCTCCACCGCCTCTTTCATGCCGGGGAGTTCGAAGGGGTCGGAGAGGCGCTCCATTGCGGGGTCGAGGAAGGCCCTCACGTGCTCAGGGGTGCTGACCCCCCTGTTTATCAGTATCTGGGCGAATGCCTGAGAGACCGAAGCGGCCCTCGACAGGTATCTAACATAGTCCGGGTTGGTCCTCTGTACAAGCCACCTTCTATCAGGCATTCACGCTCCGCAGGTCTTCAATCAGCCGTGGTTCATGTTCGAAACAAGCCCGCCTACCCCTTCTTCCTGGCCGTCAGTGAACCGTCCTTCTTCCAGAGCAGCACTATAGGGCTTGCGACGAATACGGAGGAGTAGGTCCCGACGGCTATGCCCAGGATCATGGCGAGTGCGAAGTCGTGTATGACCTCGCCGCCGAAGAAGTAGAGCGCGCCTGCGGCAAGCAGTGTGGTGAGCGAGGTGATGATGGTCCTCGAGAGGACCTCGTTTATGCTCTTGTTGATCACCTGCTCCACCGGTTCCTTGGTGATGAACCTCAGGTTCTCCCTTATGCGGTCAAACACGACCACCGTGTCAGTCAGCGAGTAACCTGCGATGGTCAGGAGCGCGCTGACGAGAATCAGGTTTATCTCCTTGCCCATGAGGTCGAAGAGCCCGAGCACCACGAGCACGTCGTGAAAGGTGGCTGCAGTGGCGCCTACGCCGAACCTGAACTGGAACCGCCAGGCGATGTAGATGAGGATGAATATGGTGGCGAGCACTATGGCCCATATCGCGTCGCGCCTCAACTTGGCCCCGACCTTGGGTCCGATCTCGGTCGTGGAGTCGACCGTCAGCGTGTTGTCCTTGAAGCCGTTCCTCAGGGTCGTCACTATCTGTTCCGAGAGCCCGCCGAGCTTCTCCTGGCTCTTCTTTATACGGATGAGGACCTTGTTCACCGTGGGGAAGTCCTGAAGGTCGAAGTCCTTGATGCCGCCTGCCTCCAGCACGTCCCTCACCTGCTGGAGTTTCACGGGCTTTTCGAACTTTATCTGCACTGCCGTTCCGCCGGCGAAGTCTATGCCGAGGTTGGCGGAGCCGGTCACAAGGTGATAAACGGCCGTAAACCCCAGCAGGAGGAGGACGCCCGAGACGACGATCGTGATCTTCCGCAATCCCATGAAGTCGATATCTGTCTTCCTGATTATCTCTATCATATGCTCAGCTTCCTGACCTCCCTTCTCGAGTTTATGATATCGAACACCGTCTTAGTGCCGACGAGCGCGGTAAAGAGGTTTATGAGCACGCCGAGGAAGAGGGTCACGGCGAACCCCTTTATCGGGCCGGTTCCGAACTGGTAGAGAACGGCCGCGGTGATGAGCGTGGTGATGTGTGCATCGACTATGGTGATGAAGGCCTTGTCATAGCCGGAGTCCACGGCCGCTCTCGGGGTCTTGCCGGCCCTGAGCTCCTCCCTCATCCTCTCGAACATCAGGACGTTCGAGTCCACGGCCATCCCTATGGCGAGCACTATGCCGGCCATGCCCGGGAGCGTGAGAGTGGCGTTGAGGGCGGCCATGGCGCCAAGGAGGAGCACGACGTTGAGCACCATGGCAAGGTCTGCTATGAGGCCGGACACCTTGTAGTAGAGGGCCATGAAGGCTACCACGAGGAGCACGGCTATCACCCCGGCCTTCTTCCCTGCCTCGATGGAGTCCCTGCCGAGGGACGGCCCCACGGTGACGTTCTGGATGAGCTTTACCGGTGCGGGCAGTGCACCGGCCTTGAGCACGATGGCGAGGTCTTTGGCATCATCAAGCGAGAACGCGCCCGTTATCTGCGCGTTGCCGCCCGCTATCCGCTCCTGTATGACGGGTGCGGAGTAGACATTGCCGTCGAGTATTATTGCAAGGCGCTTCTTCACGTACTTGCCGGTGATCTCTTCGAATATCTTCGCGCCCGTGCTGTTGAACGTCAGGGATACATAGGGTTCGTTGAACCTCTGGTCTATCGCGACCCTCGCCTCTGCAAGGAGGTCGCCCGACAGGAGCACCTCCTTCTTCAGCAGAAAGGGCCTCTTGAAGACCTCGCCGGTCTCCTTGTTCTGTATCCGCTGAAACAGGATGACGTCGTCGTCAGGTATCCGGTCCTTGAACTTCTCGATCACCTCGTCTTCCTCACCGGGCTTGACCCTGAACGGAAGCTCGGCGGCCACCGGAGACTCGTCATCGACGAGCATGAACTCGAGCTGCGCGGTCTTGCCTATCAGCTCGACAGCCCTCTTCGGATCCTTGTAGCCGGGCAGCTGGACGACGATCTCGTTTTCGTCCTGGCGGTGGATGACGGGCTCTGCCACGCCGAACTGGTCGACTCTGTTGCGGATGGTCTCGAGCGCCTGCTCGGTGGCGTTGTCGCGTATCCTCTTCGCCTCAACAGGGGATATCCGGAAGGCGAGGGCCTCGCCGGAGGGGACGACCTCGAGGTTTGCGTATGCATCCTCAACCGCGCGCCTTATCTCGGGCGTATCCGGCGAGATCTTTATCTGCAGGCCTTCGGCCTTCACCTCCACGCCTGGATTCTCTTTCTCCAGGATGTCCTTCAGCCTCTGGGCGATCCTCTCCGTGGTTATCTCCACCGCCCTGTCACCGTCCACCTCGAAGACGAGGTGAATGCCGCCCTGCAGGTCGAGGCCGAGCGCAATGCCGCGGTTCGGCATGTTCTCCTGCCACCACTCGGGCATGTACTTGAACGCCGGGGTGTTCGGAAGAAAGAATACGATGGCAAGAACCACGGTGCCGGCGATGAGGGCCACTTTCCACCTGATATTCTTCATCTATCCTCCTTACGCCATTCTTGTATTGTTGATCACGAGCTTGAACTCCGTGCCGAGCACCTTTGCCGCCCTGCGGCAGGAGGTCATCCTCGACAGGAATATCTCGAAGTACTCGATGACCTGGGACATCCTGGTGTCGATGACGAGGGAGAGGGTTATCAGCTTCTGCTCGGGCTCTATAATGAGTTCAGACTCTGTCGCGGCATAGTTGACCCTGTCGTGTATGTCCTCCGTGACCATCGAGGGGTTTCTAACCCTGCTGCGGTGGACGTCGGACTTGTCTGCTATCAGGAGTGCCGCTGCCACTTCATCCGGTATCGAACCCTCGTCCTCCTCGTGTATCACTATGGCCGTCATGATCCTCGTTATGTCCACGAGGTCGAACCCGACCTCTTCGAGCACCTCCTTGGCCAGGAGCGCCCCCATCTTGTGGTGCATCTTCCTGCCAAGCAGGTTTCCGATGTCGTGCAGAAAGCCCGCTGCAGCTGCGAGCTTTGCACTCCTTTCGGGATAGGAGAGCCTCTTCAGTATCCTGTAGGCCGTCTTCGAGACGATACCGCAGTGCCTGAGCCCATGCTCTGTGTAGCCGATACTGTCGAGGTATCTGTCTGCTTCTTCTATATAGAGACGGGCCCTCTGATTGTCGAGGAGCCTCTCTATATCCGGCTCAGTCTTCTTCTGCAGTGGACCTGACGGCTGCAATATGTGCCTTTCCAAGCTTGATCTTCACGTTCTCGGCGACCTTGACCGTGACGGTACTCTCACCGACGGAGTCCACCACCCCGTATATGCCGCCGCTCGTTATCACCTTGTCTCCCTTCTTCAGCGCCGCCACCATCTCCCTGTGCTGCTTCGCCTTCTTCTGCTGGGGCCTTATGAGCAGGAAATAGAAGATGGCGAATATGATTATCAAAGGCAAGAAGTTCGCAAATACCGCCTGCGGCCCTCCCTCTGCTCCACCCTGAGGGGCCGGGGCCATCGCCCACGCTATGGAATCAAACATTTCCACCTCCACGATATTATTCTCGACTTGACGGCGAGACCGTACCGCGATCGGGTACGTTTGCCGGTTTTTGAGTCTAAATATAGTACCTGTTTCAAACCATTTTATCAAGGTCACCCGAAGGCCCGGCGTCGGCGCGGCCTGCAGAGGGGTGTTTCCTTGACTTTTTCCCCTGATCACGGTTATGTTTATTAACTATGCCGGGGAACTACAAGGATACGCTGAACCTGCCACAGACCGCCTTCCCCATGAAGGCCGACCTCGCCCGCAGGGAGCCCGAGATGCTCAGGTTCTGGCAGGAGCGGCGGATATACACGAAGCTGCAGGAGAAGAACAGGGAGGGGAGGCCCTTCATCCTGCATGACGGCCCTCCGTACGCGAACGGCCACATACACATGGGGCATGCCCTCAACAAGGTCCTCAAGGACATAATCGTTAAGTACAAGAGCATGAGGGGCAGTTATGCGCCGTTCGTTCCCGGCTGGGACTGCCACGGCCTGCCCATAGAGCTGCAGGTGGACAAGAACCTCGGCAGCAAGAAGCACACGACACCTGTAATCGAGAAGCGCAGGCTCTGCAGGGAGTATGCCGGCAGGTTCGTCGACATTCAGAGGGAGGAGTTCATGAGGCTCGGCGTGTTCGGGGACTGGGAGACTCCCTACCTCACTATGTCTTACGACTACGAGGCATCCATAGCAAGGGAGTTCGGCAGGTTCGTGAGAGAGGGCTATGTGTACAAGGGCAAGAAGCCCGTGCACTGGTGTCCCTCTTGCATGACCGCACTGGCCGAGGCCGAGGTCGAGTATGCCGAGAAGGTCTCCACCTCCGTCTATGTCAGGTTCAGGGTCTCGGAACAGGACGCAAGGGGGATCGTTCCGGATGGCGATCTGTACTTCATCATATGGACAACCACTCCTTGGACCCTCCCGGCCAACCTCGCCCTCGCGGTCAATGCCGACGTGGAGTACTCGGTCGTGGAGTCCGGAGGCGACTATTACGTAGTCGCTGCGGACCTCGCTGAACGGACGGCGGAGAAGCTCGGCATAAAGGGCCGAACCGTCAAGGTGCTCAAGGGCGGAGAGCTCGAGGGCGTCAAGGCGAGGCACCCGTTCATCGAGAGGGACTCGGTCGTCATAACAGGCGACTTCGTGACGACCTCGGAGGGGACGGGCATCGTCCACATAGCTCCGGGCCACGGTGAGGACGACTACATCGCCGGTATGAAGTACGGCCTCGATATACTGACCCCGGTGGACGACCGCGGGAGGTTCACGACCACCGAGGCCGGACTCGAGGGAA
>DRKX01000016.1 GCA_011051565.1 Nitrospirota bacterium | reverse complement strand
CTGTAGTCTGGATGAATGCCCTCTCTCACCACTGCCTCCTTGCTGAGTAGATTTGCACCATGGCCGCTTCAGCCGGGCGCACCCCTTCGGGCACCCGTGATCGTCGGGCCGACGGCACAACATTAATTATAACAGATCGAGCGACGGTTCCGCTACAGGCCTGCCGCCGGAGGACACCCTCCGGGGATGAGGCGGTCGGGCACCTCACGTCCTGCCTCCACTTCCGAGCAGGCGGACAAGACCTCCGGCAACACCGAGGAACTGGGCCGAAGCCCTGAGGAAGAGGAGCACGGGAGACAGGAGACCCACTGCGAAGTCCTTCCGGATCGCTCTCGATACAAACGGCACGGTCGTGCAGAGAAAGAGCAGGAGGAGCAGGGCCGGCACGGCGAGCCCTCCCTTCCCGCCCGCGGCGGCAAACACCGTACCCGCCAGGAGGGCCGGGGGAAAGAGCAGCTGCAGCTTCATCACCTGTGGGGTGTGCGAATCCCTTATCAGCTTGTCGGGGTTCTTCCGCACGGCCACCACTCTCCAGTATGCAAACTTGTATTTCTTCCTGAGGTAGTCACCGAGCCTGTCGGGGTGCAGGTGGTAGACCACGGCGTCGGGATTGAAGACCATCTTGTAACCGAGCCGTGACAGCCTGTAGGACAGCTCGACGTCCTCGGCGCACGCCACCGGGAAGTCCGGATCATAGCCGTCCAGCCCGATGAACACATCCCGCCTGAAGCCGGCAGAGTATGTGTCTATGAAGTCTATGTAGTCGCCTCTCAGCATGTAGGCGTACTTGTCCTCGTACTCGATCTGTACGAACCGCGCGGTGATCTCCTTCTGCCCGGTCTTGTATCTGCCCTTGACGCCGACGACGTCCGCCTCACCGAACGGCCGGAGCATCTCGGAGACCCAGTCCTCTTCCGGCACACAGTCTGAATCCGTGAAGAGGATTATATCGCCCCTCGCCTCCGAGGCACCCCTGTTTCGCGCGACAGCCGGCCCGGCGTTCGGCTGTCTCACGAGCCTGACCCCCTCGTAGCCGGCGACTATGTCGGGGGTTGCGTCCGTGGAGCCGTCGTCGACGACTATCACCTCGTAGTCACCGGCATAGTCCTGCCGCATGAGGGCGTCGAGGCAACGGCCTATGGTCCTCTCGGCATTGTAGGCGGGCACGATTATGGAAGGCATGCCCGCCGAGCCTTCTCCCCGGCCGCCGACACGCGCACCCTCATGCATCATCACGGGCCTCCTCCCTCCGTCTGATCTCTTCCACCACGGCCAGCGCAATATTCCTTATGTTCTCCCTGCTCATGACCCTCGCATCGAATTTCGGGACCGTGAAGTAGCCCCCGTATGTGCATTCATGGATCGCCACGACGAACTTCTTCAGCATCTCGTCATAGTCGCCCGGCCTGTTCACGGTCTGCCTCCTGATCGTATCGACAATCCCTTGGAACTCGCTGTAGTGGCTGCACCTGTATACCAGTTCCGAGTCGTTGTAGAACGACCGGCCGAAGGCTATCACGGGCACCCTGTACAGCAAGGCCTCCCAGCCCACGGTCCCGGACAGGACCACGACGGCGAAGGCCTTCCGTATCAGTGCGTGAGAGTCGGCATAGGGCGACAGGAGGGTCACGTTGGGGATGTCCTCTATCCTCCTGTAGTATCCCGGAGGCCTGTACCCCACTGAGCTCGGATGCTCCTTCACGACTATCCTGTAACCGAAGGGGAGCACTTTGGAGAGATTGCTCAGGAAGTTTATCTGGTCGACGTAGAGAGGGGCCTGGAGCAGGGTCGTCGCCTCGGGCTGAAAATGGAGCGGGAAGTACAGGAACCTGCCGTACCCGCCCGGGTCAGGCTGCTTGTCCCTGAAGTATCTCCTGTCGAGGAAGCTCTTCAGGAACCTGAAGAGGTATTTCCTGATGTAGAACGAGGGCTCCTGCGTGTAGTAGTCATAGGGATCGTCCTTCCAGCCCTGCACGTGGTAACCCCAGTACCTCCTGAAGACTTCAGAGACCTGATCCCCCCTGATCCCCGGCTTCTGGTACCGGAGCCTCATGTACTCCGGCACCGAGCGGCTCTGCCTGAAGTTCCTGATGAAGCTCTCGGCGAGGCGCTCCTGGTCCGGGGTGAGCCGCTTCCCGAGCAATTCCTCGTAGCGTCTCCGTACGGACTCCCAGCTGTCGAAGTGGTTTCCGCAGAAGACCACCCTCCCGTTCGGATTCCTCGTGGTCAGGATGGCGAGGTACTTGGAGCGGTTGAACCTCTTGACTGAAGAGAGGTATGCGGTGAAGTGAAGCGTGAAGGCCATACCCGGGCCGACAACGTAGTCGTAGTTGCCGAACATCTCTTCCCAGAAGAGCAGCGATCCTATGAGCAGCTCCAGATGGGAAGAAGGATCGAGCTTCCCGCGGTATCTCTCGGCACTGATCGCCGCATTGAGGCCGAAGTCATCCACCCTGTACGCCTCGTACCGCTCGGGGTTCGCCATCTCTCTCCGGATGGTCTCCATGTTGTCCCTTATGTATGAAGAGACGTTGTGTGTAAGGATGCCGTTCTCAGCGAGCTGTCTCAGCCGCCTGCCGCCCAGTGTGACGGCTGCGGCATGAACGCCCAGTTCGGCCTCCATGTACTTCATGAGCTCGATGAAGAAAGGAGTCTCATCGAGGTGACAGTCGAACAGCAGTCTCATGACAAATCTCCAATCCCTACTCGATCCGCGTGTAACGGTACAACTTGACGCTGCCCCAGAAGAGCAGGCAGAAAGCTATCAGAAGCTTGATGTACACAAAGAGGAAGACGGAGCTTCCCGAGCCGTAGAAGCCGAGGAGGTCCTTGACGACTACGGCCAGTATCACCATGACGGCCATCTTGTCCCTCCTCGACAGCGGCAGCGACCTGACAAAGAGGTAGTAGTTGTTGACCGCCTCCACCACGAACATGAAGATGCCCGAGACGAGGACCACGCCGGCGATCCCGAAATTCAGATACGCCTCGCCGACCATGCTGATTCTCGGCACCCCGCTCATCTCGTAATCCAGTCCGAGGACCCTGGCGACGAGCCTGACGATATAGTAGTCCCTCTTCAGGTCCCAGATTGAGGTCGGGACGACGTTGAAGAGGCCGACCACGTACGTTCTGCCGAGGGAGTACTCCATGCGCGGGCCTGCGTCCATGAAGACCCTGCCGAGCTCCCGCGGCTCGACAAAGACGTTGGACGAGAAGACCGACAGGAAGCCGGAGAGGCTGAACGACAACTCTCCGACGTACCACAGTCCCACTCCCGCAAGGATGATGGATCCGATCGCCGCGAGGTGTTTCAGCCTCAGCCTGTTGGAGAAGAGCACCCATGCAACGGCGAGGTAGAAATAGGGCAGCAGCAGGGGGGCCCTCTTCATCGTCGTCAGCAGCACGAGATTCGAGACCACGAACATCAGTATGCTCGGCACATCCTTCCTCCGCGTCTTCAGGAAGTAGATCACCAGCAGTGCATTCGAAAACGAGAGGAAGTTGACCGCCAGGGTGGACGTTATCTTGTGCTGTGCAAAGAGGTAGAACTTCGCGCTTATCGGGTCGGGGGCGAGGATCGGAGCCGTCCCGATGTCTCGGTATATGTAGGCTAAGAAGGCGATGCCGACAAGTATGAAGAAGCCCACCGTCAACACGAAGACGTCGGGATTCGTGATCCTGAAGACGAGCCTCACGGGCGGCCTGCCTCCGAGCATGCGTGAGGCGACCGAGCTGAGGCAGAGCATCGAGACGAAAGAGAGGGCGAAGAGGGCCACCGACTTCATGAAATAACCCTGGTAGTAGTATGAGCGGAATTCGATCCCGTAGTGTGCGAGCGAGTACGGCATCATGAGATAGCCGAAACAGACGGTTGCACCTGCATATCCGAGCATGAGCGTACTTATGGACATACTCCGTCTCAGCCTCAGGTAGAACCACGCGGTGGCAGCCGCGATCATCGACACCAGGGCGGTCTCTGCAATGATCTCCATCGTCATCTCGAACAATACCTCCTCCGGCGACCCACCTACAGCGGCCTCTTCCAAGGGAGCGCCCTCTGCAGGTGTGTAACCACAAACCTTGCAGGCCCCTGTATGACGGCACCGAGCCCGAGGGTCTCGAGCCGCTGCGCCAGGTACAGCTTGAGTCCGCCCATGACCACGACAGAGGTCACGGTCGAGACGGCGGCCCCGAACAGTCCGTGCTCAGGGATCAGGACGACGTTCAGGACCACATTGGACACGGCCCCTGCAAAGCTGGCAAGCAGGATCGCCCTGTCCCGGTTCAGCACGTAAAGGGTGTAGTGCCCGATCTGCGAGAGGCAGAGGAACATGCTGCTCAGCAGCAGGACCTTGAATATGAGGATGTTGCTCACGAGTTCCTCCTTGCCTATGAACCTCAGGAAGGGATCGACCGCGAAGAAGAGGGCGAGGGTCATGAAGACCGTCCCGTAGAGTATGCCGCTGTACATGAGCTCGAGCCTTGCACGGTAGGCCTTCAGCTCCTGCCTGCTCCTCGACTCGATGACCTTGGGCAGGATTATCATCACAACGGCCGCATATATGAAGACATCCATCAGGTTGACGATGTTCTGGAAGAACGAATATATCCCGACCTCGAACGATGAGTGGTAGTACATGAGGAAGTAGCGGTTGGAAAACTCCACGACCTTGTAACATACAGAGGCCGCCAGGAACACCGACGACCCCTTCAGGGCGGCCCTGACGAACCCGAAGTCCACCCTCCAGGACTCGAACGGCAGGACCCCCACCCGGAACAGCAGGGCGACGCCTGCGGCGAATGCGAGGAAGAGCCCCGAGACCCAGAAGGCGAGGAGGCTCTCTATGGTGAGCAGGCCCGGGTAGAGGCGGGACGCGACTATGAACGCTGATATCCAGAGGATGCTGCGGAGGAAGACGAGCAGGTTGGCGAGGAGCGGCCGCTGGAGGGCTATCAGCATCCTGACGATCTCGAACGTGCCGTGTTCGAAGAGCAGCAGCGCACCGAACCATACGATGTATCTCGACGGTATGAACCTGTCCGAAAGCAGTGGGAGTACGAGGAGGAGAAAGGCCGCATAGGCCATGACGTGCACCGAGAACTGGGACTGTATCACGGCCTGGACCCCCCGGATGTCCCTCTTCGGTATCTCGCGGTTCGTATAGACGTACAGGTCGAGCCCGATCAGGTAGACGCCGATCGCAAGGCTCGACTGCAGGAGCCCGAACACTCCGTAGTCGCTGGTGGAGAGGAACTTTCCCAGGAATGTAAACAGTGCAAAGCGTGACAGTATGCTTCCGCCGCGTATGAAAAGGCTGATCAATGAAACCCGTATCAACTTACACTATTCCCCTATCCTGATGTATCGTGGTCTGCGCAGCGACCGATGCGCCGCAGGGACAACGGTGTAACCGGACACACCTACTCGAGCATGTCCCAGCTCAACGGCGTGCCTCTCCTGACACTCCTCCTGAACTTCCTTCCAGTGACGTCCCTCATGTACTTCGGGGGCAGTCCGAAGCCGGGCCTGATGGACCTGACATTTTCTCCGGTCAGTTCCTCCCCGGGCCCGACGTCACGCACGACGAACAGGGAGCGGCGGAACCTCCTGTTCTTCACCGCACTCGGGGGAGGTTCGTAGCTTATGCCGCCGACCGCCTTCTGAGCCTCCCTCACAGAGTCGACCATGGACCTGAACTCCGAGGGCTCGAGGGAAAACGGAGCATCGGGTCCGCCGAGGCCCCTGTCGAGGATCAGGTGCTTCTCGATTATCCTGGCCCCGAGGGCCACGGCGGCAACAGGGGTCGCCGTACCGGGTGTGTGATCCGAGAGGCCGACAACCGTTCCGAACGTATCGGCCATGTTCGCGATGGTCCTCAGGTTGGCCTCCTCGGGGGGTGCCGGATATGCCGACGTGCACTTCATGAGTGCGATCCGGTCGTTGCCGGCCCTCCTGCACGCCTCCACCGCCTCCCACACCTCGCACGGCCCGGCGATGCCCGTGGATATGATGACCGGCTTTCCTTTGGACGCAATGTACTCTATCAACGGGATGTCGGTTATCTCGAACGACGCGACCTTGTAGGCCGGCACGTCCATGGACTCGAGAAAGTCCACGGCGGTCCTGTCGAACGGGGTGGAGAAGCAGACGAGCCCGAGGTCTTCGGCTGTCTCCTTCAGCTTCGGCTGCCACTCCCACGGAGTGTACGCCTCCCGGTACAACTCGTACAGCGTCTTGCCGTCCCATATGGTCCCGTGATCTATCCTGAAGTACTCGTTGTCTGCATCTATCGTGATCGTCTCGGCCGTATAGGTCTGAAGCTTCACGGCATCTGCACCGGCGTCCCTTGCCGCCCTGATCGTCTCCACCGCGAGGTCGAAACTCCTGTTGTGGTTGGCGGAGAGCTCTGCAACCACAAACACGGGCTCATCGCCCCCCACTCGTCTATCCCTGATAAGCAGTTCCATGGTCTTCCCTCTCTCGCGTGTCGAACAGCAGTTCCGAGGCCTCACGCCCTCTCATCACCATCTCCCCCGAGAACCTGAATCCCGCATTCTCGAAGAACCTCAGCGACGCAGCGTTCTCCTTCAACACATGCGCCTTTACCACTCTGACGCCCGGGAATCGGGAGGTGAGGAGCGAGAGCGCCTTTTTCAGGACATGCCGGCCGATCCCCGATCCCCTGTAATCCCTCTTCAGGCTGATGCTCACCACAGCCTCGTCTCCGGAGACGTCGAACCTGACCTGCCCCGCGAACCCACCCCTGCACTCGGCGACGAGCAACAGGGAGGAGCCGTCCTGCATCTTCCGCACGAACCACCTCTCGTGTTCTTCGATCGCTATGGGGGCTGACCGGAAAGAGACCGCCCTCACATCCGGCTCGTTCGACAGGCGGTAGACTTCGTACATGTCGTCGTACGATGCCTCCCTGACGGTGACGTGCCTTGCGAGACTCTGGCCGATGCACTCCCTGACTATCCGCCTCGCACCCCGGCCGTCGACGAGCCTCCTGCCCGCCTCGGACATGCGCTCCCTGATCTCTCCACGGCGCATGAGCCTGTCGAGACACGACACCACATTCACGAGCGTCTCACCGTCACTCCACCACCCGGCATACTCGATGAACCCCGCATCGAGCCAGCCCCGGACGTTTCCCATCTGGTTGTCCGCCACGGCAACGGCGACCGTCGGGACTCCGACCCTCGCAAGCTCGTAGAGTGTCTGTCCGGCTGCAGAGACGGCCACGTCGGAAGCGAGCATGGCCCCTCTCATTCCGCGAGCGTCGGGGCAGTATATCAGTTCGGTCCTCTCGTCACGGAGCGCCTCGATCCTCCCGGGCTCCCGGAAGCCCTTCCCGATGATCACCCGCTTGTTCAGCTCCGGGACCCGCTCGTTCAGCAGCGCGAGTATCCGCGGTGTCAAGTCCCTTGCGTCATCGCCTCCAAGGGTTATCAGCACCGTCTCGACCCGCTCTCCCGCCTCCTTCACGGGCACATCCCAGAACTCCCTTCTCAGCATGGCATACCGGCTTCCGAGCAGGTGGACGACGCCGTCACGCCTCGGATACCCGAAGCGCTCGGCGAAGACCGTCCCGTTCACGACGATCCCCGCCGGATAATCGATCCTGAGATCGTCGTCTATGTACACGGCGGTTCCAGCCGTCTCCGATATCTCGCGGTAGAGCCCGGGACCGGCGAGATACGAGTCTATGACCACAATGTCCGCACCCGCCGTCATACCGAGGAGCCTTCCGGTGTCCTCCTTCCAGTCGAAGAGGTCGTAACTCCTGCCGGCGAGCAGAGACGCGGCCGTCTCGTCCCCTGATACTATGAGCCGCGGACTCAGCCCCGCGGCCTCGAAGGCCTGATACAGCGCCGTACACCTCGATACATGTCCGAGTCCTGCGCTCCGGCTTCCCTCAGTCAATATGAAGACCTTCATAGCGCTCCTCAAGGAGCTTCCTCGCCCGGTGCAGCTCCTGCAGGCCGAGGAGCCTCAGGGCCTCCTCCATCTCTTCGGCCAAGGTACCGGGGGCTCTCTTCTGAGACACCCTGCTGTTTATGAGTTTCAGCCAGGGCTTTCCTGCAAAGAGGTCCAATATCTCTTCCACCCCGAAGAACTCGTTCTCGTCATACAGGTAGTCGAAGACTGCACACAGCAGTGCATAGTCCTCCTCGGTGTCGAGGGTTATCCTGATGTCAGAAAGGCCTGCCTCCGCGGCTGACTCGAAACCCTCGATCCTGAAGAGACGCCGCCCGCGCTCGTATACGAACGGCGTGACGTGTTCCCGCTCGTACGCATCCACGGCTTCACTGAACGCCTTCTCGAGCACACCGAAGTTCATGACCTCGACGTCCATGCCGCGCGGAAACGTCCTTGCGAGCGTATTGGCCGTATAGTCGGCCTTCGCGCAGAGATGTCGCTCGATCACCGCATCGATCAGCCCGGGGTCGATACACGGGCAGTCGCTCGTGACCCTGACGACGACGTCCAAGCCGTACCGTCCGGCAGCCGCGTAGAACCTGCCGAGCACGTCCCGCGTGCTTCCCCGGTGGTGCCTGACACCCCTGTTCCGAGCGATCCTCACGATCTCGGCGTCCTCGGGCTCTTCGGTCGTGGCCACGACGATCTCGTCCAGTCTTCGCGCCCTCTTGACCCTCCTTATGACCTGATCGAGCACGGTCGTGCCGCTGCCGTAGGGCAGGTCCTTCAAGACCTTCCCCGGCAGTCTCGTGGAAGAGGTCCTCGCCTGAATTACAGCCCCGATTCTCAATCGCCGATCTCTCCGAAGACTTCGAGAATTCTCCTCACGACAAAGCCGATGTCGTCGTCTGTCATCGAGGGATGTATGGGGATGCTCATCTCCCGCGCGTAGAAGTCTTCCGCCGCCGGGCACGCGCCGGCTTCGTAGCCGAGCCCCTGGTAGTACGGCTGCGTGTAAACCGGTATGTAGTGGACCTGCACCCCCACCCCCTTCTGCCGCAGTCTCGCGAAGACCATCCCCCTCTTGTCCTTGTACCCGTCCTTCAGCCTTATGGAGTACAGGTGGTAAGACGAGAACGCGTAGTCCTTCTCGACGGGAATGTCGAAGTAGGGGTTGTCCCTGAAGACGTTGTTGTAAGTCTCCGCAATGAGCCTTCTCCTTTCGATGAAGCCCTTCAGCTTCCTGATCTGGGATATCCCCAGTGCGGCCTGGAGGTCCGACATCCTGTAGTTGTATCCCAGCATCTGCATCTCGTAGTACCAGGGACCGTCCGGGCTGTTGACGAACCTGTCCCTGGATATGCCGTGAGACCTGAACAGCAGCACCTTCCTGTAGAGCTCCTCGCTGTTGGTGAGGACGGCACCACCCTCGGCGGTCGTTATATGCTTGACCGGGTGGAAACTGAAGACCGTTATATCGGAATGCCTGCAGCAGCCTATCCTCTCTCCGGCATACCGCGCCCCGAGGGCGTGAGAGGCGTCCTCAACCATGAAGAGCCCTCTATCCCTGGCGACCCTGCAGGCGCCCTCCAGGTCCACCGGGTGTCCCCCGTAGTGGACCGGAACAATGATCCTCGTCTTATCCGTCACCGCACCCTCGATCAAGCCGACGTCCATGTTCGCGGTGCAGGGCTCCACGTCCACGAAGACCGGCCTTGCGCCTGTGTATAGTGCGGCGTTCGAGGTGGCGGCAAAGGTTATGGGGCTCGTTATGATCTCATCACCGGCCGCAAGGCCGAGGGCCGAGTAAGCGGCATGCAGTGCAGCGGTACCCGAGCTCAGGGCGACTGCATACCTGGCGCCGCAGTACTCCGCCAGCTTCTCTTCGAACTCCTGAATCCTGGGCCCCTGCGTGATGAAGTCCGACTCGAGGACCTTCAGCACCTCGCTGACGTCATCGTCGTCTATGTACTGCCTTCCGTAGGGTACGAACCTTTCCATGGTATCCTAATAGACGATGTCTATCTTGCCGAGCAGGTCTCTCAACTGTTCGCTGGAGAGCCACTCCGAGTTCAGGTCGGAGGAGTACTGGAACCCCTCCTCCACCTTCCTCCCACCGGGGGTGAAGTGCTCGTCGGTGTTCCACCAGTCGAAGTGGGGATATATTATGTAATGGTCGTCGTACTCGTATGACGTCCACGAATCCTCTCTCGTTATCATGATCTCGTGGAGCTTCTCGCCGGGCCTGACCCCGACCTCCTCGAGCCTCGCATCTGGACCTATCACCCGGGCCAAGTCGACGACCCTGAAGGATGGTATCTTGGATACGTATATCTCGCCGCCCTTGGCCTCCCTGATGGCCCTGAAGACCATCTCCACCCCCTCGTCGAGGGTGATCCAGAACCTCGTCATCCTGAAATCCGTGATGGGGAGGACCTTTTCACCCCTCTCGATCAGGCTCCTGAAGAACGGGATGACGGAGCCCCTGCTGCCGGCGACGTTTCCGTAGCGCACGACGCTGAAGACCGTCTTCTTGGCCCCTGCGTACGCGTTGGCCGAGACGAAGAGCTTGTCGGAGACGAGCTTTGTCGCCCCGTACAGGTTCACGGGATTGACCGCCTTGTCGGTCGACAGGGCGACCACCTTCTCAACGCCGCAGTCGATTGCGGCATCAATGACGTTCTCGGCGCCGTGGATGTTGGTCTTTATGGCCTCTATGGGATTGTACTCCATCGCCGGGACGCGCTTCAGCGCCGCCGCATGGATGACGACGTCCACACCGTCGAAGGCCCTGTAGAGCCGGTTCCTGTCCCTCACGTCACCGATGAAGAATCTCAGCTTGTCCTTGTACTCGGCGAACTCGACCTTCATTATCGCCTGCTTGTACTCATCCCTCGAATATATGATGATCTTCTTCGGGTCATACAGGCCCAGTATCTTCTGCGTGAACTTCTTGCCGAACGAGCCCGTGCCGCCGGTAATCAGAATCCGCTTTTCACTCAGCATTCCCCAGCCTCCCAGTCTGTCAACAAAGCCCTGGCCGCAGACATGAACCTCACTCCCGGCGGCCCCTCCTGTTCCTGTCGAGCCACTCCATGAAGAAGGCGGCCAAGACACCAAAGAAGAGGGACGAAACCCCTGCGATGGCTGCATACAGCACCTTCTTCGGCCTTACGGGCCTGTCCGAGACCACCGGCTCCACCACGGTCTCGAACCCCCTCAGGAGCTTGATCTCAGTCTCGACATGCCTCAGCATCTGCTTGAATACGATCACCTCTCTGTCCATCTCTATGGGGTTGAACCCCAGTTCCCTCTTGCCGTCCCTCCTGATCTGGTCGCCGACCAGCCTCTTCATCGCCTCCACCTCGGCCATTTCACCCTCTATCTCCTCCCTGAGGGATAAGAGGCTCGCCCTCCTCAGGGATATCCTCTCCCTGACATATCGGTTCCCGTTCAGGTAGCGGAGGATCGCCTCCTTGAAGTCCACGATGACAGAGGGAGAGCGGACGTCCATCACGACCTCGACAAAGTCCCTGACATCGCGTGGAACGTGTGCGGTCAACTCCACAAGCGAGGCGGCCTTCTCACTGCTGATTCCGAGCATATCCGAGAGCCTCCCCAGCTGCTCCTCCTCTCTCAGCCTGTCGAGGTTCGCAATCAGTTTGACGGCCTCTTTCGGGTTGATCAAGGGGACACGCCGGGCCCCCCCTTCGTTGAAGACGTTCCCGGTCTGCATCTCTGATACCATCGGCACCCGGACGGTGAAGGTCCCCCTGTAGACAGGCGGCAGCAGTAGGCTTACCGCCACAGCCGCCGCAACAGCGGTCACGAACAGGCCGGCAATCAGCCCGAGCCTCTTCTTCAGCACGAGGCACAGCTCGTAGAGGTCGACCTCTTCTTCCGAGTAGAGCATCTCCCGCTTCTGCCCTTCCATTGCACCTCCAGGAAATCGTCAAATGGTGTTTCGGTTGAAATGTATTATACCATGTATGGTGTCGCGCACGTCATGGAGTGATCGCGGACCAATAGAGCCGCAGAGGCCGCTGCCGCAGCCATCGGCAGGATGGAGGAGTCTATCCGAGAATCCCTGTCAGGACCGAGCGGCTTGAAGAGGCGATGAACCAGCGGTTCAGCAGGCTCTCCTTGTTGTAGAGCATCCGCTCTCCGGTCTCGACATCGAGCACGCAACCGCCCGCCTGCTCCACGACCGCCTGTCCGGCAGCCGTGTCCCACTCCATCGTGGGGCCGAACCTCGGATACATGTCGGCCGCACCTTCGGCCACGAGGCAGAACTTCAAGGAACTGCCTGCGGGGACGAACTCGACCTCTCCGTGTCTCTTCTTCATCCGAGCCACAAACTCCTCGAGCTCCCTGGTGACGTGCGAGCGGCTCCCTACGATCCTTATCCCCCGGCCGCCGCAGGCCACATCCTCACCCCCGGCCAGGGGGGTTGAAGCCTCGATCAGGCCTGCCGGCGGGCCTTCGTCCACCACGCCCGCTCTTCCCTCGAGCCTGTAGGCGCCGAGGCCCTCTGATGCGAAGTAGAAGGTCTGCTTGACGGGGAGATAAACGACGCCGAGGACGGGCCTGTCTCTGTGTATGAGCGCGATGTTGACGGTGAACTCGCCGTTCCTCTTAATGAACTCCTTCGTTCCATCGAGCGGATCGACGAGCCAGTAGTAGTCCCACGCCCTCCTCTCAACGAGGGGTATGTCGCGGCCCTCCTCACTGAGGACGGGAAGAACCGGCGAGCATCCACGGGTCAAGCAATCGGTTATGATCTCGTGGGAGCGCCTGTCCGCCAGCGTCAGTGGTGAACCGTCCTCCTTGTGATCCACACCGAAGTCCCGCTCGTAGACCTCCAGTATCGCGTCCCCGGCCGCCCTTGCAGCCAGCAGTGCGACCCCGAGACTCGTCTTGTAATCATCCGCATTCATGCTCTTCTCTCTCCAGTACGGCGCCACCCACCAACAAAAAAGGCCCTTGCGAATCAGGGCCTCTTGACGTCTGCCGGGAGAGTGACGGCTCGCCCGACGGCGATCCTACGCGCAGCAGGACATGCTGCGACGGGGAAACCGGTTCCCGCGCCGATTGAGTCCTAAGTGGTGAGTATCTTCAGGGCCCTCAGCCTGCTCGGGTGCTTCAGCTTCCTCAGGGCCTTCGCCTCGATCTGCCTCACCCTCTCTCTCGTGATCGAGAGGTGCCTGCCCACCTCCTCGAGCGTGTGGTCCCTGTCGACCCCGATGCCGAACCTCATGCGTATCACCTTCGCCTCCTTGGGCGACAGGGTGCTCAGCACCCTCTGGATGTATTCGGACATCTCGGCCCTCTCGGCATCGGAGAAAGGCGAGGGACTGTTCTTGTCGCCGATGAAGTCTTCGAGCTCGGTGTCCTCGTCGCCCACCGGCGTCTGCAGGGCGATTGGATCCTGTATAGCCCTGAAGACCTCTTCCACCTTCCTGGGCGGGACCTCGAGCTTCTTGGCTATCTCTTCGTTCGTGGGCTCCCTGCCGAGGGTCTGCGTGAGCTCCCTCGACGCCTTGGTCACCCTGTTGTAGAACTCCATCATGTGCACGGGGACGCGTATGGTCTTGGTCTGGTCTATCAGCGCCCTCGTTATGGCCTGCCTTATCCACCACGTGGCATACGTGCTGAACTTGAACCCCTTCTCGTACTTGAACTTGTCCACTGCCTTCATCAGGCCGATGTTGCCCTCCTGTATCAGGTCGAGGAGCGGGAGTCCCCTGCCGACGTAGTTCTTCGCGATATTGACCACGAGCCTCAGGTTCCTCGTGATCAGCTCGTTCTTCGCCGACGTTACGAGCTCCTGGGCCTTGGCCATACGCTCGCGCAGTTTCCTGAACTTGTCCATCTTCACGCCGATCTCGGACTCGATCCTCTTGTACTCCTCGGAGACCTCCTTGTAGAGGGCCTCGAGCTTGGCGGTGTTCACGCCCTTCTTCTTTTTCTCCGCGATCTTTGCCTTCAGACCCTTTATGCCGCCGTAGCGCTTGACCCTACGGTCGAGTTCGTCTATGTACCTGTTCACTTCATCGAGGTGCTCGATGGTCAGGCGCAGCACTTCCTCGGCCCGCTCCTCCTCGGTCATCGACTCGTCCTCCCCGTCGAGGCTCGCCTCGAACTTCTTGTATATGGGGAGTTCGGTCACTATGCTCTTTATGATGTTCCTGCCCTGTTCGAGGTTCTTCGCCAGCTCCGTCTCCTCATCCTTGGTCAGAATCGAGATATCGCCCATGGAGTGGAAATAGGCCTGGACGAGGTCCTCGGTCTTCTCGTACTCCTCGACCTCCTCGACCTCTTCGGGCTCCTGGTAGTGCTCCTCTATCACCTTGACCCCCATGTCCTGCAGCAGGTCCATGAGGTCTTCGAGCTCGTCGGGTGAGAAGTACTCCGAAGGGAGTGCCTCGTTTATCTCGTCGTAGGTCAGGACACCCCTTCTCTTTCCTATATTTATAATCTCTTCGAATATATCTCTTTCTCTCATCGTTCTACCGTCCTTGTGTCTTCATGCAGACTGTGCAAAAAAATAGAGAGTAAAACCCTCTTTTTTCATTTTAGCCTATTTTCCGGCCTTTGACAACAGGAGGGTACTGGGGGAAAGGGAGCAGGTCAAGCCGCACGGTCTATTAGTACTGGTAAGCTGAACGGGTCACCCCGCTTACACCTCCAGCCTATCGACCTGGTGGTCTTCCAGGGACCTTCAGTCCCCCGGCT
>DRKX01000015.1 GCA_011051565.1 Nitrospirota bacterium | reverse complement strand
GGAGGGGGGCCGGCAGGGAGTTCGACTCGTTCGTCCTCTTCACGCTCGGCACGGGCATAGGCGGAGGGGTGGTCCACGGCGGAAGGCTCCTCGACGTCGCGGCCGAGCTTGGGCACATGAGCATAGTGGCAGGCGGGGTGAGGTGCCTCTGCGGAAACAACGGCTGCCTCGAGTCCTACGCATCCGCCAGGGCGATGACCGCGCGGGTCGTGGAGTCGATCGAGGGCGGCGCGGAGAGCCTGCTGAAGGAGTGCTGCGAGGGAAACGTCTACAAGATATCCCCGGAAGACATCTACAACTACGCCCTGGATGGAGACAACCTCGCAAGGGAGACGCTCAAGACCGCCGGCAGGCACCTCGGCGTCGGGATTGCGAACGCGATCAACATATTCAGCCCCGAGGCCGTGATCCTCGCCGGAGGACTCACGGGGGCCTGGAACATATACATAGAGACCGCGATCAAGGAGGCTTCGAAGAGGGCCTTCCCCGAACTCTTCGGAGCCGCGAGAATACTTCCGTCGCTGCTCAAGGACGATGCCGGGGCCATAGGTGCGGCACGCCTGGCGTTCGACAAGGCCGGAACCCGATGACTGCACGTATAAGGAACTTCTCGATAATAGCCCACATCGACCACGGCAAGTCCACACTCGCCGACAGGATCCTCGAGTTCACCGGCGCGCTCACCGAGAGGGAGATGTCCGAGCAGGTCCTCGACTCGATGGACCTCGAGAAGGAACGCGGCATAACCATAAAGGCGCATGCCGTGCGGCTGACGTACAGGGCGAAAGACGGCGAGACGTACATCCTCAACCTGATAGACACGCCCGGTCACGTCGACTTCTCCTACGAGGTATCCCGCAGCCTCGCCTCGTGCGAGGGCGCGCTCCTCGTGGTGGACGCCACGCAGGGCGTGGAGGCCCAGACACTGGCCAACGCGTACCTCGCCATCGAGAACGACCTCGAGCTGATCCCGGTCATAAACAAGATCGACCTGCCGCAGGCAGACCCCGAACGCGTGAAGGAGCAGATAGAGGAGGTGGTCGGGCTCGACTGCTCGGACGTTATACTCGCCTCGGCAAAGTCGGGCGCCGGCACAGAGGAGATACTCGAGTCGATCGTCAAGAAGATACCCCCGCCCACAGGCGACGCCGCCGCGCCGCTCAAGGCCCTGATGTTCGACTCCTGGTTCGACAGCTACAGGGGCGTCATCGTGCTGGTGAGGGTCTTCGACGGGTCGGTGCAGCCCGGTACGAGGATCAGGCTCATGTCGTCGGCCAGGGAGTTCGAGGTAACCGAGGTGGGGGTCTTCACGCCTGCGGCGAAGAAGACCGCGGAGCTCTCGGCCGGCGAAGTCGGATACATAGTGGCCGGCATAAAGAACGTACAGGACACCAAGATAGGCGACACCATAACCGATGCCGCAAGGCCGGCGGCAGAGCCGTGCCCGGGGTACAAGGAGGTGAAGCCCATGGTCTTCTGCGGCTTCTACCCAGTGGAGTCGTCCAAGTACGAGCCCCTGAAGGAGGCGCTCGAGAAGCTCAGGCTCAACGACGCCTCGTTCAACTTCGAACCTGAGAGCTCCGTCGCCCTCGGGTTCGGCTTCAGGTGCGGTTTCCTCGGCCTGCTCCACATGGAGATAATCAAGGAGAGGATCGAGCGGGAGTTCGGCGTATCCATAATAAGCACGGCGCCGACCGTGGTCTACAAGGTGACGGACCAGAGGGGTGTGATGCACCTCGTGGACAACCCATCGGGCATGCCCGAAAGGCCGCTCAGGATAGAGGAGCCGTTCGTCAGGGCGACCATTTTCGTGCCGCAGGAGTTCGTCGGCAACATCCTCACCCTCTGCCAGGAGAAGCGCGGCACGCAGAAGGACTTCTCCTACATAAGCGCAAACAGGCTCATGGTCGTCTACGAGCTGCCGCTGAGCGAGATACTCTGGGACTTCTACGACAGGCTGAAGTCCCTCTCCAGGGGATACGCATCCCTCGACTACGAGTTCGTCGGCTACAGGGAGTCCGACCTCATAAAGCTCGACATTCTGCTCAACGGCGAGCCCGTGGATGCGCTGAGCATGATAATACACAGGGAAAACGCCTATTACAAGGCACGCGAGGTGGTTGCGAGGCTGAGGAGGGTCATACCGAGGCAGCTCTTCGAGGTGGTCATACAGGCCGCCATAGGGAGCAAGATAATCGCGCGAGAGAGCGTGAAGGCCCTCAGGAAGGACGTGCTCGCCAAGTGCTACGGCGGCGACGTCACCAGGAAGAGGAAACTGCTGGAGAAACAGAAGGAGGGCAAGAAGAGGATGAAACAGGTCGGAAGGATAGAGGTGCCCCAGGAGGCGTTCCTCGCCGTACTGAAGGTGAAAGACTGATGAAGAAAAAGAAGGGTGTATTCAGGGAGTATGCAGAGGCGATAATAACCGCCCTGCTGCTTGCGCTCATAATCAGGGCCTTCGTGATACAGGCCTTCAAGATACCATCCGGCTCGATGATACCCACGCTCCAGGTCGGCGACCACATACTCGTGACCAAGTTCATCTACGGCACGAAGATACCGTTCAGCGACACGAGGGTGCTCGTCTTCAGGGAGCCCCGCAGGGGAGACGTCATAGTCTTCAAGTATCCGCAGGACCCCGACCGCGACTTCATCAAGAGGGTAATCGGCATAGGCGGAGACGTCGTCGAGGGAAGGAACAAGAAGATATATGTAAACGGCAAGCTCCTCGACGAACCCTACGTCCAGCACACGGACAACGACATACGGTCCATCGGCAAGGACGTCAGGGACAATTTCGGCCCCCTCTACGTGCCGAAGGGAAAGCTCTTCGTCATGGGGGACAACCGCGACCAGAGCTACGACAGCAGGTACTGGGGCTTCGTCGATCTCAACGCCGTCAAGGGTAAGGCCTTCATAATATACTGGTCCTGGGACGGCAGCCGGCATCTTCCCAGGCTGAACAGAATAGGGAGGTTGGTCAAATGAGAAACCTTAAAGCGCTTCTGTGTATCCTGATCCTCTTCGTTTCCGTTTACACAGGATACGAGTTCACCCTGCCCTATTACCGCTACTTCAGTCTGAAGGCGGAGACAAAGGCCATAGCAAGGCTCAGCTACAACAACCCCGAACGCTACAGGACCCTCGTCTACGAGGAGGCGCGTTCCCTCGACATTCCGATCAAGCCATCCGACATCTTCGTCTCCGTCTCGGACAGGCGCGTGAGGATCGCGACGGCGTGGTCCGAAGTGGTGGACCTCGCCGGCTACTACAGGGTGCCGCTCGACTTCGAGATCGACGTCGAGGAGTAGGAGATGTTCACCGGCATCGTTCTTGAGATGGGCACGGTCTCGTCGGTCGAAGCGAGGGGCACGGTAACGCGCCTCGGCATACGTTCCGAAGAGGTGGTGAGGGACGCCGGGATCGGCGACAGCATCGCGGTGAACGGCGTATGCCTCACGGTCACCTCGATCGAGCACGGGGTGATGCACTTCGACCTCTCGGCCGAGACCCTGAGGGCCTCGAACATCGGCTCCCTCAGGAGGGGGGAGCGGGTGAACCTCGAGCCCGCCCTGAGGCCGTCGGACAGGCTCGGCGGTCACTTCGTGACCGGACACATAGACGGCGTGGGCAGAATAAGGGGCAAGAACCGCAGAGGCGAGACCATAGAGATAGAGATAGAGGCTCCAGGCGAGGTGCTGAGGTACGTGGTGAAGAAGGGCTCCATCGCGATAGACGGCATCAGCCTCACTGTAGTGGACGTCTCGGCCGGGGCGTTCAAGGTGGTGATCATACCGCACACCGAGAGGGTCACCACCATAGGGATGAAGGGCGCTGGCGACACCGTCAATCTCGAGGCCGACATACTCGGCAAGTACGTCGCCAGGTTCCTCGCACCCCGGGCCGCTGAGACGAAGGACGAGAGCATCCTGAACGTCCTCGGCGAATCCGGGTTCCTCTGAGGCCCGGAGGCTGCAACAACGACAAATCCTACAGAAGAACGAAGGAGGCAGGATGAGAAGCAAGTACAGGTTCAACACCATAGAAGAGGCCATCGAGGAGATAAGGCAGGGGAGGATCGTGATCCTCGTCGACGACGAGGACAGGGAGAACGAAGGAGACCTCTGCATAGCCGCAGAGAAGGTCACACCCGAGGCGATCAACTTCATGGCCAAGTACGGCAGGGGACTGATCTGCCTCAGTCTCACCCCCGAGCGTATAGAGGAGCTCCAACTGCCGATGATGACCAACGCAAACTCCTCACCCTACGGGACGGCCTTCACCGTCTCGATCGAGGCCAAGCGGGGGGTGACCACCGGCATCTCGGCCCATGACAGGGCGACCACCATACTCACGGCGATCGATCCCAAGACCGGCCCCGACGACCTCGTGAAGCCCGGGCACATATTCCCACTGAGGGCGAGGGCCGGAGGGGTGCTGCAGAGGGCCGGCCAGACAGAGGGCTCCGTGGACCTGGCCAGGCTCGCCGGGCTCTACCCGGCAGGGGTCATCTGCGAGATAATGAACGAGGACGGCACCATGGCACGCGTGCCCGAGCTGATGCAGTTCGCCAAGGAGCACGGGCTGAAGATCGTGACGGTCAAGGACCTCATCGAGTACCGCATGCGCAAGGAGACACTCGTCAAGAGGGTCGCGGAGGTGAAACTGCCGACCTCCTACGGCGGCGAGTTCAGGGCGATCGCATACGAGAACATCGTCGACGACAACGTCCATCTCGCCCTCGTCAAGGGCGAGATATCCCCCGACGAGCCCACGCTCGTGAGGGTGCACTCCGAGTGCCTCACCGGTGACGTCTTCGGCTCGCGCAGGTGCGACTGCGGCGACCAGCTCCATACGGCCATGCGGATAGTGGAGAAGGCCGGAAAGGGCGTAATACTCTACATGAGGCAGGAGGGCCGCGGGATCGGGCTGGTGAACAAGCTGCGCGCCTACGTCCTCCAGGACGAGGGGCTCGACACGGTCGAGGCGAACATAAAGCTCGGCTTCAAGCCCGACCTGCGGGACTACGGCATCGGGGCCCAGATACTCGTCGACACTGGAGTGAAGAAGATCAGGCTGATGACGAACAACCCGCGCAAGATCGTGGGGCTCGAGGGCTACGGCCTGCAGGTGGTCGAACGCATACCGGTCGAGATAAAGCCCGGGGACAAGAACCTCGGTTACCTGAAGACCAAGAAGAAGAAGCTCGGCCACCTGCTGGAGAAGGTCTGACCGTAAAACCGCTAAAATCAAAGGGAGGACTCCATGAAGATCTACGAAGGTGAGTTGAACGCCAAGGGGCTGAAGTTCTGCATAGTGGCGAGCCGTTTCAACGACTTCATAACGAACAAGCTGACCGAGGGGGCCGTGGACGCGCTCAGGAGACACGGGGCCTCGGACAAGGACATCGAGATAGTGCGTGTGCCGGGGGCGTTCGAACTCCCCATGGTCGTGAAGAGGCTCGCGGACAGGGGAGGTCACGACGCGATCATAGCGCTCGGCACCATCATAAGGGGCTCGACCCCTCACTTCGACTACGTGGCTGCAGAGGCCTCCAAGGGCATCGCCGCCGCTGCCATGGATACGGGCGTGCCGGTCTCTTTCGGCGTCCTGACCACGGATACGATCGAGCAGGCAATCGAGCGTGCAGGCACCAAGGCCGGCAACAAGGGCTGGGACGCAGCCATGACGGCCATAGAGATGGCCGACCTGATGAAGAAGATATAGCCGATGAAGAGAAGAAAGGCGAGGGAGTATGCGCTACAGATACTGTACCAGTGCGACCTGACTAAAAAGCCGCCGGAGAGCATAAACTTCGAGGCCTTCTGGCAGGAGAACCCCGCACCCGACGACGTGAGAGCATTCACCGAGGAGCTCGTCCGGGGCACCCTCGGAAACCTCGCCCGCATAGACTCGCTGATAAGGTCCGTGGCCGAGCACTGGGAGATGGAGCGGATGGCCGCAGTCGACAGGAACATCCTCAGGTTCGCCACCTACGAACTCCTCTACAAGAACGACGTACCCGCGGCCGTCACCATGAACGAGGCCATAGAGATAGCCAAGAAGTTCTCTGCCAGGGAGTCCTCCTCTTTCATCAACGGGCTGCTCGACAGGATCGCAAAGAGACTCAAGAAGAGAATGCACTGAATATGCCCAGCGCGGTGATCTCAGACGTCCACTCGAACATCGAGGCCCTCGGCGCGGTGCTGGAGGACGTTCGGAGGAGGGGCATCGGGAGGATACTCTTCCTCGGCGACGCGGTCGGCTACGGCCCGAGCCCGAACGAGTGCGTCGAGCTCCTGAAGGAGGTGTGCGAGGTCATGCTCGCGGGGAACCACGACCGCGCCGTGACCGGCGATACGCCGATCGAGTACTTCAACGAGAACGCCAGGGCGGCGGTGCTGTGGACCCGCGGGCGGATGAGCCCTGAAAACATCGCCCTGCTCAGGAGTCTCGACATCATCAAGATCCTCGAGCCTGAGGGCCTCTGCCTCGTCCACTCCACGCCGAGGAGGCCCGAGGCCTGGCACTACATAATCACGCTGGCAGACGCCGAGGTCAACTTCAGGTACTTCGAACAGAAGGTCTGCCTGCTCGGCCACAGCCACACCCCGTTCATTGTGGAGAAGACCCCAGCTGGAGAGCTCGTCCTCCACAGGGAGAGGGTGAGGTTCTCGGTCTCATCACGCTACATCATAAACGCCGGCAGCGTCGGGCAGCCGAGGGACAGGGACCCGAGGGCGGCCTATGCGGTCCTGACCCCTGACGGAGCCGAGATAGTCCGCGTGGATTACGACATCGGAGAGACCCAGAGGAAGATGAGGGAGGCGGGACTGCCTGCATTCCTCATAGAGAGGCTCGGGGAGGGCGTCTGACCACCTACTGTATCCAGAGCAGCTTTCTGTGTATCCAGCCCTTGTCGCCGAACTCGTCCATCACCTTGACCCACTCGCCCTTTCTCCTGATCACCTTGAACGAGTCGTACTTTATGGCCGGGCTCATCGCGCTCTTCTTGAACCTCGTTCCAGGCCCTATCCTGACATTGGCCTTCTCCACCTTGACCACCGCGCACCTGTACCTGTCGGTCACGAGGCGGCCGAATATCCAGTGGACGTCGCCGTCTACGTCGCGGACCTTGTACCAGCCCTTCCTCTTGGCTATCTTCTTGAGGGCCGTGTACTTGAAGACGAGCCACCTCTTCTCGTACTTGGTCCCCGGCCCGCCCCTCAGGTTCGCCTCGGGCGCGCTCACACAGAGGGCGAGTGCCTGCGTGCCGAACGAGATCGCCAGCATGACGGCAAGGAGCCCTGATAGTAGTATCTTCTTCATGGCGCTACATCCATTATATACTCAACGCACACGTTAATATCAAGGACAGCGGCCCTCAGCCCGCACCCGAGCAGGCAGCCAGCCCGGCCCTCACCGACTCGACGACCGCCACGAGGCGCTCCTTGTTCCTCTCCGGCAGGGTCCTCAACGCCCTGACACGCTCGGCGTAGTCCCGCGTGACGTCGAGCACCTCTTCAACGAGGCCGAGGAGGTGGTTCTTCCTGAAGCCGAGGTTCCTCGTGAAGCGCACAAGCGCCTCAGGGAGCGAGGCCCCCTCGCCGTAGCCGCCGAAGGGCATCGGTGCGAGCAGGTTGTGCATGCTGTAGGCCCGCATGGGCGTGGGGTCGTAGACGGGCGAGAAGGCGAGCACGTCCCCGCGCTTCACGATCGAGAGGTTTTCAAGGTGAAGGTCGCCGTTGCCGGTTGCAAGGGCGAGGAGGAGGCGTTTCAGGAGGTGCTGCTTGGCTGCCCTCCTGTCGGTGACTATGTCGATCGGGGAGCGGTCGATTGCGCGCCCTACGGCGTCGTAGGTGGTGCTGTAGGGACTGGTTATGCCCTGGTCACCGGATGCGAACACCGAGTAGAGGGTCTCGGTAAAGACCGGGCTGCAGCCGCGGTCGCGGTCGAACCGCTCTATGACGAACGTCGGGATGCCGTTTATCTCCGCCTTCCACCTGCGCGGCACCTCGAGGCCCGCCTCCTCGTGTACGTCGAGTGCCAGGGCCTCGAGCTCAATGATGCCCGGATAGCTCCTCGTCTGCTCGAACTTGAGTATGACGTCCGTCACTCCCTCGACACCGGACTTGCTCGGAAGCCCCACCTGCCCCGTCCACCCGGAGGCGGGAATGCTCATCAGGAGCTTGGGTATGGCGCCGCCGACTGTGGGCGTGGCACCGATCATCTGGACGAAACCCGCGGCATCGTCGTCGAACCAGGTCAGGAACTCCTTCAGGGAGAAGCCGAACCTGTCGGATATCTCGAAAAAGGTATGCCTTGCAGGGGCGGAGTACCACTCGAGGGCCTTCTCGTCGTCCCTGAAGACGTCTATGTGGCCGATGCCGCCGTGGCCCGCGATCATCAGTATCTCCCAGTCCGCGTCGAACCCCTTCCTGGGAACGACACCCCTACTGGCCAGATACGCCAGGACGAGCTGACGCTGAAAGTTCTTCTCGCCCCGCGGCGGTATCAGGGACTGAACCGGGGGCAGGAGGTCGAAGAACTCGGTCCTCGGACGCACTATGGTCGTCTGCCGCACTATCTCGGGCGGATAGAGGATGCCGACGCCGGGGAGCCCGGTATCGAGGAACTCCCCGCTGTACGTGAACCGGCACTCTGCATCGGTCACATAGATGCGCCCCATCTTCACCGGCTGGCCCCCTATGCGCGTCCAGACCACGGCCTCGCGGTCAGTCTTCACGGAACAGACCTCCTGAGAGGATTTTTTCCAGGACAGGGGCAGCAGGGACCAGCGCTACTTTCAGCCCCACGGCATTGGCCAGCCGGATGAGGGTGGAGAGCTGCAGGTCCGACGCCTTCTTTGCGCGCGAGAGGGTCTCCTGCGATATCCCCGCCCTCATCGCTATCTCCTTCTGGCCGAATCCCCGCTTCCTCCCCTCGGCGATGATCTGCCCGAGTAATGTCGAAACCACATCCTGCATGATTGACTCCTCAATCAACTGATACCTAAATTATAACTGAATTTGAGTTGTTTGTCAATCAATGAATTGATTTTGAGATCAAAACAAAGCACAGTTTACGCACCGATTGACTCAAAAGTCAACAGGGGCCTCCCTCGCGGGCCGAAGGGCCGGTTTTGACAAATGCGGCCGAGAGGTGGTTAAATCATAATCATCAGGCGGTCCGGCCGGTGGGACCGCGGTTGAGAGGCAGCGGGGGGGTTGGCGGAGGCGATTCAGGGACCGGTCATGAGAGTACTTACAGCACTGGTCATCATACTCTGGTCGATACTGAACGTCCCGGCCGCAGCCGGCGGAGGTGGGGCATCCGAGGCCCGCGGGCTGACAATCGAGGCGCTGGAGAACTCCGCCTACAGGCTGAACGGGACCGAGGTGAGGCTCGGCAACGGAAGGTACGTTGAGACCCGGCCTGAGAGCGGCAAGTCCCTGCCGCCTTACGACTTCATGGTGGAACTCGTCGCAGCCGCACTCGGCGACCTCAACGGCGACGGGATCAGTGACGCAGCGGTCGTACTGAGCTGGGACGGCGGAGGCAGCGGGACGTTCTACTATCTCGCAGCAGTCGTCGACGAAGGCGGCACTCCGGTGAATGTGAGCACCACGTACCTTGGTGACGGCCTGGGGATCAGGTCGGTGGAGATATCCTCCGGCACGATCACGATCGACATGCTGGTGCGCGGCCTCTTCGACCCGATGTGCTGCCCCTCTAAGAAGAGCCGCAAGGAGTACAGGCTGATCCGGCGTGGGGGGAAGTACAGGCTGATCCCGTGAGTAGACGAGAGGGCCGGTTCAATGCCTCACGGCACCACCCCACCCGTATCTTTTCACGACTCGGCCTTCGCCACGCCGACCGGACTCCTGCTCCTCGAGGCGTCCGTTTTTGCCTGTCACCGTCGAACAGGGGTCAACAGCAGTGGGCTTGCACGAAGGGAGGTGGCTGCTCAATGCTTACTCGATCGCCTCTCGAGTGGGACGAGAAACTATGCGCAAAAAGCAAGACGGTTCAGCTGCCTACAAGAATGTACAAGTACCGTGGAAGGCACATCCGGATAGTTTTCGGCGAACCTCTGCCGGAAGAGCCACCGCTTCCAAAGCCGGCACCCAAGAATATCATCGCCGAGGTCCTCAAGGTCAAGGCATTCCTTACTGATGGCCCTGAAAGAAATTTCCGGCACGCAAACCAGCACTTCAAGGTCTCCACGGGCCAGAACATCCCAGCTCATGAAGATAGTCGATCTTCTACCCGAGGACTTTGTGGCCTACATGAGGCATTGCAAGGACGAGGCCCTGATCAGACTGTTCTCCGGGAAGACCCTTCTCAGGATAGCCGGGCTTGAATCTGCCAAGGAGAGGGATGAGGTAATTGACGGGTTGATGGAGAAGTTCGAAGTACCAACCTACTGGTACTTTGTGGTTACATAAATGCCGGTTCGACCGGGACACGGATACCCCTGCCTATTCTTGTGTTGATTTAATGCCGCATCATACGATTTTCGGGTGAACTTCCTGCCGCATATCATGCATCTGAAGACATATTTCGGTCCGTAGCTCCCAAAACCTGAAGTCCTCTTCTTCGGCTTTCTTGTAGCAGTGTTCCCTGTAATACCTGTCTTGCGTGTCCTCGTAAGGGGAGGTGCGGAAATAATTCCGGGTGTTGTCAGCTCAACCACGTATCGGGGGATAAACGATATTTTCGTAACCTTTGCGCCCCGAATCCTATCGACTCTATATGCCCTATCCTCCCCGGACTCATACTTCACGGCATAGAGAAGAAGGTTGCCGTCCTTGGTGCGGCGCAGAGAATATGGCTCTATGACCGGGTTCTTTTGAATTCCCTTTGCATCTGTATAGTTCAGTTGGACACAAAGGCGGTTTGCAGCGGCATAACGAATCAGCTCAAGCGGAACTGACGCGTGCCATGCTTGAGCCATAGCTGGCGGATGCCATGATACATCAACTGCACGCCCCATAGCCGGCATGGCTGAAGGTGCAGGCTTAACGATGGTACGATAGAGCCAATCGAATATCTGCGGAAGCTCCTGCCAGAATTGCTCGAAGGGCGGCAATACGGGCACTTGATGCCAGAGCATGTTTTCCCATTCAGTTTCAAGCTCGGCCCGTTCTGGTTTGTCTGCAAGAAACTCCAGTGTCGGCAGCGGTATGCCTTTGAAGGCGCACTTCTTTTCAAGTGTGGACAAAATCAACTCCCGGCTATGTTTTGTGCTGTCGTGACGGAAGAGATGGATTACATCATAGAGGTCTCGAGGTCTTAAGCGTTCAGCCAATGCCCTGATTTTTTCCGCAAATACTTCTTCGAAACTGAAGCACCGGACAGATATTCCACCATTCGGCCTATCGGTATAAGGATGATGCACTTCTCGGCTTGAAGGGTCCAAAACCAGCAACTCGTCACCAATCAAATCCAGCTTAACGCGCGGCAAATCACCGCCAGGCCTTAGGGGCCCTCTATATCCAATCCTGCCCTGAACAGACATCTTACCGCGAGGATTTGTATAGACATCAAAACGGATCAGCTCATGGGGAATTTCTATGCCGGAGGCGTCGTAGACCCAATCAGCGATCTGCTTGAACGCCTCGACAAGAAAGGCCTCGTCTTGATGATCGGATTGCACGACCGTGAAATCAAGGTCTTCTGAAAAACGGTATGTCTCGAAGTAGCACTTCTTCAGGCACGTTCCTCCTTTAAATATCCAGCTTGAGCCGAGTTCAGGATGACCGGAGATTCCCGCTAACAGCCATCCCAGGACATAGTCTTTCTCGATGACATTGGCGGCAAGGCCGAATTCCCTTGAGAAGTCGCTTATTTCCTGCCGGTCGATCACTTAGCCTTCCTTTGCCCAACTCTCCGGCACCCATAGCCGCCATCGGGTTACCAGTTGCTCGGCCTTCAATGCCGGGTCGAGCTTTGCATTGCCCTTTGTCAGCATTGTCCTGCACTTCTTAATGAAGCCCTTCTGCTCAGGCGCAAGGCGCTCCAGCAGAAAGCCAAGCCTCTTAAAGACGGCACCGTTCCCTAAGCGTTCAGCATACGAAATTAAAAGCTCAAGATTCATCTTTTCTGATTTCAGGTAGTTCGAAAGAATATCTGCCGTCGGCCGAATCCCACCAGCAAGCTTTGGAGCATCCAGCATATCGAGAATCGTCCGCTCCGGATCGGAAACCGATACTTTTATCTGTCCCCTCCAGACCGGTTTGGTTCCGAACAACGCCTTTTGTGAAATAGTGCGAATCAAGAAGTTTGTCCCTTTTATGATAGGGGTGCGGTCTCTCACCTGTCTTGAGGTCATAACAACAACAGTACGGAATATCTGCTCTGTAAGGCCCCAATATTCGGCTGCCGTCCAGCCTCCGATGTAACAGGGCGAGAATAACCGGTCAGCGATTACCCACGGGTCTTCCAGCGGAATGTCCGCTGTTCGTGATTCAAGCGGTACCCGAATATAGAGACCACGGCGGACACGGGAAAGCCAGCCCCTCTTAGTCCAGCGGGAAAGCATCTTTGCTGCATCGAACCGAGGGACTTTCAATATCTCCGCCGCTTCCCGGACAGTAATAGTCCCTTTCGTCTCCCGTAATACAGCAGACAGTCGTTTCCTGTCCCCCTTACCTAAGCCTAAGATATCTTCCATAGTATATTTAGTATGCCATAATTCTCAGAAAAAGGGAAATATGGCATATCAATTATACTGGTACAGAGTTTATGTCGGAATATCATCTAAACGATGAACAATAACATACAAAGTATACTTGTCAGTCTGCTTGTCCAGGCCGATCGAGTTAACCGGCACTCCCAAGCTTCCGGAGGAGATTCAGAGGACTCTTCCGGGGCTGGATGACCAGAGGGCAAACCGGTATTTTTCGGAACGCCGCCTAAGGCCGCTTCTTATGATACCTGGCCCGGATGAGCAGGTGAGGAAGTTCAATAGGATGCTTGAAAGGGTGCAGACTTTGTCTTCCACTCATTCCGCGACCGATGCCCGTATCGTTCAAAAAATCCCCCTTGCTACACACACATAAATATGCTATATTTGGTGTATGTAATCGGAGGAGGATACCGCTATGTTAAGAACGAATATCGAGCTTGACGAGAAGCTCGTGGACGAGGCCATGAAACTCACCCATAAAAAGACCAAAAAAGAGCTTGTGAACTACGCCCTTGAGGAACTCGTAAAGAGGTTCAAGCGGAAAAAGCTCCTTGAGCTTGAAGGCAAGGTCGAGTGGCAGGGCAACCTCGATGAGATGAGGAAAAGCAGAGACAGAGTATGATCCTTGTCGACACGAGCGTCTGGATAGATTTTCTGAATGGCGCACACTCCAAGGAGCGCCATGCCCTTCACAGGCTCATTGAAGAAGAGGAAGACATTTCCATCACCGAGATAATTCTTACCGAAATCCTCCAGGGGATAAAGGAGGACAAGGACTTCAAGAGGGTGAAGGACTATCTTCTGGAACTCCCGATCCATAGGCCGAAGGGCACGGAGACCTACCTGAAGGCGGCCGGGATTTACAGAGATTGCAGAAAAAGGGGCAAGACCGTAAGAAAGACCGTCGACTGCATCATCGCCGCCATATGCATGGAGAACAACCTGACCCTCCTTCACAAGGACAGCGATTTTGAGCTCATTAGGGCATGCACCAGGCTGAAGGTGCTAAGGATATAAAAAAGAAATCGATTCACAGGCCGATATAGCAAGGGAACTGGGGATTACACGAGCAAGGGTGTGTCAGGTGATGGGGCTCCTGAAGCTCCCGGAGGAGATTCAGAGGACTCTTCCGGGGCTGGATGACCAGAGGGCAATCCGGTATTTTTCGGAACGCCGCCTGAGGCCGCTTCTTATGATACCTGACCAAGCAAGACAGATACAGGAGTTCAACCGGATGCTTGCGGAGTCGGCAAATCCAGCAATAAAGTTGACAAGGACAGGGCCTCTTGCTATCATAATGATAGCATTATGTGTGTGGGAGGCTAAGTCATGGCACAGATACTGGTTCGCAACCTGAGCAAGGAGGTTGTAGAGCGCCTTAAAAAGCGCGCCATGGAGGAGGGGCGTTCTCTTCAGAGTGAGGTGAAGCTTATCCTGGAGCAGGCCGCCCTTGAGCCCAGGGTGGATGTGGAGACCGCCCGGAAGATCTGCGAAGAATTCCGTCAGAGGTTCAAAGGCAGGAGGTTCCCCGACACGGTCGAACTTATCCACGAGGACCGGGTACGGTGAGCGTATTCATTGTCGATGCAAGCGTGGTGGCGAAATGGTTCATCGAGGAGGAGCACAGCGAGGCTGCGCTTTCGGTCCTAAGGGAGAAAAACCGGCTCCACGCCCCTGATTTCCTGCTCTTAGAGCTGGACAGCATAATCTGCAAATGGACGCGGCGCGGTGTCGTCACCACGGAGGAGGCACTGCAGTTGAGGGACGCACTCCGACGGTATCCCATACAGCATCATTCATTCACTTCATTTCTTGACTCAGCCTTCGCCTTCGCCAACCAGACGGGACAGAGCATATACGACTGCCTCTACGTTGCCCTTGCAGCCCTTATCAAGGGTAGGATGGTGACCGCAGACCGGCGGCTCTATGACGGTCTCAAGAACGGCAAGTTCAGGAAACATGTTGTGTGGGTTGAGGATGTAAAATAAGGGGTATAAAGGAGGGTCTACAGGTACAATGAAAAAGAGGGTTCCTAAATTCAAGAACGAAGACGAGGAGAGGGAGTTCTGGGCCACCCGCGACTCGACCGATTATGTAGACTGGAAGAAGGCAAAGCGGGTCGTCTTGCCGGAGCTCAAGCCCTCGCTCAAGACCATCTCTCCTTGGCCTCCTTTGTAAAAGGCTCAGCCGGTCGGAAGGGCACGATTTTTCCTTTATCCATCATCAATCAACCCCGAAGAAGACCCCAAAAGGCATTGCAATGGTCTGCTTATCAACAGCGACAAGTTCCGTTCCTGGATAGAGGAGAACCGACAGGACGTGCCTTCCCTTCAGGTCGCCGGCGCAGTCCTTGAGCCCTGCGAGGTCGGAGTTCTCAAGACTTTGAGACCACTTCACCTCTATAGCAACGACCTTATCCCCATGTTCGATTATAAAGTCCACCTCCCGCCCTGCATAGGTGCGCCAGAAATAGAGCTGATACCTTGCCCCTCCAAGGGATACGAGCTTTCTCAGTTCCGAGGCCGCCCATGTCTCGACCATGCTGCCGACCCTGCCCTGCCGCTCGAGGGTCTTCCAGTCCTCGACCGCCGAGAGATGGCAGGCCATGCCGCTGTCGCCGAAGTAGAGCTTCGGCATCTTTATCAGGCGCTTGCCGATGTTCACGAAATAGGGTCTCAGGAAATATATCTGGTATGTGACCTCGAGGAGGTCCATGTATCTTTTGAGTGTGCTGAGCGGCAGGCCCACCTCCCTCGATACCTCCGAGAAGTTGATCATCTGCCCTGTCCTGAATGAAAGGAGGCTCAGGAGCCTGCCGAAGTCAGGCAGGTGCTGGATGGCAGCCATGTCGCGGATGTCCCTTTCGATATAGGTCTGCCTGTAGGAGTCGAACCACCGCCTGCGGGCGCTGGTCGATTTCATAAGCGACAGGGTGGGATAACCTCCTGCGATTATGAGTTTCTCTATCTCCTTTCGCCTGTCAGGAAATGTGCGCCTCTTCCATTTCCTTGCGAGCGCCCCCGCGTCCTCTGCCGAAAAGAGTTCTCGCAGGATGGCGGGCGGCTTCTTCTTGGCTATCTCCGACCACATGAAGGGCTGGAGCTCATGGAGCGCCACCCTGCCGGCAAGGGTCTCCGAGACCTTTTGAAGGGTCATCAGGTTGGCAGAGCCGGCAAGCAAGAACTGCCCGGGCCTGCGGTCTCTGTCAACAACGCCCTTTATGGCACGCATGAGGTCGGGGGACCTCTGCACCTCGTCGATTATCGCCGGGACAGGAGTGCCGCTTATGAACCCGTCCGGGTCTGCAAGCGCGGCATCGAGCACCACGCGGCTGTCAAGCGTAAGGTATGCGGCCTTCCACCTGGTCTTCGAGAGCATCTCCGCCAGGGTGGATTTGCCGACCTGCCTTGCCCCGGTAAGAAGGACTACCGGGAAATGCCGGAGGGAATCTAAGATATCCGAAGCGATATGTCTCTTTATCATGGTTACAATTTAACCACTTGGTGGCTAAATTGTCAAGAAGCATTGTTGCCCTGAAAGCCCGATGGTCATACCCAGCCCGAGGACTTCATTGAAGCAACTCATTCACTTGTTTGCTTCCCATAATGGCGTTGCCCGACACAGCCCGCCGAGGATGTTTCCGACTTCCTTCAGCCGAAACAAAGGCAGTCTCGGGAGAAAACCGCTTTTGTCATTCGAGGGACATCCCCCGCATTGGTGATACAGGCCGCCTCCTAAAGAGTTCGAAACGCCTGCCGCGCTGTTTTTTTTGCGGGCTTTCCTGGAAGGACAGAGGACGCGGCGCAGGCAGGTCGGGTGGATACCCGCCTGCAACCTGGCTGTTAAACAGGGGGGGATATTAATCGAAAAGTCCGTAGGTTTTTGTCTGGCTCCGACTGCCCGACATACACTGCAAGGCTCCCTCCTGGTGGCAGGAGTTCCTTTACTCTCTTACTTTACTCTAAACAACTCCGGTAGATTATGAGCCCATGATCAGCTTCACGCGGGCTGTCGTGGATCAAAAGGCCCGGAAGACATCCCCTCCCGATTATCCCAAAGAGCAGGGGGCAAACATCTGTTAAAAGAACTGCCAGAGGTTCAATCGCCTCGGTCGCAAGGGTAGAGCCGCGAGTAACCCGAAAAGAGACATCGCTGCGCATCCGCCGACGCTCCTTTCGTTGGTAGAACTCCATGAGACCTATCAGCAGGTTCCGAAGATCCAGAAGCCAATCCTGGCCTTGATTGAAATGGTCCGTCGGCCAGCGATCATCGAGCGGTCGCTGTGGCCTATAGCTTGGTTTCAGGAGTGTACTCAGCAGATCTAAATGCTCGGACATCGTCTCAGGTTCCATCATGCGACACAGGTTCCAAGCCGTTGACCCGCAGAAATTCCTGTGAATCTGTGAAGGCAGTAAAGAATAGAGGCTTTCCACTGAACGCCAATGGAGAAACCGGACCAACAGCCATGAACGGAAACTCCTGTAGATCCCGCCGCGGAAAACTCTGCGGATCACGGAACGATTGGTAAAGCTCTAAGGCTCGCTTGTCGCCGCCCACGAAGTCCCGGAGTCGGTCGAACTCTGACCCCATCGCTAATCCGAATCCAAACACCAATATCCGAAGTTGCTGAAGAAGTTCGTTATCGAGCCCTCCTAAGGTTTGGCTTATGAAAAACCAACCAAGGCCATACTTTCGTGTCTCTCGGACAGCATTACGTAGTACCTTACGCAACACGTCCGCCTCACTTCCTGCATCAATTCGACCAGAAGGTGCGTGGCGGGCAGCTTCGTCGATCATTACAAGTACATTTGCTCCTTCTTGTCTCCTCGACCGCTGCGCTGATTGAATAATCAGCACGTTGAGTAGTCTGGTCATTACTCTCCGCTCAATCTCCTCTGCCCATAATCCCGGGTTGCCTTCTTCTGATATATCGATGACCACTACCGGTCGTGGCTGCCCGGCCCCTTCACTCTGGATCAGATCCCTTACGATTCCGAATAGTGTTCTTCTCCCTTGCCCAGACCTGAAAAGATCCGCTATGGGTCTCCATCCGTTCTCAAAGGTTGTGTCTAATTCGGAGTTAAGGATTGTATTAACACGATCTTGTAGTTGTGCGGCTCTCGCTTGTCCTGTATAGATTCGGTTTGCTCTTTGTGAGACGATATTTAGAGCAGCGCGAAGAGCGTCCAGCGAGGCAAGATGGGGAAGAGTTGTCCCTGCCCGCTGTAAACCCTCTCGAATGTATTCCGCCGCTAATGGTATATTGTCAGCACCTCTTACGTCGAGGTGATCTTGGATGAACCTTCTGACGATTAATAACTCCTGAAAAAGATCCCAGGTGTCGAGTTGGAGATCTACGATGCGATACCGCTGAATCGGACGACCGAGATTGCGCACCACTTCGTCTAAGGCCAGTCCCTGGTGACCGCGCCGCACCCCGCTCAACTCATCTGAGAATTCCCCTTGCGGATCAATGATTAGAATACCCATCTGCGGATGCCGCGCATATGCACATAGCATCATCTTCGCGAGCCCAGATTTGCCCGAGCCGGTCTTGCCAAAAACACCTAAATGATAAGCCTCGCCCGCGCCACCCGCTCCGCTCCCGAAATGCTTGAACCACATGGGGTAGAAAACGTCATTAGCATACGCTCTGCCTAGATACACGATTTCAGACTGATAGACGCTAAGAAGACGGTCCAAAAGATCCTGATCAACTCGATAAACTCTTGTTCCTGTTGGAGGCACCATACCCAGTACATCCGGCTCATATCCATTTGTCGTTTGGCGGAACGTAGCACCCACAACTAGGCCGGCAGTTCGCGTGTCTTGGCGGTTCGTGATCGGTGGAATTTCGCCTGTCCTCTTCACGAGATTCCGGAATACAGAATCTTCATGCCAACGGTTCTTCAGCTCTATCCCCACAATTTGTCCTACACATGTGATCGGATGTCCGTCCTGAACAGCTTCAAAAGCCGTGAGCGCTCCTACCAACCGCTCTTCTGTAGCTTCTTGGAGCAGGTCAACTGTTAGCTCCGTATTGGTCGACGGACTCCCGACGACTGCCACATCCTGGTTGCGATCATTCGGCATCAGCTACCTCCTCGACCACCTTCGGTCCGATAGTTCTGAAGGCATAGGAGCGTCGCCTCGACATCTGGGGAGACAGCCACCGCCTGCTGAGCGATAGCCTGCTCAATTACTGAGACGCCAGCTCCTAAACTCTTTACCATCCTGTCTGCCAAGAACAGGGGGTATGGCTCAGTTACAGCCGGGCTGAAGAATTGGCGCTTGATCCCTTCAAGAACCATCGAGAGTCGTGTTTGGCTTGTAGCAATTGGAGACGTCAGTTCGAGTCGGATAGCTGGGGCCCAACCGTACGGACGATAAAAAACAACTCGCATGCCTTCTATATGTTGATTCATGACTTCCTGCTTCTCACGTGGGCAGTGACTTTCCGGTAGGTGATACTCTCTGTCTTCTTCGCCGAAATGATAAATCGGCAGCGGCTTAATGTACTCATCCGGCTCAAGGATCACAGTAGCTAGTGTTCTTCCATCCGTTTCTGGCAGCCTCTCATCCGGCGTGAAACTGGCGAGTTCGTTACGGCCACTATATTTTGGAACAGCTACGGTTCGGTTGCTTTGAATGAGCTCAAGGAAACGGTCCAGCACCTGATGCTCTTCCCATCTTCTTTGAAACTCCTCCCGAAGAAGCGTTGGGGCTTCGTAGAAGCTGGTGAGGCCTTGATTCAGATAAATCAAGAGGACGATAAATGACCCATCAAGAAGTACAAGATCATGAGGCGCCTCCGCTGCGAGGTCTAACTCCATTGAAATCATTAACCCACGCAACGTGTTAGTGGCGTTCTTGCTGTGCTCGAAACAGTTCACCCACATTCGGTGGTACGGCTCCTGCCAGTGACGACGAGCCTCTTTGGATGTACCTTCCACAGCTACAGCTGCCGCTGCACACAGGTCCAGGGCCGTAAGCCGGTGGATCTGGTACGAGCCATCAATTCCTACCACGGAAGGTTCTCGCGTCACGTCAAGATCCGCCTTACGTGCGATCAACCCTTCTGATCGAACTCGCTGCCGTATTGAATTGCGGGCTTGACGCAGTCGATTCAAATGTGTCGAAACCCGCTCCGCGACGGGCGTCGCCTGAGCCAGAAGATCTTGCACGAGGGCATCGGGAAGATCTGAAAATGTGTCAGGCACCACCATCCTCCTTTCCCGCCCAGATGGCCCAATCCTCCTTGGACCAGGAATAGAGTCTTTTATCCCAAGATAATCTTGGTAACATCCACCGATCTCGGAAGAACTCGTAGATATCGGTTTCGGACAGGTGATACCACATCAGGCGTGAGTGCTCGCCGCGAAGGAACTCGCGTGTATTGCGCGCTAGTGGGACCACGAATACCTCGCGTTGAACCCCGTGATAAATCCAGTCGCTTGATAGCCCGAGCAAAGGTAAGCACTTCCTGACAATCTCCCGCCGGTTGCGGAAGCCCGTTCCCCATCGTTCCTGTTTCGCCGTAGGCTTGCAATGCTTCTCCGCAAACTCCGATATTTTTCTATACAGACCATTTGAAAAATGAAACTCACCGGAGCCTTTGGTAAAACCGACACTTCGATACAGAAGACGATCTCCCAAACGAAGCCTGTTATAAATAGAGGAACGGCCAAGAGCCGATGTTGTTGTGATCATTGCGAGCCGGCCATCATGCTCTTTGCGTTGAATGACAGAGCGTGTACCTCCATACTTCCTCTTAAAGGCCTTTTGGACTGTATCACTGGCAACCAACATTGCCACGAGCTTTCCACACAGAAGAAAGGAATAAGGCGGGATGGCGCCAAGCACAAAAGCGTCCATCACACTCTTCAGGCGTTGCTTACGGTCGGAAATGGACCAACCAATCCACTCGTCTCGCGGTTTTAGACTGAATACGGGATCACCCAGCCCAATTATTCCGATTAGCTTGTTATTATACTCATCTATGACCAAAAATCGCAATCGTCTGCCATAACCAGAAGACACTGGAATGCTCCAGTGTAAGCTAGCATACCTAAAAAGCAGTTCTTCTTCCGAATCTGGCGCAACCTCTATCATCCGGGGCGATATCTTCTCCGGTACAACTTCACGACCGGAAGCAATATGCTGTAAAAGGTAAGGTTCCTTCCGAACAAGTCCGGCTTTTGCTTTGCTTATTCGGTGTTCGACGGCGGTTGCATGAAGCTTGCGAAGGTTTTCCTTTGAGATATCCTTTGGAGGCAATATTTTGCCATTTCTGACGCGAAAACCCTGAGCACGAAGAGAGCTGATGATTGCCTTCTTCAATTCAGCTCCCTCTCTCTCGTTTATAGCGGGGCTCTCTTCCATCGGTAGAAATCACCTCGCAAGTCTGGGATCCAGGCACAAGTTCATTGCCAACTGCGAAGCCTTTGCGCTGCCCATACGTAAGCAAACATTGCCCCTCCTCTGAAGACGCAAAAGCATGTCGGCCCGGAACGTCGTTGCATCTAAAAGCATGCCCGCGGGTTCTGCCGGCATCACAGTAAGTGCTTTTGACACGATTTGTCTCCTCCAAGAAGACTGTGCAATGTTTTGGGCTTCCCAGTATCAAACACGCTCTGATTTACACGGGCGTATCGCCACTGCTGGCCTGTTTGCTCAGAGATGCGGATGCACCAGTCACGCATGGCAGCGTCTTTGACCTCTGTTCCTTCCCACACTCGCCCCTTCGTTTCGATGATCCAGTTCACCTCGCCATCGGATGTCTGTTGAACAACAACCCAGTCGGGATGATAGAAGCCAATCGCACCACTTGGCTTGAGGTAGTCAATACGAAACTGTGTGCCCGATTCTCCCTGCTCAGTTGTGCCCAAACTGGCAAAACGTAGGACATCAGGGGCGGCGTCCAGGAACTGGGCAAACCCGCGTTCGAAATCATTGTAAGTCGCGACGTAATTAAATACTGTTCGCTTCGCCTCTAATGGAGGAAGGTTGCGGCGCCATGTGAACGGCTTTGTCTCGGACAGCTTGAAATCGGCTCGTTCGAATTCGATAGGCCGCTTCTCGATAGTCAGCTCGCCAATCTTGCGAGCCAGATACTTGGCGATCCCTTCCTGGAGCTCCAGACGGCGTAGATGAAGCCGTACGTTTTCCTTGTCGAGGTCTACCGGTTTCCCGAAGCACCGCGTTGCTACGTACTTCCGCACCAGCGGGAACAATTCGTTGAACACATTGGTAAGCCGGGCTCGCTGAATCACCTTGGTGGTGATAGAACTAAGCAGTTCACTGGTGATCGGAATGGTTCCATATGCTAGCGGCTCCTCGTGAACTTCTGTTTCAGTAGTAGCAAAGGCCATCCTTAACTTGTCCTTGAGAGATTTGTCGAGTTCCTCCTGATCGTAGATGGCGTCCAAGGTAGCCGGATCAAGATCTGACAGCTTCTTGAAGTTGTGGACCAATCGCGGTTTGGTAATGGGGATGGTAATGTCATACGCGAGTCTTTCCTTGACCGGCTCGATTACCACTGGACGAGGGGGATCTGTTTTCGTTGTGGTGACACCCACCCCTTCGGCTTCCAGCTGTTCCCGAAGTACGTTCAAGAGGTTCCGAGTACCCAGCACTTCCAATGTTTGGGTTCGGTCTGGCCCCACCCCGATCATCAAGCGCAGGCCACGGCCGATTACTTGTTCCGGGAGTATTTCAGCTCTAGCGGTGAATGGCCGGAGGCCGAGGACCACCGATACGTTACGGACGTCCCACCCCTCCCGTAACATCATCACACTTACAATGGCTTTTATCTTGCTTTCGCGCTTGTCAATGTCTCGAGCTACCTGACGGGCCTTTTCCAGGTCTTTCTTGGTAATCTCACCGGCTGAGTCCGTATGAATGACCAGCACTTCCGACTCCTTGAAGCCGAACTCTTTCGTCTTCCAAAGGTACTCACCGATGGCATCCGCATATGCGTTTTTTTCAGCCATAATGAAAAGCACAGGTTTTGTTCCGAGCTTAGTGTAGGTCTGGAAATGCTCTTTCCAGCGTTGGACGGCAGCGCGTATCCAATATCCGTATTTCTCGGTAACGTTCTTTTTCGTGACGTGACCTGGGTCCTGTGATGGCTGTTTAGGGTCGTCTTCCTTGGTTACGATGATCGGTGCTTTGACAATTCGATCCTCAACTGCCTGGGCTAGAGGATAGTCACAAATTGTCCACGGAAAGTACATACCGTTCTGATCTTTCGGTGTGGCGGAGAAGTCCAGCCAGAGAGAAAGCCCGTTAGGAAGTGCCCGATGGATACTAAGAAGTGAGCGGCTCCAAGCGAGATCCTCGCGGTGGACGTGATGTGCTTCGTCGTTTATAACAACTACGTCCCTAAGTTCTTTCACTCTCTCCAACATGGAACGCTGGTGCGAAGTCAAGTCTTTCACCGGCTTGCGCCCCAGCAGGGCGTCTACAGCGTTTTCTGGTGTCCAGTCTTGTTCTCGCGCTTCATAAAGCTGCTGAATGTTAGTAAGGAATAGGTTGCCGGAAGGATCGGGTTCGGTGCTTTCTCCACGTAGGATGACCTTTTGGCTCCACGCACCCCGCCACTCCGGCGGGATAAGCGGGAGCTCGTGGAAGATACGGTTACTGGCGAAGTCTTTCTCCAGGCGTTGGTACACAATCACGTTCGGAGCGATTATCAGGAAATTTGTGGAGAGATCGGAACCTGGAACGAGCTTCTTGTGAAAGTGCGACCAGACCACGACCATGGCCATGACAAAGGTCTTGCCCGAGCCCGTAGCCATCTTGAAGGCATAGCGGCGTAGGTCAACGGGCGGAAGATCCTGAACACCCTCGGCTTCCAGCTCGGCTACATACCTCCGGATCTGCCGTCGGCCATCCATCGTTTCCTGAAAAGAAACGGAATCGGACAGGAGATCCTTGCGATAGATCTTCGCATACTGCCTGATTAAATCTTTGGCGTCGCGGTTTTGGGCGATCTCCACCACGTACGCGAGGGTTTCAATAGCCTCCCGTTGGCAGAAGTAGTAACGGAATGGAACGGGAAAGCCCGGGACCTCGTGGTCTTCCTCGAACCAGTACTCGAACAGCCGCCTTGTAACATCCGAGGCACCGGGATATCCCTCGTACCGCCACTTGTCCACCGCCTTCCGCAGCTTCTCCACCAGGAGAAGTTTGCTGGGACGCCGACCAGAGGTTTCCACTCGCCAACCGTTTGGGGCGGAATCGTCTTTGACCAGATAAGAAGTCGGTCGCTCCCAAGGGCGGCGGCCCGGGATTTCAGGAAGATCCCTGTCGTAGGCAATGATGCTCTTGGCCATGGCTCTACTTCACCTCCACGTCGTAAGCTTGAGAGGTATCGTTCCCGAAGATATCCACCACCTTCACGAGAATTCGGTAGCGTCCGGGTTTCTCGTAGGTATGCGGATCAGAGGTGAGGGCCAGTGTGCGGTTCTTGCGCGTCCTGTACGTAACCCACCCCTGCATGAAGGTGTCGTTTTGAAAGTCCCAGTCCACGGCCCAGTAGTCGATGTAGTCCGACCACTTCTTGATCTTCGAGCGCACGTCTTCGGGAATCAGTTCGGTGTTTGGGATGACAAAATCCTTGAGCGTGACTTCTACGGTCAACTTCCGCGGTTTCTTGATTTCCACTTCCAGGTAGGCCAGTTCAAAAAACTGGACATCTCCCTTCTCCACTGCCTGTTGCTCCATCACCTCCCGCGGGATCTGGAGCAGCACCAGCTTAACTCCTTTTGCTTTCGCTATCTCATGCATGGGGCTGCCCTTGCGATAGCTATTGTTGGGCCCGGCAAGTCCCATCTCCCACTCCCAGCCGAGGACATGAAGTTCAGGTTGTTTAAGCTGGACGCATTCGTCCAAGGCGGCATTGACCTCGTCGATGGTGACTGGCGCGTCTACCGCTCCGATGTGGACCATGGCCCGACCTTTCTTGCCGTGAAGATGAACAAGGCCTGAAACCGGTTGCGCGCCATACAGCTTCAAGATAAAAGCCAAGTATTCATACAAGGCCCGTTCAGTGATGGTCTTGTTCTTCTTATTGCCGAAGGTGACGCCTTGCCAGTACTGACGCTCGTATTTGCCGAGGTTGAGGATCTCGAAGGGCTTGCAGCTTTCGATTTCAAGTAGCCGTTTGCGTGTAACATGTATCGCCCAGCGACCAAGGTCGCACCCGATCCAGCGTCGTCCGAGCTTCTCGGCTACGGCAAGGGTGGTCCCGGAGCCGCAGAAGAAGTCAGCAACAAGGTCGCCGGGGCTAGAAGCTATTTTGACAATTCGTTCCAATAAAGCCTCAGGTTTTTGAGTAGGGAACCCCGTTTCCTCAGCAGCGCGCTTGACAAGGTGCATTGCATACGTCTGCTTTATATCTCCCCAGACTGTAGATAGAGGTACACCTTTACTTTCGTCTAGATACTGACGCTCAACCTTTCCCTTACCTCGTGTTCTGATTCGGTATCTACGCCCATCCTCATCTATAAAAGTAAACCGTTCTTTTATATATTTCTCTGAGTACGGAAGAAACTCTTTATTATAGACATGTTGTCCATAGCCCTTGACTGCATAGAGGATATATTCATGAGCCTTTATAACCTTATTGCCAGCGGCACGCCCACCTGATGGGGTGCCATAGCTCCAAATGATTTCGTCAATAACATTCTCGACCCCAAACACCTCTTCGAGTACTACTCTTATGAAATGATTAACTTGAACACCAAGATGTATGAAAATGGATCCTTTATCAGAAAGCAATTCTCTCATAAGTCTCAGCCTTGGTACAAGCATCTCAAGATAGGAATCGATTCCACGCCCCCATGTATCCCGGTATGCCTTCTCTTCAATTATTGACTGTTCTTTGAAAACCTCTTCTCCCGATTCTCCTATTGGGGCCGCAAACGAAAAATCCGCCCCCGTAGCGAAGGGTGGATCGATGTAGATCAGGTCGATCTTGCCGGCGAATTTTTCCAAAAGCGAGCCCATGATAAGCAGGTTGTCACCCCAGATCAGCTTATTCTTCCAGCCCTCTTCGAAGGTGTCGCCTTCCTGCCCCGCATAAATATCAAAAAGAGACAAGTTTTGACCTTTTTGGCTTTCACGGGTTGCCCGGCTCTCATTGATCCTTTCGATAACCTGGAAGGGCAGGCTCACCTTTGGCACTTCCTTTCGGGTGCCGTCCTCGTTGTATTTGCCGGGCCAGACCAACTCGACCTTGTTCACCCGCACCATGCCCGGCGGGGGATCAGGAAGACGTATGGGTTCCCGCGTTTCGTTTTGCTTGTCGTTTGCCATGGGCGTTTCCACCTCCGAAGAGTTCTTATCCGTTTTGTGTATATTCTGCCTCCGAGCCTGAACATTTCCAGCGCGCTTTGCTCGGATCTTTTTACTACTGGGCCCCTCAGCCTGAAGCAGCGCTTCTACCAACGCTCGTCGACGCCCTTTACTGGAGATACCATAGACCTCACATACTTCCTTGACCTCGGCCTCCCCCAGGTATTCCAGGAGAAACTCTGGCGTGGCGCGACGGGCCCGCTTCACCGCCGCAGCCATCTCCTTCGCGCTGCGACGATCCACCCCTTCAATCTCAAGGGCATCCACGATGTCCTTGAGGGTGTCGCGGCCAATGACGCTCAAGATGGCCTTCTTCAAGTTCATCCCTAAACTTCCTCCACTACCCTGCTGCAGGGTCTTCCTCAGTTACCGCTTGCCAGCCGGCGTCGAACAAAAATTGATTTACCTTGTATGCAGGGTCTTGGATACGGTGAATTCGGTAATCTGGTTGCCCTGCTCGTTCGACTATATAAAGCCAGTATTTATCTCTCAGTCTCATGGCCTCGTTAAACTGCGTGTCAGTCAACCCTGCGTTGAAGTCTCCCCAGTCGCCTGACAAAGACTTGACTTCAATATAGCGGCGAGCATCTTCGCCGTCGTATGATTCAATGTCATAGCCAGGATGCGTATGGGGCATGACCTTCGGGGTGCGGCCCTGCTTGCGTTCATATTCGACAACTCTTTTGATACCGGCTTCATCTACCGCTGAGCGGTGCTCGACTTCCTCTGAAGAGATTTGTTCCTTCCCGTCGCTGTCCGGCAACACATAGCTTCGCAGACGCGAATAACCTTTTCGTGCTGCTTTTGTCTCATGGGTAGAACGGCGGGGCATAGGGATTTCACTCGAAGACCTTCTACCATTGTTAGATTCTGATTTCTCGTGTTCAGCAGGAGGTGGTTTGGGAGAGGGGGTATCTGGTCCCAGGATAGTCTCTATTGCTTCTTGTACCGTACTCGGTCCGCCACTCGGTGTCGTGGTATCGCCATAAGCCACCCCGCCGCTTTGCGTTTGGTATTCATCTAGGTCGCGACTTTCCCCCAGCTCCCTTATTTCGCTTGCTGTGGGTTTTCCCATATCGTCAGTGTCAAGCCGTGGAATGCCAAGTTCATCCAGGATAGAGGCAGCTTTATCTGCAGTCTCTGCAGCTATTACGTCCTTTATGGCAAAAGCAATCTGTCCTGGATCGATCTCAGGGATGAGAATTGTGGCAAGTTCACGGGCAATGGTAGGCCATGATGGTTCACCGTTTCTTCGAACAAAATAAAACATCAAATCATCACGGAGGAAATGGACGGCCACGGGTTCTGGCTTTGTAGTCCACTCGCGCTTGAAAGCATGTAGAGTGTATTGTACTTGCAGCTCTTTTACTGCCATGTATCTGAGCGAGGCGAGCTTATCAAGGTTGCTATCGGCACCCTTAAGATATAAATCGAGAACGCGCCTTAATTGATCTTTCCTTTGGAGCGCGCACTCAATTATCGTATTGTCCTCTACCGGATCTTGACATTCCACAAGATGTGCCGTTACTGCTTCACTAAGTGGTCGTACTCCAGACACTGCCATTGCTCGCCAAGCAGCCTGTGGCCTTTCGATAGCATTATTCTCGATACCAGGACCGAACTTAGCAGCAAGTCCTGGGCGATCATCAAAAAACATCCACTGTGGAGGGTACAACATATTTTCTCTATTGTAGATCACCTTCCATTGCGATAAGCCGCGTAGCTCTTCTCGAGATATTTTCTCCTCCTCCAGTGCCTCTGATAGCATCTTCCAACAATTAAGCAGAACACCCCGTGTTTCCTCATCAAGTCGAGAGCTGGATCCGTAATCGTCAGCGATCTGTTTGATAACGGATAATGCGTCGTTGTAATCAGGATATTCTCTTACCCCAAGCCTACTAAACAGATCATTGTACCTACGGAGTTCCTCGCTTAGACGGTGACGAAATCTCCCGAAAGGATGTTCTTGCCAAAACACATCTCTTGCTGATACATATGTCCCACAGGGGAGCATCAAACAAGGCTGGTTTATCAATCTTCTGATTGCTTGATCTTCGGCTTGATCATTTAGCCACCGATAAATATCTCGGTGAAGCGGGGTCTTCTTCTTAGCGCAGTCGAGTACATGAGCCACTACTTGGTTCACTGTAGGGGACCTTGCAATCCCTAGGATTTCCACAAGCTCACTACTTGCGCGTAAGATATTATATGGGATGTCAATGAACAATACTTGTGACTCACAAAGATGTCTGATACCGAAATCTGCGGCCAGTTGTTCGGACTGATACCAGCGATCCCTTCTACCTTGAGCAGGCAGCCATCGCTCGGTCTTCAAGGACAGCAAGGCATCTTCGGTGTCTTTGACGCCTTCCGATTCTACTCGCTTTCCCAGATGTTCGAACAATATTTGAATTGTACGAATAGAGTCCTCGCATGGTGGTTTAGATGTCAGATCTTTAATGCGATCAACAACATCGGACAATCGTGGTTTATATTCGATCCCTAACCATTCATAAAATGCCCGAAGCGACTTTGCATATTCTTCCGGTATCCTTGCTATGGGTATCTCAGAGCCAAGAATAGTCGTGACAACATCGTCAGGAAGGTAAACTTCTGCTGGATGCCTAAACCTGCCGTCTTCGCATTCAACAATAGGGGTTTCCCTTAAGACGTCACGAATGTCGTCATTATCGCGTATTCTCCCAAGCTCGTTTGCCAGTAATCGGACGGCTTGACGACGTTTGTTCACATCAATATTCTTTTCCTGGAAAGCACGGGGGGCGTAGTTTTCTGCATAATGTTCAAAGGTTAGCTCCTTAGCCCCTAGATCACGTAGGAACTCACGTTGCTGTCCAATAGCCTCGACATCCACGACGTTGGCTAGTCCCAATGGATCAATGAAGTCGCCGGGGAGCGCAAGCTCATCGAGCGTTCGTGGCCCGTCCGAACTAGGATATAGAGGCAATTCTCTCAATGTCTTAATAAGGTCAGGATTGGCACGGATCTCCGCTCTCCGATCGGCGAACCACTCAAGAATCTCAAGGTTCAGGCGCCTATCTCCGATGGCTTTCCGGATAGTTGCAGATCCCAGTCGCTCCAACACAGAGACCGCAGCGGAGCAGTCAAAGCAGGGGCATAACTCGTCAAACATTCTTGGAAGACCTTCGCAATCTCCAACTAGAAAGGGGATTGATGAATCAATCCTCAAGAACAGCTTTGTCGTCGCCGAATCCGCTCGATAGACATCTTTACATGGCCAAAATGCATCGTCGGAGGCCGGAGCAAGTGTGCATTGCTGTAATTCTAAGATAACCTTTTCTTTATCTTCCTTAGCCCGTTTCCGTCCAGGCGCATACTGGGCTAACAGTATGTCCAACTCTTGCCAAAGCAGCTTTATCCCTTCATCGGAACGGAGATGCTCAGGAAGCTCGTTTCGTGTTTTCCGTTCATTGAGACCTGCGTTTTGTAAGGCTCTTGCGACATCGATTGCGCTAAGAATGGGGACCTTGATAGCCTCTGATAGTAAAAGATTTTGGGCAAATCGCAAATCCTTATGGATGACATTTAGACCTAATGACTCGAGGATGGGGACCACGTCTCTCTCTTCTTTTTGTTCAAGGTAGAAGCTCTCCGTTGGAGTGGTCCATTCCCCTGTGCTCGTATAGATGATCTCTTTTTTATCAACAACTTGCACCAACTGTTCCCAATAGCCTGCGAGCGAGCGATCACGTTCTCCTCTCTTAGCTGATTTGGCTGTTACCCAGGCAGATTCAAGGAGGTGCCACAACTGCTTATGCCCAATGCAGTCACGCAACCGCTCCACATCCCTTGCTAGGGCATAGGCTCCAGCCTTTATGGCTGCACGATTCCATTCGGATTGATAGTCAGCTTCTAAAACAATCTCCTTTCGGTTGCTTGTCGTAAAGAAGTCGGCGTTGATATGTAACGGAAGCCCTGTCTTCTGGTTAGTGGGAAGGAATGCACAGAATACTCCCTCTGATATGTGTTCTTCCGGAACTGCAACGGTTACTTGGGGTATTCTTTTTTCTTCTATACGCTCCGGATACCGTTCCCGAAGCTCCTTAGCGATGGGCTGAAAATTCGCTTGAAACAAGAACCACAAGGAAACCGAGGTTCCGTCTGAAATGATCACTTCCCTCTTTTTCAAGTCAATATATCGTTCGTAGGTTCTTACAGTCTTGCCCTCTTTCGAAATAGAAATGCGCTGGAGACGCTTCAAAAACAACATCGCTAATGGAATAGCATCCAAGAGTTCCTTTAGCAGATCTGTAGGAGTACTCGATGAGATGGCGTTTACACGTAGTCTCCGTCGGAGATCGCTATCGTCATCCCTGGCCCAAGGTAGGATAAACCGCGTGCCGGGGAGATCGTCACTCGTACAAACTGAGCACTCCGGACACTCCTCTATACGCTCGGATTCCTGGCGGTGTTCACGTATTATCCAATGACGGCCCGCGGAAATAAGCTCCGGTTGATCGGTGATTTGATATACCGCTGTAAAGCCTATCCCAAAGGCTCCCGTTGTTCCAAGTTCATCTCGCTTATCTGCAATAGCGACGTTCTGAAAGCGATGGAAATCGCACATTCTTTTATGGGGGTCTTCCCGTTTCCATTTACAGTTGTATCCGTCATCCAGTGCTCCGCAATCCGAAAAGACCCCATTGTTATCTACAATGAGTGCGTTCTCACGTACGTCAAACCACATCTCTGTGGCTCCCTCGGCATCATCAGCATTTTGTATAAGTTCATGAGCAAGGGTGTGATAACCTAGCAGGTCGCGGAGCTTAGCACCAAGGAATCCGAGGTGATCTGTACCACGACGTCTGTATATGGGTTGTCTATTGTTTGTCGCCATCAGAGTGTACCCTCCTGGGTGCAGTATGGTCTCAGGTCACACTCCATGCATATGTTGGGTTCTGGTATTTTGGTGACACGGAAGTCCTTGCTCTTGATCTTTCTTACCACCCCTTCGAAATACCGGCCTGCTTTCTCGACCAATTCCGGCCGGTACGGGAACTCCATGAGAGCGTCTTTCTTGCGGGGCTCTGAGGTCCAGTAAAGCAGGAGTCGCTCCGCTCGTTTCCCGTACCGCTCTTCGAGGATATATGCGTATGTGCAGAGCTGGTGCTCATAGCTGGCAATGAGTTCGGGGGAGTCCACGGGTTTGGGCGACGTCTTAAAATCCAGCAACTCCAGCCGGCCGTCACCGCCTAGCAGCAGGTCTACCTTGCCGACCAGGATGTAGTCGTCCTTCTCAACGGACACGTCGACTTCGGTTTCAACGATTCTCTTCATATCCTCTCGGTTTTGGCGAAAGTAGTTCATGACCTGCTCGAAAGCAGCTTCTTTTGCCGTTTTGCCAATTGGGCGGACATCCGACAACGTAAGGAAAAAGAATGTTCTCTCGAAGATGTTGTGGATACGATCCTCAGTAAGTGCTTTCAGCTCACCATCCAGTACAAGCCGGTGTATTTCCTCAATCGTTTGATGTACCAACAGGCCGAAGAAGATCACCGCGGAACGGGAAGGAGTGAAATCGTATTCCCGGAAGAATTGATACTGCCTGGGGCAGGTTTCATAAACCTTGAGATCGCCAGTGAAGCTGAACGCTCGCTTGACAGGCATACGTTCTTTGAGTTCGAATCGCTGCGCAGCGAGGAGTTCCTTTTTTACATAAGGCCATTGCGGCAAACCCTGCCATATAGGATCGAAGTGTTCTTTGGGTTTGCTGTGGGCACTAAGCACCAGTACCTTTTCTGCTCGTGAGAAGGCGACGTAATGCAACCGCATACGGTCGAAGAGCGTGATACGAGTCTCGGGTTCAAACTGCGGCCGGTGGTAGTACGGTTGCAAATCACGATCGATCTGCTTTGGGCTCGACAGTTGTTTGTCCAAAGAACCGACCACTACAATTGGGAACTCCAGGCCCTTGGCTTGGTGGATGGTCATCACCTGTACATGGCCTTTGGGGAAAGGTTGCTCCGGGTCCTCGTATTCGTTGATTCCTCCTTCATAGAGCAGCCGCAGAAAGCTGTTGAACAGATGTAACCGGAGGAATTCTCGATTCCTATAGGTCACAACACTGTAGTGATAGTAGTTCTGGAACGTGTTGAGCAACTGTGAAAAGATGGCGAGGTTGCGAGCCCGATTCTCGTTCTTTACAAGGGTCGCGAAAGGCTCAAGTGCTAAGAGCTGGTAAAAGAAGTCTGCAGGACGGAGGTCTAAGGCGTCTCCTTTTCGAAGCTCTTCGATCTCTGAAACGAAACTACGGAGTGTTTCTGCCAATGGATGATCGCCACCATACTCCTTTGCCAGCTTTACTATGCAGGCATCCACATAATTCGCCAGCTCTGCTAAGGTGCCACCGCTTATTTCCCCGCGCCCGTCACCATGGTACCCGAAAATAACAGCCAAACATCCTACCATCAGTTGTACTTCTTCGTTTTCAAAGTAGGCACGCGCACGAGGGCAGAAAACCGGAATCCCTCTCGCCTCAAGGGCAGCAAGGTATGGTCCACTATGCTCCAGCCGAACACTGTGGAGCAAAAGTGCTACCTGACTATAGTCCGCGATTACGTTACTCTCTTTTAGAAAGGCCACCAGATCGGCGAACCGCTCCGCCTCATCCCGCTTATCCTTTCCCCAGATTGCAAAGACGGCTGGGTACTCTGGATACTTCACCTCAGGGTTCGGACGAATCGTCTTCTCATATCTAAACGGTGGTCCACTAGGATTGGACCAATCTGCCGAGGCCATCCATCGGTCATACGCCTCCACAATTCGAGGATGAGACCGATAGTTTGTAGTAAGTCTTACTACTCTCGTACCGGGAGCCCTGGAAGCGAACTCCAGGATGTTCCGAACGGTAGCCCCACGAAAGCGATATAGGCTCTGGTCTTCATCGCCCACTACGCACAAATTGCGCGTTTTCTCTGTTAATTTGAGGATGAGCTGCTCTTGAATAAAGTTGGTGTCTTGATATTCGTCCACCATGAGGTATTTCAAGCCTCGGGTAACGCTCTCCGCAATTGAAGTATCGAGCAAAAGGTCGTACACGATTTTCTGTTGATGGGCAAAATCAAGACGGTTGTTGGCGAACAGAGCTTCACGATAGGCCAGATAGGCCTTAGCAACACTTTGAAGAAAACGGTTCTCCGACGCAAGGAGGCTCTCGGGGTCAACAAGTTCTTCGGTGATCTTATTGAAATACGCACTTAGACCTTTAATGGTGGTCCATCTGGTGGTCCATTTCCCTATGTACTTCCCGCTTTCTGGTGGGCCAACAATCTCGTCAAAGTGATCGAAAAAAAAGAGCAACTGGGTCAATTCATCAAGAGTTTCGCAGTTATTCCCCAAGGGTGTTCTGTGCCGGTGCACGGTGAGAATGCGATTGCATAAGCCGTGTATCGTGGACAACCTCAGTTCTGAGAGGTCCCCCTTGTAATGAATGCTTCTTGCGATAGCCGAGATTCTGTCTCGGAGTTCGAAAGCCGCTTTCTCCGTAAAAGTGCAAACGATTATCTCACGCGGGCTTGCCTTACCAAGAAGGAGAAGATTAACCGCCCGCAGCGCCAAACTGAAAGTTTTACCGGAACCGGGGCCGGCTATTACAAGGAGTGGACCTTCGGCATGAGCCATAATCGCACGTTGCGCTTCATTCAGATAGGGATACTTTTTTTGTAAGTCAGGGGCAATGTGCTCTCGATCTTCCTCACAAGATGGCACTGGTGTACCAGCACGGTCGAAAACCTCATTGCCATTGCCCAGCATTTTCAGAGCTCTCTTGTCATCCGGTGCCAACATTCGCTCTGCTCCAGCTCCCTAATCTCCTTGTTTCTTTTTAGGGTCATTGGGATCCGTGCCAGCACGATTATCTTCCAACCAGCGGTCAATGGATTCCTTCCGGAAGCGCCAATGGCGGCCAATCTTCTGGCACGGGACTTTGCCTTCCCGAACGAGCTTGTAGAGCGTCGACTTCGGTATCTTCAGGTAGGTAGACAACTCGTCGATGGTCAGGACGGCGCCTGGTTTTTCATCCATCGGAAGCACCTCTCTGGCCGCAAGGCAGTTTTAGCGTCATTGTACCTCATCCAACTGACTTAGTTTACAGTTAGTGACAGTTGGTGTCAAGTGACGTGATGCTCGCCATCCCTGGGTCGCACCCTCCGGGCGCACCTTCGGTGCGTCCAAATCGGCTGTCCTGTCGACTTGTCGGGGTCGCCTGCCTGTTTTATCTCCTTCAGGCTGCGGAAGCCGGGGGTGTTTGCGATTCCGGGTTTTACTTGAGAGAATTTCAATTTCTTCATAACCATTTATCATTAAGCGTGATATATTTATTGCTACATTATCTCCATAGAAGGCACCGGATATGTCCATACTTTGGACATATATGAAAAACATATCCCAAAAAGATACTTTATGGACATGTTCTTAGATAAAACACTCACGGTCATTCCCTCAACAATGCTTATATGCATTAAACAAGGGCACATCCTGTTGACATGCACTAATTATTGCATTTTTAGGGCATATTCTATTGATATGCACTGAACCAGTGCATAACTTACTTCCCCGATAGCAGATCATACAATTTCCGGTTCAGATACAGTGTTTCTCTGCCAACCCTCTTTTTTTC
>DRKX01000014.1 GCA_011051565.1 Nitrospirota bacterium | reverse complement strand
ACGCTCAGCCCTTTTCAGCACGGTGAGGTCTTTGTCACGGACGACGGGGCGGAGACCGACCTCGACCTCGGACACTACGAGCGGTTCACGCATGTCAGGACCACGCAGGCCAACAACGCCACCACCGGCCGCATCTACCACAACGTCATAACCAAGGAGAGGCGGGGCGACTATCTCGGCGATACGGTGCAGGTGATCCCGCACATAACGGACGAGATCAAGAATACGATCAAGGCGGTCAGCAACGGATACGACGTTGTCATCGTCGAGATAGGCGGCACCATCGGCGACATAGAGAGCCTGCCCTTCCTGGAGGCCATCAGGCAGATGCGTTACGACGTCGACAGGGAGAACGTGCTCTATGTGCACCTCACCCTCATACCATACATACCGAGCGCAGGGGAACTCAAGACAAAGCCCACGCAACACAGCGTGAGGGAGCTTAGGGAGATCGGAATTCAGCCCGACGCGCTGCTTTGCCGCTGTGACAGGCCCCTGCCGCCGGGGATCAAGAAGAAGATCGCCCTCTACTGCAACGTAGACGTGGATGCAGTGATAGGCGCTATAGACGTGGAGACCATCTACGAGGTACCGCTTGCACTGCACGAAGAGGAACTCGACACGCTCATTGCGAACAAGTTCGGCTTCGATACGAAGAAGCCCGACCTCGGCAGGTGGCAGGAGGTCGTCCGGAGGATAAAGGAGCCGAAGAACGAGGTGTCGATCGCCATCGTGGGCAAGTACATCGGGCTCAAGGACTCCTATAAGAGCCTCCTGGAGGCGCTCATACACGGCGGTATCGCAAACGATGCAAGGATCGTCTTCCAGTGGGTGGACTCCGAGGAGGTGGAGGTGCGCGGCCCTGAGCGGTTCCTGTCAGAGGCCGACGGCGTCCTGGTTCCCGGCGGATTCGGCTACAGGGGGATCGAGGGCAAGATAGAGGCGATAAGGTACGCCAGGGAGAAGAGGATACCGTTTCTGGGCATATGCCTCGGGATGCAGTGTGCCGTGATAGAGTTTGCGCGGAACGTCTGCGGCCTCGAGAAGGCGAACAGCTCGGAGTTCGACATAAACACTCCGGATCCGGTGATCTATCTGATGGAGAAGTGGTACGACTTCAGGAAGGGCAGGGTTGAGGAGCGGTCCGCAGAGAGCCAGAAGGGCGGAACAATGAGGCTCGGCGCATATCCGTGCGTGCTCACCGAGGGCTCCCACGCCTACAGTGCATACAGGGCGAGGGAGATATCCGAGAGGCACAGGCACAGGTACGAGTTCAACAATGCCTACCGCGGAGTCTTCGCCAGGCACGGCCTGAGGGTGAGCGGTGCAAGCCCCGACGGTGAGCTCGTGGAGATCGTCGAGGTCGAGGACCATCCGTGGTTCCTCGGGTGCCAGTTCCACCCGGAGTTCAAGTCACGTCCCACGGAGCCTCATCCCCTCTTCAAGGCCTTCATAGAGGCATCCCTCAGGGAGAAGCGCTCTCTCTTCCCCTATCTCGGGGACGACGAGGCCCTGTCGGACATACACGTCTCTATGGAGCCCGATGATGAAGATTGACGGGATCGGCTTGACCGGGAACGGCCTGCTCGTCATTGCAGGCCCGTGCGTGATCGAGTCGGAGGATGTCGTCCTCGAGACCGCACTGCGGCTGAGGGAGATATGCAGCAGGCTCCGACTCCCGTTCGTCTTCAAGAGCTCTTACGACAAGGCGAACAGGACCTCTGTGAACTCCTTCCGGGGCCCGGGGATCGAGCAGGGACTGCGGGTGCTCGATAGCGTCAGGAGCAGGCTTTCCGTTCCGGTGCTCACGGACGTGCATTCCCCTTCGGAGGCGGCCCGTGCAGCCGAGGTCGTGGACGTCCTGCAGATACCCGCACTCCTCTGCCGGCAGACAGACCTCGTGATCGCCGCCTCGGAGACCGGAAAGGCCGTGAATGTCAAGAAGGGCCAGTTCCTCGCACCCTGGGACGTCAAGAACATAATCGAGAAGTTCACCTCAACCGGCAATACCGGCCTGATGATCACGGAGAGGGGGACCTCTTTCGGATACAACAACCTCGTAGTCGACTTCAGGGCCTTTCCGGTGATGAGGTCTTTCGGCTATCCCGTAATATTCGACGTCACTCACAGCCTACAGCTTCCCGGAGGGCGGGGCTCGTCGTCGGGCGGGCAGCGGGAGTTCGCCGCACCGCTGGCGAGGGCCGCGGTTGCAGCCGGTGTCGACGGGCTCTTCATGGAGGTCCATCCCGATCCTGACCGTGCACTCTGTGACGGGCCGAACATGATAAGGCTGGACGACCTCGAGGACATGCTTGCGATGGTGAAGGCGGTGCACGACGTATGCGCAGCCGGAGAGGGACCGGCCCGTACAAATTGACACCTCCATGGCTGTAAAGACTAAAATATACGGGTCCCTTGCGTGGGCGGGCGTCGGCGCAGGGGCCTTGGAGAGGGCATGTCGGAACGAGAGTCACTGGTTGAGATAGCTGAAAAGGTCCTGAGGACGGAGGCCGAGGCCGTGGGCGCGCTGATCGGGAGGCTCGACCGCAGCTTCGAGGAGGCCGTCGAGGCCGTCTGCCGCAGCAACGGAAGGACCGTGGTCACGGGCATGGGCAAGTCCGGCATAATCGCCAAGAAGATTGCCGCTACACTCTCGTCCACAGGCACGCCGGCCGTATTCCTCCACCCCGCCGAGGCATGCCACGGAGACCTCGGGATGGTGACCGACGAGGATGTGATCATAGCCCTCTCAAACAGCGGCGAGACCGAGGAGATCATAAGGCTCATCCCCTACCTGAAGCGCTTCGGTGTGACGCTCATATCCTTTACGAAACCCGGCTCCACGCTTGCAAAGGCCTCGGACTTCGTGCTCGATACCTCAGTGAGGGAGGAGGCCTGTCCAATGGACATCGTTCCCACCGCGTCCACCACTGCAGCGCTGGCAATGGGCGATGCCCTCGCCGTAGCGCTCATAAAGAGGCGCGGCTTCAGGGAGGAGGACTTCGCCATGCTCCACCCGAACGGCTCACTCGGCAAGAAGCTGCTCGTAAAGGTCGAAGACCTCATGCATACCGGAGACGGCCTGCCGGTGGTCGGCATGGATACGCCGATGACGGATACGACGCTCGTCATGTCCTCGAAGCGGCTCGGCATGACGGTCGTCTGCAACGGAGAGTCGAAGGTCGCCGGAGTGATCACCGACGGCGACCTGAGGCGGGGGCTGCAGCGATGGGGTGCTGCGCTCTTCGGCATGAAGGCCTCTGAGGTGATGACCCGCAACCCGAGGATGATATCGAGGGAGACGCTTGCTGCAAAGGCGCTTTCGGTGATGCAGCAGCACTCGATAACCTCCCTCATAGTCCCGGACGAGGAGAACAGGCCTGCAGGTGTCATCCACCTGCACGACATACTGAGGCACGGGATAGTGTGAGGCGTGCCGGCCGAGACCCTGTGCGAGGAAGGAGGCGGAAGAGATGCGGACGGATGATTCAGGGCGGCACGAGACACCCGATGCCGCCCTCGAGGCGGCGGCGAAGATCAGGCTCCTCATTCTCGACGTCGACGGTGTCCTCACCGACGGCGGCATAATTCTCGACAACGAGGGCAACGAGTTCAAGTCCTTCCATGTCCGCGACGGACACGGGATAAAGCTCCTCATACGCAAGGGGGTCGATGTGGCCATAATCACAGGCCGCCACTCGAAGGTGGTCGAGCGGAGGGCTCATGAACTCGGTGTCAAGGAGGTACACCAGAGGTGCTTGAACAAGGTGATAGCCTATGAACAGATAAAGGAGAAGTTCTCCCTGCAGGATGAAGAGATAGCATACATCGGCGACGATGTCGTCGACATTCCGATACTCAGGAGGGTGGGCCTTCCCGTGACCGTTGCCGATGCATCGGAGGACGTGAGGAGGTTTTCGGCTTTTGTGACCGCAAACAGGGGGGGCAGGGGGGCGGTCAGGGAGATCACGGACCTAATCCTCAAGGCGAAGGGGTTCTGGAAGGGGATCATTGATGACTACGTTAAGGCTTAACGTTCCGACTATGCTGACATTCAGCCGCATTGTCTCCATCCCGTTCTTTCTCGTGCTCGCCCCGGACTACCCGTTGTGGGGGGCGCTGATATTCGGGCTTGCATCCCTGACGGATTTCCTCGACGGCTACATAGCGAGAAAGTCCGGACAGATCACCAAGTTCGGTATAATCATGGATCCCATAGCCGACAAGTTCCTCGTGATATCGGCCCTGATTCTCCTGGTGGATACCGGAAGCCTCTCGGCCTTCGTCGCAATAGTGATCATAGTGAGGGAGTTCCTGGTGACCGGGCTGAGGGTGGTTGCACTGTCTAAGAATATCGTGATGCCTGCGGAGATGGGCGGAAAGCTCAAGACCACGGCACAGATAGCCGCCATTCTCTGCCTCGTCCTGAGGGACAGCCTGTTCGGCATAGACCTCTACGCCCCGGGCGTCGTCCTGATCTGGATCGCCCTCGTGCTTGCAGTATTTTCAGGGGTCAGGTATACCGTCTCTTTCTGGAAGGAGGTGACGTGATCCTCGTATTGCTGGCGGTCGCGTATATCGCGGGATCGATCCCGTTCGGCCTCGTCATCGCGAGGGCGAGGGGGGTCGACCTGAGGAGGTCGGGCAGCGGCAACATAGGGGCCACCAATGTGCTGAGGACCATGGGTAAGAAGGAGGCGGTCTTCACCCTGGCCGGAGATATCATGAAGGGGGCCTTTGCGGTTGCGCTGGTGAAGGTCTCGGGTTACGGCGATCCATATGCCGGCATTGCCGGGCTGCTGGCAGTGCTCGGGCACGACTACCCGGTCTTCATGAGGTTCCGCGGCGGAAAGGGGGTTGCGACCTCGATCGGGGTGCTCCTCGTATACGCGCCGTATGTCGGCCTGCTCACCGTCCTGATATGGCTTGCCGCGGTCTTCGCCTCCAGGTACTCGTCGCTCGGTGCGCTCACGGCCTTCACGTTCCTGCCCCTGAACATGCTCTTGCTCGAGGAGGGT
>DRKX01000013.1 GCA_011051565.1 Nitrospirota bacterium | reverse complement strand
TCGCCTGTGAGCTGTCAGTATCGAGTTTCTTCGGTGACGAGGACGGTCTCAGGCAGTTGTTCGTCAACCTGATGCTCAACTCACTCCACGCGATGAGAGACGGCGGAAGGATGACGATCAGGTCCTCCGAAGAACTCGACGATACCAGGGGGTTCGTGGTGATATGCTTTGAGGACGACGGCCCCGGCATCCCGCCTGAGCTGAGGCCGAGGGTCTTCGATCCCTTCTTCACGACAAAGGATGTGGGGGAGGGAACCGGGTTGGGGCTCTTCATAGTCGCCAACATCGTCCAGGAGCACGGCGGCACCATCGAGATTGATGAATCGCGCGAAGGTGGGGTAAGATTTATTATGAGGTTCCCCCTGGAGCGTGGAAACGGTCCGAAACACGCCGGTGGATACTCTTGAGGTTTATCGCTATGGTGGCTGAGAGGATAAACATACTCGTTGTAGAGGACGAGCAGGACATGCGGGAGTTCTTGAGGGACATCCTGATCGAGCACGGCTATGCCGTCGAGACCGCCCCGAACGGTGAGGAAGCCTCAGCCCTGATGCGGAAGCTGGAGTTCCAGATCGTCATCTCCGACTTAAGGATGCCGGTCATGGACGGCCTGTCATTCCTCGACCGGTTGAGGCAGGACTGCAGGATACCCCCTTTCGTCATCCTCATTACGGCATTCGGAAACATCGACGATACCGTGAAGCTCATGGACCGGGGCGCCTATGACTACATCATAAAGCCGTTCAAGACCGAGCAGATACTGGTCGCCGTGAAAAAGGCGGTCAGGGAACTCCACATGAGGAGGCGCATTGAGGAACTCGAGGAGATGACATCGAGGCGCTGCGGTCTTAACAACCTCGCGGGCAAGAGCCCGGCCATGCAGAAGATATTCACCTTCATCAGGAAGATCGCGGACTCGGGCGGTAATGTGCTCATCGAGGGCGAGACGGGCACTGGAAAAGAGATGATCGCGAGGGCGATACACTCCTGTTCGGCGCGGAAGGATAGGCCCTTCGTTCCGGTCAACTGTGCCTCGATCCCCGAAGGCCTCCTCGAGAGCGAACTCTTCGGCCACGTGAGGGGCGCCTTCACGGATGCAAGGAACGACAAGAAGGGCCTCTTCATCGAGGCCGACGGAGGTACGCTCCTGCTCGACGAGATTGCCGAGATGCCGCTCACCCTCCAGCCGAAGCTCCTCAGGGCGCTTCAGGAGAGGCAGATCAAACCACTCGGGAGCAACACGTACATACCGTTCGATGTCAGGATCATCTCCGCGACGAACAGGAACCTGTTGAAGGAGGTCAGGGCCGGCAGGTTCAGGGAAGACCTCTATTACAGGCTCAACATATTCAGGATCGAACTCCCGCCGCTCAGGAGGCGCAGGGAGGACATACCCGTGCTCGTGCAGGAGTTCCTCAGGAGATACAGGAGGACCGATGAGCCCGTTGAGGTCTCGCCGGAGGCCATGAGGGCCCTGATGGATTACCACTGGCCCGGAAACATCAGGGAACTCGAGAACGTCATGGAACGTGCCGTCTACCTCGCGGAGGACGGCGTCGTGAGGCTCGGTGACCTGCCCGAGGAGATGCTTAGAGCAAAGGACTCGAATGCCGGGTTCAGTCTGCCAAGTGAGAAGTCCCTCGACGAACTCGAGAGAGAGTACATCGAGCACGTGCTGAAGAGATGCGGGGGCAACAAGAAGAGGGCCGCGGAGATACTCGGCGTGAACCGGAAGACGATCTACAGGAAACTCATGGATGCCAAAAACAGATGAGACAATATGCCACACCGGTGTCCCTTTGTGCCCCACTGTTTATGGATATCCCTCTCCCGCCAAGTCTCCTTTCTGTCCTGGTGAGCCCGTAAAATGGGCGATCCGGCCGGCCGGCTCAGTGAGGTTTGACGTTGGCACATCTCTTGCTATATAATCAATAAAATCGAGTGCGGCATCCAGCCTGCGCACCGATCCCCTTCCGGAGATTTTCGGGAGAATTCACTGAAGCCGGACCGCCTTCAGGCATACCGTCCTGCATCCGCCGGAGCCTTTCCGTGGTTGATGCGGCGGTCTGTTGCGGAGGCGTACGGAGAACAGAGGATGGAGGCGTATGAAGAAATCGGCCAGGAAGACCTTGGTGGCGGTCTTACTCATAGTGGCGGGAGTGGGGTTTCTGATATACAAGGGTGTCTCTGAGACCGGAGTCTACTACCTCACTGTGGGCGAGGTCGTGGGAGCCGACACGGAGGGCTTTTCGGACCGGGGCATAAGGGTGAGCGGCAAGGTTGTAGACGGCACTGTGGAGTACAACCAGAGGGCGCTCAACCTTAAATTCACGGTGAGGGATCTCGCTGACGAGGAGAAGACCATGAAGGTCGTCTACACCGGGGTGGTCCCTGATGCGTTCAAGCCGGATGTCGAGGTGATACTCGAGGGCAGTTACGACAGGGCTACGAACACCTTTCATGCAAAGACCCTGCTTGCGAAGTGTCCGTCGAAATACAGCAAAGAAGAAAACGGAGAAAAGGAGTAGGAGATGGTAAATTTTGGCAACCTGTCTCAGGTGTTTGCGTTCATATTCTCCCTCGCCTCGATGGCCCTCATCCTGACCGGGCTGATGAAGAACGATGCGAGGTTCTTGGAGAGCGGAAGGCGTACTCTCTACGGTCTGGCCCTCTTCACCACGCTTGCATCGTTCGCCCTTGGATACCTCTTCGTGACCGACAACTTTCAGGTCGAGTATGTGGCGTCCTATTCAGACAGGGCACTGCCCATGTTCTACAAGGTTACGGCCTTCTGGGCCGGACAGAAGGGCTCTCTGCTCTTCTGGGCATGGGTGCTGAGCATAGTTACGGCCATAGTGGTCCGTAACACGAGGACCGAGCTGAAGAGCAGGAACACGCCGTACATATACCTCGTGCTTGCCACGACTCTCAGCTTCTTCCTCTTCCTGCTGACGTCAGTCTCCAATCCGTTCGACCTTTTGGACTTCATCCCCAGAGACGGCCAGGGCCTCAACCCCATGCTCCAGAATCCCGGCATGATCTTTCATCCGCCGACGCTGTTCTTCGGATACATAGGCTTCACCGTACCCTTTGCGTATGCGATTTCCGCGATGGTGGTCGGGAGGCTGGACGAGACCTGGCTCAGGAAGACGAGGAGATGGAATATCCTCTCCTGGGTCTTTCTGACCATCGGGATAATCATCGGCGGCCAGTGGGCCTATGTGGAACTCGGCTGGGGCGGCTACTGGGCTTGGGACCCTGTTGAGAACGCCTCGTTCATCCCCTGGCTCATTGCCACTGCTTTCATTCACACGGCCATAATACAGGAGAGGAGGAACATCATGAAGGTCTGGAACATGGTGCTCATAGTCCTGACCTTCGTCTTCTGCCTCTTCGGCACCTACCTCGTCAGAAGCGGCGTGCTACAGTCCGTACACGACTTCGGTGCCACGGGGCTCGGCGGCTACTTCCTCGTCTTCATTACGGTCGTGCTCTTCGGCGGCATATACCTCATAGCTGAGAGTTACAATGATCTGAGGAGCAAACACACACTCGAGTCCTATCTATCGAGGGAGAGCACCTTCCTCTTCAACAACGTCCTCTTTCTCGCCATTGCATTCTCCACGCTCTTCGGAACCATATTCCCGCTCATATCGGAAGCGGTGACGGGAAACAAGCTCACGGTCAGCCAGCCCTTCTTCAACCAGGTCAACACCCCCCTGTTTCTGATACTCCTGCTGCTGACGGGCATCTGTCCACTGATCGGCTGGAGAAAAGCATCGGCCGACAACCTGAAGAAGAACTTCCTCTTTCCGGCCTTGACGGCCCTGGCCGGTGCGGTCGTACTCTTCATCGCGGGAATCAGGCAGTTCTATCCGCTTGCGGCCTTCTCTCTCTCGATCTTCGTCGCCGTGACGATATTCAATGAGTTCAGGGGGGGGACGATCGCGCGGAGCAGGATGACGGGAGAGTCTCCATTGACGGCGTTTCCGAGACTCATCTACAGGATGAGGAGGAGGTACGGCGGATACATCGTCCACCTCGGGCTGGTCATAATCGTGGTGGGCATCACCGGGTCGTCAGCGTTCAAGCTCGAGACACAGGGCACCCTCTCCAAGGGCGAGAGCATCAAGATCGGTGCCTACGAGCTTCGTTACGACGACTTCAGGGGATACAGGGACAGAAACAGGGATATCTATGCCGCCACGCTGAGCGTGTTCAAGGATGGAAAGCCGGCCGGCACCATTACGCCCGAGCGCCGGTACTATGTAAACGCAGAGAAACCCACGACCGAGGTCAGCCTCAGGTCCACCCTGGTAGAGGACCTGTACGTGATAATGCCGGAGATCAGTCCTGACAAGGAGATAACGCTCAAGGTGACGGTGAATCCACTGCTGGCCTGGATATGGATCGGCGGAACCTTGATGGTCCTGGGCGGAATAATGGCGATCCTGCCGAACAGAAAAAAGAAGGGGGCCTTATGATGAGACTCGTCAGGTATGGCGGCCTGCTGGTATTCTCTCTCGCGCTGCTTCTCTCCACGCCGTCGAGAGGGTTTTCAGTCAGCAGTTCCGAGATCGAGAACAACCTCATGTGTGACTGCGGTTGCGGCCAGCTGCTCGGCACCTGCGAGTGCGAGAGGGCCGAGGCGATGCGGGCGATGATAAGGGGTATGATCGATGAAGGGAAGACGAAAGAGGAGATACTGAACTCGTTCGTCTCGCAGTATGGGGAGAGCATCTTGTCGGCACCCCCGAAGAAGGGATTCAACCTCGTGGCCTACATACTGCCGTTCGTGGGGTTGGTGGTCGGCGTCGTGGTGGCCGTCGTGTTCGTGAGGAAGTGGGCGTTTTCAGGCAGGAAAGAGGCTTCGGACGAAGGCGCGGCCGGGCGGGCGGACCTCGACGACGAGCTGCAGAGGAAGATAGACGACGAACTGAAGAAGATCGAGGAGGAGTGAGGAATGGAATGGATGGTGTTCGCTGTAATAGCCTCCGTAACGATGATCTATGCGTTCATGCCGCTGATGAGAGAGAGGCGGGTGTGGCAGGAGGCCTCTGACGGAAGGGACGAGAGGCTGAAGTCACTCGAGTTGGAGAAGGCATCCTTCCTCAAGGCGCTCAAGGACATAGAGTTCGAGTTCGCCTCGAACAAGATAAACAGCGACGACTACGAGAAGCTCCGGAACTACTACAGGCTGAAGGTGGCCGAAGTGATGAAGCAGTTGGGAGAAGGCAGTAGCGGAGGCGGCAGAGAGAAGTCCGATGGGTAGCAGTGCCGCCTTTCTCCGGATCAAGGGCCTGAGGAAGAGCTACGACGGGGTGGATGCCCTGAGGGGGATCGATCTCGACCTCGAGATGGGGGATTTTCTCAGCCTCTTCGGTCCGAACGGTGCAGGGAAGACCACGCTCATCAGGATCATGGCCACCCTGCTCAAGCCGGGTGCCGGTACCGTCAGGGTGATGGATTTCGACATGGAGGAACACCCCGAGGAGTTCAGGGCACGGCTCGGCGTGATATCACACCAGTCGTTTCTCTACAACGACCTGAGCGCGAGGGAGAACCTCGAGTTCTACGCCGCGCTCTACAGGGTCGCCGACCCTGCGGCGAGGGCCGAAGAACTCCTCGGGCTGGTGGGGCTGTCTGACCGGGCGGACTCCAAGGTCTCGGGATTTTCCCGCGGCATGCAGCAGAGGCTGAGCATCGCCAGAGCACTCATAAACGACCCGGTGCTCCTCCTGCTCGATGAGCCGTATACGGGCCTCGACCAGAGTGCATCGATGCTCCTGAGCGGTCACCTGCGGCGGTTGCACGACCGCAAGAGGACCATCGTGATGGTGACGCACGACCTCAAGAGGGGACTGGAGGCCGCCACAAAGGTCGGCATACTATCGAGAGGGCGGCTCGTTTACCTGAAGGACCGGGCTGAACTCGACCCCCGAGAGTTCGAGCATGCATACCTCAGGTACCTGAAAGGTGTCCCGGACGCATGAGGGATGCACTCCTGATAGCAAGGAAGGACCTCCTGGCCGAATACAGAAAGAAGGAGTCCATCGTATCGATGGTCTTTTTCGGGTTCCTCCTGCTCGTCATGCTGAATATAGCGGTGGGGGTGGGCAGGGAGCTCGACGGAGAGATGGCTGCCGGCATCCTGTGGGTCTCGATAATATTCTCTGCAGTACTGGGCCTCGGCAGGGTGCTTTCAAAGGAGAAGGAGAACCGCTGCATCGATGCCCTGCTGCTCAGCCCTGTCGAGCCTGAGCAGATATACGCGGCCAAGACGATGGTCAACTTCATCTTCATGGCCGTTGCCGAGGCGGTCCTCATACCGGCCTTCTTCGTCCTCTACGGAGACCGGTTCGCCAGGCAGGTGCCGATGCTCGTCGTGGTGGTGCTGCTTGTGAATATAGGGTTTTCCACTGTCGGCACGCTCTTTTCCGCCATAACCGCGGGTACGAGGAGGAACGAGGTGTTACTGCCCCTCTTGCTCTTCCCTGTAATAACCCCACTGATGGCCCTCGCCGTCAAGGTCACGGGCGGTCTGTTCGAGGACCTGCCTTACAGGGAGTACTCGTCGTGGCTGTACGTGATAGCGGCCTTCGGCCTGATATTCTCTGGCGTGGGCTATCTTCTGTTCGAATTCGTGATAAAGGAGGGATAGGGAGTGGACAACGGTTTCAAGGACAGGGCGTTGCCGGTCGTTGTGGGCCTCCTGTTTCTGTCAGCCCTCTACGCGATCTTCTTCTATGCCCCCACCGAGAGGGTGATGGGGATCGTACAGAAGGTGTTCTACGTGCATCTCTCCATGGCCTTCACGGCATTTCTTTCCTTCTTCATCGCCTTCGTCAGCGGCATACTCTACCTGACCAGGAAGGACATCAAGTGGGACGTCTACGGCTCGAGCAGCGTGGAGATCGGGGTGGTCTTCATATCCCTGACACTACTCTCCGGTATGCTGTGGGCGAGGCCGATCTGGAATACCTGGTGGACATGGGATCCGCGGCTCACTACGGCGCTGATCCTGTGGTTTATATACGTTTCGTACCTGATCCTGAGGACGTCCGTCGAACAGGAGGAGAGGAGGGCGGCCTACTGCGCGGTCCTCGCCATCGCCGGTTTCGTCGACGTACCCATAGTCTTCATGTCGGCGAGGATATGGAGGACGATACATCCGGTGGTGATAAGGTCTGACTCGATCGACATTGAGCCCTCGATGATCCTCACACTCATGATAACCTTGACGGCGTTTCTCTCACTCTGGTTCCTGCTCTTCAAGCTCAAGACCTCTGTGGCGCTGACGTGCAAGAGGATCAGGTTCCTGGAGAACAAGATCGAAGGAGGAGACTGATGAAGAACCTTGTATTTCTGGTTGCGGCCTACATGGCCGTGTGGGCCGGGGTCTTTTCGTACCTCGCGTACGTCGCGGGGCAGCAGAGGAGACTCGTCCGGAGGCTCAGCAGGCTCGAAGAGAGGCTCAAGGAGAAGGATATGGTTGAGGAGGTGACGTGATGGAGGCTGTCAGGAGCAGAAAAGAGACCGTCGTGATACTCTTCTTCTGGCTCATATTCGGCGGGATGGTTGTTATGTCCATGGTCAACCTTGCGCTGAAGAGCGGAGAGAGCGGTCAGGGTGCTGCAACAGGGCCCCAGGAGGCCGTGTCGATAGAGGAGCGGATACGGGAGGTGAAGGCTTACCTGAAGGAGAACCCCGACAGCGCAGAGGCCCTCGTCGCCCTCGGTGACCTGTATTTCGAGAGCAACCAGGTCGACGAGGGCATCGAGGTCTTCAGGAAGGCAGAAAAGATCGAGCCCGGGAGCGTCCACATACAGAACGACCTCGGCATGCTTTACCAGAAGAAGGGCAAGTACGACCTTGCAATAGAGAAGTTCCGCACAGCCCTGAAACTCGATCCGAGCCACCTGAACAGCCTCTTCCATATCGGGCTCATCTACCGCTACAACCTCGGCGACAACAAGAAGGCCCTCGAGGCGTTCGAAGAGCTCCTCTCGAAGAACCCCGAGCCGAGAGTGGCGAGGATGGCAGCAGAGGAGGTTGAGAAGATCAAGGCCGAGGGGGGCTCCTGAGCCCCTCCGGCCCTTGTTCTCGCCGTGTAGTTCGTTACATACTTTGTGGAATCCGCTATTCAGGCCGGCCCTGCATCGACCTGCACCTTCAAGGAATTGCAACAAAAAGACCTCGGCACCGATCTTGCATGTCTACCGTCAAGATTAAAGATTTTCAATGGAAGGGTTCCTTGAGAACCTAAGGCTGTGCAGACCGTCGTTTCTTGAGGACCGGTTCGGCTGTGATTGCCTCTGACACCGGTTCTCTCGCACCGAGACCTGCAGGGCTTGATCATGCAGGATACAGGGGGTGTATCGGGTGGTGAGGTTTTCAAGCCTCTTGCTGGTGATGTCTCTGATGCTCTTTTCCGCAGGGCCGTTGCATGCCTCCTCCGAGGGTTACGAACTGTACATAGCCGAGGGCATTCAGCTGATCAACCGGGGCAACTTGAAGGATGCCGTCGTGCTGCTCAGGAAGGCTATGAAACTCTCGCCCAGAAACCCGGAGGCCTCGTATTACGCCGGGGTAGCCTGCTCGAGGGAGGGCAGGTATGAGGAGGCCGAGGCACTCTTTCTCAAGACACTCCGGCTCGATGAGACGTATACAAGCGCCTACATAGAGCTCGGCCGTATATACTATGAGACGTCGAGGTGTGACGACCTGGAGAGGGTCGTTTCGAGGCTTGCGGAGGTTTCCAAAGACCTGGTGTCGAAAGGAGAGGCTGCAGACCTGGTGGAGGGCTGCAGGCGGAAGGCCGAGGAGGGGCCATACAGGCTCGACGTCTACACAGGTATCCAGTACGACAGCAACGTCATACTCGAGCCGTCCAACCCCCCGGTCAGCGCCGCCAGGAAGTCGGATGCGAGGGCGGTGGCGTACCTCACCTCGAGTGCAGTACTCCTGGAAAGGGGGATCGTGAGGATTAAGGGCGGTTACAACTTCTACCAGAGCCTCCACATGGATCTCGGCGATTTCGATGTCCGGTATAACAAGATCGCGCCTGTCGCGGAACTCGACCTCTCCGATGCGCTGAGCTCGTCGGTCGGTTACTCGCTGGAATATACCCTGCTCGGCGGCGGCCTATACAGCAGGTTTCACACGTATTACGCCACGCTGACCCTGAAGGAGAGGGGTGGATACTCGACGGAGGGCGTATACGAGTATGCTGCACTCAAGTACTGGGACAGTGACCTGTTCCGGACGAACTCCATACGGTCCGGCTTCCGGAACCGCCTCGGCATCAGACAGCGCTTCCGGCTGAGGCGTCTCACCGGGGAGGTTTACTACTTCAGTGATTTCAACAGGGCTGACGCCGGATATTGGTCCTTCAACGGACAGGTCGTGGGCGCGGGGGTCTTCTACAGGGTGATGCATCCGAAGGTGACGAGGCCGCTCTACCTGAGCCTCACGAGCGAGTACAACGAGAGACGCTACCGTGACGATTATCCCGGTCTTGGGAAGAGGCGGCTGGACAGGTTGCAGCAGTACTCCCTCAGGTTCACCTACAGGATATCCAGGAGGTTGAGTGCATCCATAACAGAGAGTTACACCGTTAATGATTCAAACCTCGGCATCTTCGATTACAAGAGGAGCATAACCGGCGTATTCCTGACCGTAAACATACTGTGAGGTGCTTCATGAGCAAGAAAGAGATCGTTATCCTGATCGCCTGCCTCGTCATGGTCTTCGCCGCCCATCCGGTGTCACGCGCTGATACCGGTGACGATGCAAAGGCCGGTGAGGTCTTGGCAGTGAAGGGAGATGTCCGCCTGGTACGGGACGACCGGGAGATCGGTGCAGAGCCGTCCATGCAACTCAGGCTCAAGGACGAGGTCGAGACGGGAAGGAGCTCGAGGACTAAGCTCTTCTTCATCGATGACAGCATACTGAATCTCGGGGAGTTGAGCCGTGTCGAGGTGGAGGAGTTTCTCTACACTCCCCGGAAGAAGAGGTCGAGGTCGATCTACAGGCTGATCAGCGGTTCACTCAAGGCGGTGGTCGGCCGGTCGGACCTCGAGATCCATACGCCGACCGCAGTGGCGGCTGCAAGGGGTACGAAGTTCATCGTGTGGGTGGGCGGCAGCGGCGACGAGATGTATACAGGAGTGATGACCTTGGAGTCCGAGGTTGCGGTAAGGAGCGCCGTCAGGGGCATTGCCGGCGAGGTGGTCGTGAAGAGCGGACAGATGAGCAGGGTGTACATGAACAGGCCTCCTGAGGCGGCCCGGCCCATAGACCTGGAGATGATGCGGCAGTTCAGCGAGCGGACGTTCGTCCTCGGAAGCACGAAGAACGGCGGCGGACTGCCCGAAGGCGTCCACGAGCAGTCTGCCGGGGGCGTGTACATGTTTCGTCCACCCCTGACCCAGGAACCGATAGAGACATCGGTTGCTGTGACCGTGGACGTAATCTTTCCATAGGAGTGTGATCACAATGAAACGCGTCCTTCTCACAGGCATGATGGTGATATCCCTTATCCTGACCTCCTGTGGAGGCGGTGACGGACTGTTCGGCACCGACAGCACGACCGTGGTGATAGGCATCGGCCAGCAATCGACCGACTCGAGCACGTCGGCCCCACAATCGGTGATCCCGCCGTCGGTCAGATACGTGCGCATAGTCATATCGGGTACGGGAATGGACCCGATCGAGCGGACCGTGGACGCTGCCACGTGTAACACCGTCGAGGAGGTGTTCCAGGTTCCAAACGGTCCCAACAGGCACTTCACGGTCTACGCCTATGACGACGCCGAGACACTCCTCTACTACGGGGATGAACACAAGTCCCTGAACGGGATGCCGACGTCGGTGACCGTTACCATGGCCTCTATGGCAGACCAGACACCGCCGGTATTCGGTGGCGTCGGGACTGCCACCGTGGTGTCAGGCTCCCAGATAGACCTCGCGTGGAGCGCTGCCACAGACGACTCAACGCAGCAGCAGGACTTGGTCTACCTGGTATACATAGCGACGTCGCCCGGAGGCCAGGACTTCCTCGTGCCGCCGAGCTTCACCACGCCGGCGGGGGCCACATCGTTCTCGGTGACAGGACTCGCTTCAGCGACCACGTATTACTTCGTGGTGAGGGCCATGGACGAAAGCGGCAACATAGACGGCAACACCGTGGAGGTATCGGCCACCACCTTGAACACGACACCGCCTTCTTCAGGCGACACAATGCCGCCGACATTCGGAGGCGTCGAGACCGCAACACCGGTGTCTGGCTCCCAGATAGACCTCACGTGGACCGCGGCCACGGACAACGTGTCGGCCTCATCGAACATAGTCTACCTGATATACATAGCGACGACCTCAGGAGGCCAGGACTTCCTCGTACCGCCGAGCTTCACCACGCCGGCGGGGGCCACATCGTTCTCGGTGACAGGACTCACCTCAGCGACCACGTATTACTTCGTGGTGAGGGCCAAGGACGAGGCCGGCAACGTGGAGACCAACACCGTGGAGGTCTCGGCTACGACACTGTTTTCGATGCACTGAACCCATACCCGCAGTCGCAGGCCGGGCCGGGAACTCACCCGGGGCCTTCTTGCTCAAGGCCTCGGGTGTTGACCCATTTCAGTGGTGTATAGTTTGAGGCTCAGTGCCTCCTCGAAGGAATTTTAACTAAATTTAATCTCTCAGTATGCGGTGAAGCAGTATTTTTCCCCATACCGTTATGCTAAAATAAAACTCAAATGACCGACGGTATCACAGTCCGCATACTCGGTGACTTCGGCCCCTTTTCCTGCATGGGCAAGAGCATCACCTACCAGGTAACCATCGGGCGGTCAACTTATCTCATAGACTGCGGCGCTCCCATCTTTCAGCAGATCGGTTGCGACGGGCTCAAGGAGATAGACGGCATCATAATCACCCACTGCCACGACGACCACAAGAGGTGGTTCACCGACCTCGCGCTCTTCAACATGTATTCGCCGGATATGGACCGCAGGTTCTCACTGCTCACATCCGAGGACATCCACGACGAGCTCGTAACCGCGTCGAGGCCCTCGCTCGACAGGAGCCTATCGGGTGATTCCAAGAAGGTAGTGGATATAGACTGCGCGCAATACACCGACTACAGGATGATAGGGCCGCGTGCGAAGTACAGGATGGTATCCGTCGACGAGGGCGGCGGGAGGACGTCTCTGTGCATAACCGACCGCCACGGCAACGTCGTGGGCCCTGACGTGGCGAAGGTCGTCATAAACGAGAGGACCAGAAGACCGAGGATGCTCTTCAAGGACCCCCACTACAAGGAGTGGGTCGAGCCGGAGAGTTTTTATCCGTTCTCTTCCACCGTATTCTACGAGGAGGACAGGAACGTCTTCCGCTCACCCGAGGGCTTCACCATAGAGGCGGTGAAGGCGCCTGTCTGGCACGGCATTCCTTGTATCGGGATAAAGATATCAACCGGCAGGGAGACCCTCATATTCAGCTCTGATACCGTCAACGACACCGAGCTGTGGAAGAAGCTCTGTACCGAGAAGAGGGAGCAGCGCCTCGGGATGTCCAGGGAGGAGTTCGAGGCCGCCACCGTCGTCTACGGCGACATCAACGACTTCATAGAGCGCACGTGGAGTGAGGAGCGCTACAGGGCTGCGGTACGTGCGTTCGACGACGCGGTGGTCATACACGACATAGCCGCCCGCAACAGTATAGTGCACACAGACTACGAGAGACTGCACAAGACCTCCCTCAGAAAGGACAGGGTCATACTGACGCACAGCCACGACGGGATCACCTCGGAATGGGTGCTCTGTGACGCTGGCAAGACGTTCAGGATATCCGGTGAGGAGTTCTTCGAGGTGGTTGGAGGCGAGTGCTACCCGATGAATGCAGACGTTTATCACAAGGAGGACGGACGGTTCTTCGTCGGTTACAGGAACGATGAGGGAAGATACGGGGTCTACGAGAAGGACGGCCTCCTCCGCCTATCGAGAGGTGACGGCCCCGAGCACGGCAGACTGCTCTACAGGGTGGACGTGTATGAAGACATATCAGGGAGGTATTTCCCGAGGCTCGATGGAGACGAGACCATGTATCTGCAGCGGAAGGACGGCAGGGTTGAACTCGTCGAGTTTACCGCGGATGGAAGCAGGGGCAGGATCGTTGAGGACCACAGAGGCAGGCTCCTTAAAGGATGCAATCGATAAGACACCTGTTCCAGCGCCTGAGGGCCGGATTGTACGGGAACCCGACCCTCTTTGTTCCCCTGATCCTGACCCTCGTCTTTTCAGCCCTTACGCTCAGGAATCCCCCGCTTGTCGATGAGTATGTCGAGACCCTCCTTCTCGATTACAGGTTCAAGGTCCGAAACCTCCTCTCACCCCCGCCGGTACCGTCCGACATCCTGATGGTGACGATCGACGAGGAGAGCCTCTCGACATACGGTAGGTGGCCGTGGAGCAGGAGGCTGCAGGCGGAGCTGTTGGATCGGGTCTTCCGGGGAGGGCCGCGGGCGGTGGCTGTGGACATCTTCTACCCCGAGGCCGGGCCCGCGGAAGAAGACGCTGCACTCGCCGAGGTGATCAGGAGGCATGAAGGGCGGCTCGTCATGGCCCTCGGTTTCGAGGTCGAAGAGGGCAGGGCCTTCAGCGGAGAGGTTGAAGACGTCCTCTACAGACAGGCGGTCCCGAGGATAGAGAACCTCAAACACCTCAGGTCGGTCGAGGCCTACAGGGTGCTCCTGCCGCCAGGGCCCCTCTCGTCCCGTGCGACGTTCGGGCATGTCTATACGCTGCCCGACAGGGACGGAAAACTCAGGTGGGAGATACTTTACATCAAGTACGGCGGTGAGTACATCCCCTCGCTCTCTCTCCAGGCCGCCCGCACAGCCTTGGGTCTTCCCATCGACAGCACCGGCATAATCGGCGGTGCGGGTGTTGAACTCGGTGACCTCATCATCCCAACCGATGAGTTCGGCCGCCTCCAGATAAACTACCTCGGCGGAGAGGGCACCATAGCCGCCGTGTCAGCGGCTCGGGTCCTCTCCGGCGGGATACGCCCGGGGCTGTTCAGGGACAAGATCGTATTCATAGGTACATCGGCCATGGCGACGTACGACCAGAAGAACACCCCCTTTTCAGCAAACATGTCAGGTGTCGAAAAGAACGCGACCGTCACCGCCAACATCCTGGGCCGTGACTTCATTGTAAAGGCGCCGCTCTATATCGACCTTCTCGCGGTCTTGCTTTCCGGGGCGCTCGTCCTCTTCATCGGCCGCAAGAAAAAGGCCCTGCACATGGTTGCGGGTTACATGCTCGCCGTCTCTGCAGTGGTTGTATCGAACCAGGCACTCTTCACCTGGATGGGCACAAGGGTCAACCTGATATATCCACTGCTCACCGTCCTGTCCGGTGGTGCCTTCACGATAAGCCACGGCTTCCTCGTAGAAGAGAAGAAGGCGAGGGAGATCAGGAGGATGTTTTCGAGTTACGTGACCGAGAGGGTCGTGGACGAACTCATCAGGAACCCGGAGATGGCGAGGCTCGGCGGAGAGAGGAAGGAGGTGACGGTCCTCTTTTCGGATATCATGGACTTTACGAGGTTTTCGGAAGGACACGCACCTGAGGAGGTCGTTGCCATGCTCAACGAGTATCTCGGGGCCATGACCGAGGTCGTCTTCAGGTGGGAGGGCACGCTCGACAAGTTCGTCGGTGACGAGATCGTAGCCTTCTGGGGCGCTCCGATGGAGCAGAAAGACCACGCTGAGCTGGCGGTCAGGTGCGCTCTCGACATGGTCGAGAGGCTCGAAGGGCTTCAGAGAGAGTGGAGGGCAGCGGGCAAGCCTGTTCTCGATGCTGGCATAGGGATAAACACAGGAGAGGTGGTGGTTGGAAACATAGGCGCTGAGGGCAAGAAGATGGACTATACGGTGATCGGCGACCACGTGAACCTTGGTGCGCGGATCGAAGCGCTCACGAGGAAGTACGACACGCATATCCTCATAACCGAGTTCACCCTGAAGAGGCTGGGAGGGCTGCTGGGTCACCGTACTCGCATTTCGATACGGGGGCTGGAGAGGGTGTCGGTCAAGGGCAAGGAGCAGCCCGTGGAGATTTACGAGGTAAGGTCCCTCTCTTCCGATTCCGGGGCCGGCAATGTTGACAATGTTGACGGTGAAGGCGCTCCGTCTTCATGAGGATACACCGCACCGTCGGCGAAGGCCTGAAGGAACGCCTCGACGACCTTGGGGTCGAACTGAGTGCCTGCATACTGCCTGAGCTGCTCGAGTGCAGCCTCTGTGGAGATGCTCTTCTTGTACGGCCGATGTGTCGTCATCGCGTCGAAGCTGTCGGCCACCGTGAGGATTCTCGCCATGGGGGAGATATCCTCTCCACTGAGTCCGTCTGGATAGCCGGCGCCGTCGTAACGTTCGTGGTGGTTCCTGACCACGGGCACGATATCCTTGAGCTGCTTGATGCTCTTCAAGAGCTCAGCCCCGTAGATCGAGTGCATCCTCATATGTTGCATCTCGTCCTCGGTCAGCCTCCCCTTCTTCAGGAGGATGTCGTCCCTGATCCCGATCTTTCCGATGTCGTGCAGTATCGCCGCAAGCTCGACGGTCTCGAGCTCGGCCTTGCTCAGGCCGAGATATCTGCCGATTATAAGGCTGTAGTGCTTCACCCTCTTGGTATGTCCGCCCGTGCAGGGGTCGCGCAGCTCTATGGTCTCGGAGAGTGTCTCTGCCGTGGAGTAGAAGGTGTCCTTGAGCTCGGAATAGAGGCGGGCGTTCTCGATCGCGACGGCTATGTAGTTTGCGAGCGTCTCGGTCAGCTCGAGGTCGCTGTCGTCGAACCGGCCGTCCTTCTTGTTTATCCCCTCGAGGACTCCGATCGTCCGCGCCTTGGTCTTCAGGGGGACACAGATGATGTTTCTCGTCACGAAGCCGCTGAACTTGTCGGCTGTCTTGAAGAAGCGCGGGTCTGACTGTGCGTCGTGTATGACAAGCGGTGTCCCGTGCTCGGCCACCCAGCCTGCAATGCCGACTCCCTTCTTCAGCCTGATCTGCTTTACCCGGCCGCCCTTCTCTCCGGTGGCCACGTCGAAGTAGAGCTCTCCAGTGGCTTCATCCAGAAGGAGCAGGCTCGCCGCCTCTGCGTTCAGGACCCTCGTAGTCGCCTCGATGGCCCTCTCCCTTATCTCCGCCTGGTCGAAGGACGAGTTGATCAGCGAGGCCAGCTCGGTGAGCGTCTTCAGCTGAATGAGCTGCTTCTGTAGCTTCTCCATGGGTCAGCCAGTCACACCGGTGTTTCGTCCATCATTCGATCCCCCGTTCCTTCTACCCAGTACATGCCTGTTGCGGCGGCTCGGTGAATCCTGAACCTGCCTCCTGTGGCTCAAGGCATGTTTATCGCTATATCGTAGGTGCCGATCGAGACCCTGTCGGCGATCGATTCCTCCCACAGGAGTTCGGTCACTCTCTTGACCGTCTTCTTGGGGAGCATGAGGATCAGTTTTGTCCCCGTGCCGGAGAGTGCCTTCCACTGGGCGGCCTTCTCCTTGCCTATGCTCCCCTCGGTCTCGACCTCGACGACGGCGAGCACCATGCCGTGATTCCCGAGTATGAGGTCGGGATAGCAACCGTTGAACTCGTTCTCACGGCCGGCGAGGTTGTCTTTTATCTCCCTGTACTCCCTCGACAACCTCGACTTAAGTGTACGGACAAGCCAGTCGTGTATCAGCTGCTCGTCATCCATCGCTTCTCGATCTCCTCTATCTTCGACAGTCTCCTCCTGTACCTCTCGAGGTCCTTGAACTCGGCGCGTAGGAATGCCCCGACTATCTCCTTTGCGAGCTCCTCTCCGACCACCCTCGCACCGAGGCAGAGGATGTTCATGGCATCGTCTTCCACGCCCTGGCGCGCCGAGTACGTGTCGTGGCAGACTGCTGCCCTTATCCCCCTGAACTTGTTCGCAGCCACAGACGCGCCTACGCCGCTGCCGCAGATCAGAACCCCTCTCCATGCGTCACCGGACACGACACGGCCGGCGACGAGACGGGCATAGTCGGGGTAGTCCGAGGGTTCGCTGCTGAAGGCCCCGGTGTCTATGACTTCGTAGCCCGCCTGCCGCATGAAGTCCGAGAGGAGGCCCTTCAGGTGATATCCTCCGTGGTCTGCGCCTATGGCGATCTTCTTTCCGGATTCCATGAACTGTCCGTCTCTCGGCCGCCTCCTCTGTTCGTCTCTACTTCATCACGGCACCCGATGCCGCTGAACTCACCAGCCGCGCATACCTCGACAGGTAACCCTTCTTCACCTTCGGGTCAGGCCGTCTCCACTTGCTGCGCCTCTCTTCCAGCTCCTCGTC
>DRKX01000012.1 GCA_011051565.1 Nitrospirota bacterium | reverse complement strand
GTTGCTGAACCGGCTTGAAGCCGGAGTATGATTCTTCAGGTTTTTGTCATGAGAAGGAGAGGTGGCCGAGTGGTTTAAGGCGGCGGTCTCGAAAACCGTTGTGGGGGCGACTCCACCGGGGGTTCGAATCCCCCCCTCTCCGCCAGCCTTCAAATAGACCGCTTTCGCCATCTGAGTTATTGATGTACCCCGTCGATTCTCCTCTTAAAATTGATTCTACGAACATCGGTCTATCGCATTTATACTTTAGTGTTGCCAGGATGGATTGGAGACAGGTGGATTATTGCTGCCAACATCAAACTCGGCGCAGGCCCTTCCTGCAGCCGGCGGTTCAGTCGACGAGCCTGCGCAGCAGGGGTTCTTCGTATTCGGGAATGTCGTCTATGTAGAAGGGCCGTTTGCGGAGGGTGTTCAGCTTGAGGAGGTTGAAATTGAGCCGGCGTATATTTCGAAGCCTCTCCTTGTCGTCGTCGATGGTGTCGATCAGTTCCCTGAGTGAGAGTATCTCTTTCCTCAGCTCGAGCTCGGGCGGCAGGCAGCCGGCGTTCTTGAGCACCCTGTAAGCGAGCCTCAGGTCCTCGGGTATGGAGGCGTCTTCGTCGATCTTGAGCGGCTTGCCGCTGTTGGGCAGGTCGTCGAACTCGCCCCTCTCCATGGCTGCGCGGATCCTCTCCTCAGCTATCTTCCTGAAGGCGTCCATCGGGTGTCTCCTCGCCGTCCCTGTCGATCTCAGCGCCCGGTATCCGGTATTCTTCCGAGGCCCACGTGCCGAGATCGATCAGCTTGCACCTTTCCGAGCAGAAAGGCCTCCACGGATTCTCCTCCCACGTGGTCTCGGTCTTGCAGATGGGACATCTGATCTTCATCGCCCTACGACTCCCTGCCCGCGGCCGCCTTCACCTCGGGGGAATCTCCCTTGAGCTTCTTCAGAAGCAGGCCGGATGCCATTCCGTTCACCATCCCGGTTATTATACCAAGAAGCAGTATCAGGGGTGTAACGAATAGTATCGGCTCCATGCGGCGGATGAAGAGGAGGTAGGCGAGGGTGAGCTGTGTCAGGTTGTGGGCCATGGACCCGATGAGGCTGATGCCCACGGCGCTGAACAGGGACGACAGCAGGGCACTTGCAAGGCCCATCAGGAGCGTGCTTGCGACACCTCCGCCGAGGCTCAGCACGAAGCCAGGGCCGAGAAAACTCCCGGTCAGCAGAGAGACCAGGAGAACGCGTATCAGGGTTATCGTCAAGGCCACCCTGAGGCCGTAGAGCATGAGGGCCGTCAGGGTTATGATGTTTGCAAGGCCGAACCTCAGCCACGGCAGCGGGGCCGGGATCATCCTCTCGAGTCCGTGGAGCCCTATGGCATAAGCCGCCAGTATCGCGATCCTGAGCCTATCCCGAGACTGCATCCACTCCGCCTTCTGCATCCCCGCCGATAGTGACCACGACCCTGTTGGGAAGGCATATGATCGCACCCCGCTCTGTCCATCCCTGGCGTACGCACAGCTTGTTCGGGCATGGAGAGTCTGCCACGCGGACCCTCCCGCCTTTCACCTCGACACGGGTGATCCCTGCCGGCCCCCGGACCTCGACGGTCCTCTCCTCGCTGAGGGAGAGCCTGTAGATGAGTTTGCCGCCGACCTCTATCCTCACCGTGTCACCTGTTGATGCGATCCCCCTGACGAGGAACGAACCCGAGATTGAAACGAGCACGAGTACGACGAGCAGTACCCAGTCGTAAATCGTGATCTCCTTGAAGGTCTCTCTTGCCAGGCTCAATGTCACCTCACTGCGGACGCCGCATCATCTGCGACCGTTTTCCTTAGCGCGGGGCAGCATGGCTATCCTCCCCTTCAGGGCGTCGGTCATGTGAATCCCGCCGGATGCATCGATCATCAGGGCGTCATAGCCGAAGGCCTCGGCTGTCTTGAGGCCCTTCTCAATGCCTGATATGAAGACGGCCGTTGCAAGGGAGTCGGTATATACCGCCAGCGGTCCCACAACTGTGACACTCATCACCCCTCCGGCCGGATGACCGGTCTTGGGATCGATCAGGTGGTGGATCCTCTTGCCGTCCTCGATGAAGAACCTCTCGTAATCACCCGAGGTGGATACCGCCATGTCCCTGAGCGGAATCGTAGCGATGATGTCGTCGAGACCGCTGCCTCGCGGGTCCCTTATGCCGACCAGCCACGGCTTTCCACCCGGCTTAGACCCGTACGCCCTTATATCCCCCGCCACCGCCACGAGGGCCGCGCTGATTCCTGCAGACTTCAGTACCTCCACGGCCCTGTCGGCTGCATAGCCCTTGGCTATTCCGCCTGCGTCGACGGTCATGCCTTTTCTCCTGAGGAAGGCGGTCCCGCGGCTCCGATCGAGTATCAAGTCGCGGAAGTTCACGAGGGGCAGGCGTTCCCTGATGAGGGAGTCGGGGGGGCGGACCTTCCTGTGAAAGTCGTAGAGACTGACAACTGCCCCGACGGTTATGTCGAAGGCGCCGTTGCTCCCGGCTGATACTTCGGACGCCCTCTCGAGCAGATCGAGGGTCTCGGGGGATACCGCCACCGGTGTGATACCGGCGTTCCGGTTGATTGCGGATATCTCGCTCTCGGGCGAGAAGAAGTCGAGCAGTCCGCCGAGGCGCCTTATCTCCTCGAAGGCCTTGTCCATTGCGTCACCGGCCTCTTTCTCAGAGCCGGCCACAACGGTTATGGTGACGATGGTGTCGAGGAGGAATTCCGAACGCTTGAACATCCTCTCCTTTTTAGGACTGCAGGAGAGGGATGAGAACGTGAGCGTCACCGCCAGCAAAACGATCAGCAGTCGCTTCAAGCCCCTCCCCTTCATGCCTTCTCCCTGCTGCTCAGGCATAGACCTCCTGTCCGCTCGGTCGCAGTGCCTGCGAGCACCCTCTTCAAGAACAGTCCGGTGTAGGAACGTTCGCTTGCACACACCGCCTCAGGCGTGCCTTCGGCAACGAGGTAACCTCCTTCGTCTCCTCCTTCAGGGCCGAGGTCTATTATGTGATCGGCGCACTTTATCACGTCGAGGTTGTGCTCTATGACGACAACGGTGTTGCCCTTCTCGACCAGGCAGTTCAGCACGTTGAGCAGGCGCTCGATGTCGACGAAATGGAGGCCGGTGGTCGGCTCGTCGAGTATGTAGAGCGTGTCGCCCTGAGACCTCTTGCCGAGTTCCTTTGCGAGCCTCACCCTCTGCGCCTCACCCCCGGACAGCGTGGTCGCAGGCTGGCCGAGCTTTATGTAGCCGAGACCGACGTCCACGAGCACCTGCAGCTTCGCCTTCAGCACGGGTATGTTGGCGAAGAAGTCGTATGCCTCGGATATGGTCATCTCGAGGACCTCGGATATGCTCCTGTCTTTGAACCTGATCGCAAGGGTCTCGCGGTTGTATCTCATGCCCCTGCACTCGTCGCAGGGGACGTAGACGTCGGGCAGGAAGTGCATCTCCACCTTCTTGTATCCCTCGCCCTTGCAGTTTTCACACCTGCCGCCCTGCACGTTGAAACTGAACCTCGAGGGCGGATACCCCCTTACGCGTGCGTCCTGGACCCTCGAGAAGAGGTCGCGGATGTGCGTGAAGATGCCGGTGTATGTCGCAGGGTTGGACCTCGGTGTACGGCCGAGGGGCTTCTGGTCGACACAGATCACCCTCGAGAGCTTTTCGGCTCCCTCTATGGACCTGTACCTGCCGGGACTGACCCTGCTGCCGTAGAGCTCCTTCAGCAGGGCCTTGTAGAGTATGTCGAGGACGAGTGTGCTCTTGCCGGAGCCCGAGACCCCGGTACAGCAGACGAAGACGCCGAGGGGTATCCTTATGTCGAGATTCTTGAGGTTGTGCTCTTCAGCACCCCTGATCCTGATGAACTCCTTAGGCCTCCTCCTCTTGTTCGGCAGAGGGATGGTCTTCCGGCCCGATAGGTACTGTCCGGTCGGTGAGGACTCCACCTCCTGGATCTCCTCCGGCGTGCCTTCAGCCACTATCCAGCCGCCTGACTTTCCGCCGCCTGGGCCGAGGTCCACCACGTGATCGGCCCACATTATGGTATCGGCGTCATGCTCCACGATTATTACCGTGTTCTCAGCGTCACGGATGCCCGAGAGTGTCTCGAGGAGCTTCCTGCAGTCCCTCGGGTGGAGCCCTATGCTCGGCTCATCGAGTACGTAGAGGACCCCGGTCAGGGAGGAGCCGAGCTGGGTCGAGAGCCGTATCCTCTGTGCCTCACCGCCTGAGAGTGTGGCGGCGGGCCGGTCGAGCGTTAGGTAGTCGAGCCCCACCCAGCGGAGAAAGTGGAGCCTGTCGCTGACCTCTTTTATTATGCGTCCGGCGATCAGGGCCTCACGCTCACCGAGCGAGAGGCCGTCTATGAAGTCGAGGGCGCCCTTTACGGAGAGCCGCGAGAATTCACCTATGTTGACGCCCTGCAGCCTGACGCCGAGGGACTCCTTCTTGAGCCTGAGCCCGCCGCAGGCCTTGCAGGGTATGAGCCGATCCGACTCCGTCGTCTCCTCGATGAGGTTTTCGTAGCCGAGGCCGTTGCAGGCTGGGCACGCACCGAGGGTGCTGTTGAAGGAGAAGAACATGGGGGTGATCTCGGGATAGCTCAGTCCGCACTTCAGGCAGGCGAGCGTCCTGCTGAAGAGGATGTCCTCGTCCCTGTCGATGAGGTTGATTATCACGGTGTCCGAATAGTTCAGTGCGCTCTCTATGGCCGACCTCAACTGCCTCTCGATGCCGGGCTTGACGATCAGCCTGTCGACGACTATCTCTATGGTGTGACGCCTGTGTTTCTTCAGGGCTATCTCGCCGGTTAGGTCCACCATCTCACCGTCGATCCGCGCCCGCACGAACCCCTCGCGCCTCATCTGCTGGAGTTCCTTCCTGTACTCGCCCTTGCGTCCTCTCACGATGGGGGAGAGTATCTGGAGCCTCGTGCCCTCTGGCATCTCCAGTACAGAATGGAGTATGTTGTCTGCGTTCTGGACCGTGATCGGGCTGCCGCAGCCGTAGCAGTAGGGCTTCCCTATCCTGGTGTACAGGACGCGCATGTAGTCGTATATCTCGGTTATCGTTCCGAGCGTGGACCTCGGGGACCTCGATACGGTCTTCTGTTCGATGGCCACAGACGGAGAGAGCCCCTCTATGTAGTCGACATCCGGCTTCTGGAGTTCGCCGATGAACTGCCTCGCATATGAGGAGAGGCTCTGTACGTAGCGGCGCTGTCCCTCGGCGTATATGGTATCGATGGCGAGCGAGGACTTTCCGGAACCGGAGGGGCCTGTTATTACTATGATCCTGTTTCTCGGTATCTTCAGGTCGAGGTTCTTAAGGTTGTGCTCCCGCGCACCCTTTATGACTATAAAATCCTGCATCTCGATAGGACTGTAGGGATGTAATCAATTAATATAACCGAAAGGGGCGGGGTGTTGCAACGTGGGGTGCGGCCGGGGGCCAACAGTCGGGTGCCTTTTGTTATAATATTAACGTCACTGCCGCGCAACGGGGACGGCGCGGAGAGGATACGACCCGGCGACGGTGGAGAAGAGAGCGGATGGAAGAGAAGAAGATACTGATAGTCGAGGACGAGAAGGAACAGGCGGACTGCCTCAGGGAGCTCCTGACCCTGAAACCCGGTTTCAACTGGAGGGCTGAGGACGTTATTCTCGCAGCGAGCGGGACCGAGGCGATCGAGCGGCTCGAACCGGACATTGCGGTGGTCGTGCTGGACATAATACTGCCCGACATGAGCGGCCTCGAGGTCCTGAGGCACATCAGGGAACATCACCCCTCCATCCCCGTGATCGTCGTAACCGCCTACGGTACGGAGGACCTCTGTCTCAGGGCCTTCAGGCTCGGGGCAAAGGACTATGTCAAGAAACCGTTCAGCTTCGACGAGCTGCTGAAGAAGATAGACGCCATCCTCTCGGGCAGCTTCGGCCGGATCGACGACGATGCAGAGGTGTCCGAGTCGCCGATGATCCCGCCCCAGATACTCTCCAAGCTGGTGAAGGCTAAGACTTACATAGACTACAACTACATGCTGCCGATAACCATATCGGAACTCAGCTCCGTGTCCGGGCTCAACAGGGTCTATCTCTGCAAGTACTTCAGGGCCCTCACCGGATATACCTGCAACGCCTACATAAGGCGGTTGAGGCTGGATCACGCGGTCCAGTTGCTCAAGGAGGGAGACAACAGCATATCCGACGTCTCGATGAAGCTCGGATACAGCCCGAAGTACTTCTCCACGCTCTTCAAGAAGACATACGGCGTCGTACCGAAGAAGATAAAGGAATGACCCCAGCGCCGTGCCCTGAGCGGACGGGCGTCGCCTGCGACGACGGGTCCGCCGGATCCGCAGCGGAGTGAGAGTGTCTGTCCCCTATCCCCGCAGTAGAGGAGATGCTGCCTGACAACGATGAGACGTGTAGTCATAACCGGAATCGGTGCGGTCACGCCCCTGGGGCTCGACTTTCAGGAGACCTGGGAGTCTCTGAAGCGCGGCGTGTCGGGTATATCCAGATGCAGCAGGGTCGATGTCGACGACATCCCGTGGCGGGCGGCCGGAGAGCTGAAGGGGTTCGATGCGCGCAGCATCATGACGCCGAAGGAGATCAACCGCCTCGATCCCTTCATACACTATGCACTCTCGGCAGCCCTCGCCGCTTATGAAGACGCCTCACTGGCGCGGAGAGAGGGGAACACCGCGGTCACCATAGGTTCGAGCAGGGGAGGGGTGAGCAGGATAGAAGAGTCCCTCAGGGCTCACTACACGGAGGGGCGATCCCTGTCGGCCTACCTCATGCCATCGACGACGATAAGCATGGCGCCGTCATACATCGCCTACAGGCTCGGCATAAAGGGATACTGCCTCGGCATATCGAATGCATGCGCCTCTGGCACCGCGGCTGTAGGTGAGGCCTTCAGGCTCGTTAGGACCGGTTATGCGGAGATCGCCCTCGCAGGAGGGACGGAAGCCCCCCTGTGCAGGCTCTGTATCGAGGGATACGGCAGGACGGGCGCACTGTCCAGGGGCGCCGACGCCACGGCGAGCCGCCCCTTCGACAGGGACCGCGACGGCTTCGTCCTCTCAGAGGGGGCCTGCATCGTGGTCGTCGAGGAGATGCAGCATGCCCTTGCGAGGGGGGCGAGAATATACGCCGAGATTGCAGGCTATGCAACAGTCAGCGAGGGGTTTCATCAGACAGAGCCCTCGGAGGCCGGTGAGGCGGCTACCATGAGGCTGGCACTCCGTGATGCGGGCGTGACGACTGGAGATGTCGGCATGATCAGTGCCCACGGCACCTCGACCCCATCGGGTGACAGGACCGAGGCCTCGGCGCTCAGGGAGGTATTCGGCCCTGCACTGAAGGATATCGCCGTCACCGCGAACAAGTCCATGACAGGGCATATGCTCGCAGCCTCTGGTGCGCTCGAGATCGCAGCCGCCGCAATGGGGCTTCACGAGGGGGTGGTGCCGCCGACCATCAACCTCTTCGTGCCTGACCCGGAGTGCGGTCTCGATATCGCCTCGGAACTCCTGAGGAGGGATATCCGGGTGGCCCTGAGCACTTCCTTCGGTTTCGGTGGAGTCAACGCGGCCGTCGTGTTGAGGAGGGTTTAGTGAGGGCTCACAGCGGCCTTTCGAATATCCTGTAACGCTTGTAGAGGCGGCTGCCGAACATCTCGATAAGCCTGATGACGGGTTCGTTGTCCTCGAGTATCCACGACAGCTCCACGCGCCTGTACCGTCTCCTTGCTGCCTTGAATCCCTCGGTGAACATGAGCGCATCCACCCCCCTGTGCCTGTACGCGGACTTGACACCGAGGAGGAGGAGCCTCAGGTCGGTTATCTTCCTCTGGTAGTAGAGGGCCTTGATGATCGATACAGGGTTGAGCCTCCCCCGCATCTTTCTGAGTACGAGGTTGAAGTCGGGAAGGAGGCCGAGGAAACCCACGGGTACGCCGTCCTTTTCAGCGATCAGTGTCATCTCAGGAGGGGCGATCGGCTTCAGGCGCTTGCCCATGTATTCGAGTTCGTCGTCGGTCATCGGGATGAATCCCCAGTTCGAATTCCATGCCTCGTTGTAGACCTCCTTGAAGGCGCGCAGCTCTTCCTTGAACCTCTTCTTGTCGATCCGCCTTATCCTTACGCCCCTTCGCTCGGCCAGTCTGGCGACGCGCCGTACCTTCTCGGGCAGCTCTTCAGGGACGTCAAGAATGAAAGCGAGCAGGTCCTTTGCCTTGGTCATCCCGCACTGCTGCATCAGCGAGGCATAGTAGGGCGGATTGTACGGTGTCATCAGCATGGGGGGGCTGTCGAACCCCTCCACGAGGAAGCCGCACTGTTCGTTGGTTGAGAAATTCATAGGCCCCCTCATCAACTTCATGCCGGCGGCCCTGAGGTCCTCTGCAACCGCGTTCAGCAATGCGTCCGCAACGTCTGGGTCATCGCCGGATTCGAAGAAACCGAAGAAGCCGGCATGTTCGCCGTGGCGGCTGATGTGGAGCCGGTTGACCACGGAGGCGACCCTGCCGGCCGTGCTCCCCCCCCTCCTGGCGAGGAAGAACCTCACGTCGGCGTTCCTGAAGAACGGATTCGCAGGTGAGAAGTGCTCCTTCTGGTCCCTGACGAGTTCGGGGCTGAAGAACGGATCCCCCCTGTAGAGATCGAATGGGAAGCGGATGAAGTCCTCCATCTCCCGGCGAGTCTTCGCCTCAACGACATCGATCATGGTAGAGCGTCCTTTCTCCGCAGGGTCGCCCCTGCGTCAAATCAGTCCGAGTGCGGCCCCCACCTTCTTGAAGGCCGCCAGCACCGTGTCGAGGTGTTCGTCCGTATGTGTGGCCATGTAGCTCGTCCTGATGAGGGCCTTTCCGTTGGGAACCGCAGGGCTCACGGCCACGTTGGCGAAGACCCCCTCCTCCTGGAGCATCATTGCCATCCTGAAGGCGATTTCGTTGTCCTTGACTATTATGGGAATTATCGGTGTCCGGCTCGGACCGACCTCGAAGCCGAGGCCCTTGAAGGCCCTGAGCATCTTCGCCGTGATCTGCTGAAGCCTGCGTATCCTCTCCGGCTCCCTGTCTATGATGTCCAGAGCCGCGCTGACTGCAGCAACCGAGGCGGGCGGCGGGCTGGCACTGAAGATGAGAGACCTGGCGAAGTGCTTGATGTAGTTTATCACCTTCGCTTCTCCAGCGACGAATCCGCCGATGGATGCGAGGGACTTGCTGTACGTCCCCATTATGAGGTCCACATCGTCCTCCAGGCCGAAATACTCGCATGTCCCGCGGCCGGTCTCACCGAGGACCCCTATCCCGTGAGCGTCGTCGACCATCAGCCTCGCGTTGTACTCTCTCGCCAGGTTCAGGACACCGGGCAGGTCCACGATGTCGCCTTCCATACTGAATACACCGTCGACCACTATGAGTTTCCCTCCCCTGCCGTCGCAGTTCTTGAGGACCCTCTCGAGGTCGTTCATGTCGTTGTGACGGTACTTCTTTATATCTCCGTAGGAGAGCCTGCAACCATCTATGATACTGGCATGATCCATCTTGTCTATTATGACCGTGTCGCTCTTTCCAATGAGCGCTGATATCACCCCGAGATTCACCTGGAATCCGGTGGAGAAGACTATCGCCGCCTCTTTCCTCATGAAGCGGGCGAGTTTCTCCTCGAGTTCCACGTGAATCTCGAGCGTTCCGTTGAGGAACCTCGAGCCGGCACAACCGGTCCCGTATTTTTCTATGGCCTTTATGGCGGCCTCTTTGACGCGCGGGTCGTTCGTCAGCCCGAGGTAGTTGTTGGAGCCGACCATTATCATCTTCCTGCCGTTGAGACTGACGACCGGGTCCTGGGCGCTCTCGATGACGCGGAAATAGGGGTAGAGGCCGAGGTCCATGAGCTCCTGCGCCTTGTTGAAGCCGAAGCACTTGTCGAAGAGGTCGCCTTTCTTCATAGCCATCTGTTTATTCTGTACCAGTCTGCCGTCCATTTTATCCCTTCCTTTAATGTTACGGTGGATTTATAGCCGAGCTCCTTTGCGGCGAGGGTTGAATCGCATATCCAGCAGGAATGACGCAGTTCCCGCATCTTGTCCCTGTTGATTATCCCCCCCTCACTGAACCATTCGCTTATGCGTGCAAAGAGTGGCATCACAGCCCTCGGTACCCTGAGCCTCGTGAAGGAACAACCGAGTATCCTTGCGATCTCGGCGGCTATGTCTTCGTTCGTGTAGGCCTGCTGGTCCGATATGAAATATGTCTTGCCTTCGGCGGACTCCTTCGCCATAGTGAATAGTATACCATTTATCAGGTCGTCAACATAGACGAGAGAGTAGGACATCCTTCCCCAGTATGGAAATATCCCGCGTTTTATCATCTTGAAGAGGAGCAGGAAATCACCGTCCCGCGGGCCGTAGACGGCCGGTGGCCTTATTATCGTCACGGGTATCTCCCCACCGGCCCTCTTGACGATCTTCTCAGCCTCCAGTTTGCTCTTGCCGTAGTAGGATACGGGACTCGGCTCCGTGCTCTCCGTGACGGGTGATCCGTTTATGCTCGGGCCCACGGCGGCAAGGCTGCTCAGGAAGATGAAGCGCTTCAGCCTGACCCTGCTTCCGCGCAGGACGTTGACCAGGTTCTCGGTTCCCCCTGCATTGACTGCAAAGAACTCGTCTTCCTTGACCGCCTTCGTCAGGCCGGCTAGGTGGAAGACGTAGGCGCAACCGTCCACCGCGTCCTTCAGGCTGCTGGCATCAAGGCAGTCGCCCTCGAAGAGTTCCACTGAAGGCACCCCCGTGAAGCCCGCGGTCTTAGACCGGGAGAGCAGAGCCTCGATCCACCGCAGGTCGGAAGAGGATCTCACAAGGCATCGGACACTGTAGCCCCGGCCTGCAAGGGCCTCGACCAAGTGGCTTCCGATGAAGCCAGTAGCACCTGTAACGAGTACCTTCATTGTCTTAACGCCCCGGACCCTGCAGCAGAAGATCGTCGGGCCTTTTCGATGCGGATCCCGGGGAACAGCCCCTGTTCGATTCCAGACAGCCGGCGGTGAAGGCAGTGAACAACGGCCGGTGATATTTTGATGTATAGGCGGGCCAAGAGTCAAGCTTCACGGCTTCAGAGGACCTCCACAGTGGAATTAAAGTATGCTATAATGACTCTATAATGAACGACGTCGCCTTTGTGATTATAGCCGTTGGAGTCGTGGCAGCGCTCGGTTTCCTGATACCGGCGTTCATCGAACTCAGGAAGACGATGAAGAGGCTGAACGCGTTTCTCGACACCGCCGAGAGGGAGATCCCGCCGACGATCGAAGAGCTCAAGCAGACGCTGGAGAACATGAAGAAGATCACCGGTGACGTACAGTCGGTGACCGGCGGGATAAGGGAGATCACCGGTGCCCTTACCGATACGGCCGACAATGTGCGCTCCATATCGAGAGCACTGAGCAGGGTAGGGACCGAGACGAATGCGGCCATTGCCGGTCTCAAGACTGGGGTCAAGACGGCTGTTGCGGTTTTTTTCAAGAACTTAGTGCGCAAGGGAGGTTAGCGGCATGGAGGAGAGAGAGGGATACGGAGTCGGCTCGATGTTCTTCGCCTTTTTGCTGGGCGGTCTCGTGGGAGCAGGGGTGGCATTGATATTGGCCCCCCAGTCCGGACCTGAGACGAGAAAGCGTGTGAGGGACCTTGCGGAGGATGTGAAGGAGAAGACCTCGGGTATCAAGGAGAAGGTCTCAAAGGGGGTCGAGCAGGGCAAGGACGTCGTCTCCGCGACGATCGCGAAGGGCAAGGAGTTCGTCGACGAGCAGAAGTCCGCACTGGGCTCTGCCATAGAGGCCGGCAAAGAGGCCTTTGAACAGGAGAGGGAGAGACACAAGAAGGCCTGATGCACGAGGTCTCCATAGCCCAGAGCATACTCGACACGGCCGTGGCCGAGTGCCTCAGGGCGGACTTCAGGAGGATAAACTCCATATCCTTACGCATAGGAAGGTCTTCGGGAGTAAACATCCCCTCTCTCGTTACCGCCTTCGATATAGTCAAGGCGGATACCATCGCAGCGGGTGCAACCCTCGTCTGTGAGGAAGTCCCTGTAAGGGGCCACTGCCTTGACTGCAACAGCGATTTCGATGCCGAATCAGAGCTGATTACGTCGTGTCCTGCATGCAACGGAGCGCGCTTCAGGATATGCGGCGGCCGGGAACTCGACATAATGGAGATCGACGTCGACTGAGGGAGGTTATCTTTGAAGTTGAGGATTGTGAAGCGCCTACTTGAAGCCAACGAGAGGATAGCGGAAGAAAACAGGAGGCTCCTCAGGGAAAACGGGGTCTTCACGATAAACCTGATGAGCGCCCCTGGCGCCGGCAAGACGTCCCTGCTCGTGAGGACCATAGAGGCGTTGATGGACAAGGTCTCCATTGGGGTGATAGAAGGCGACATCACGGGGACGGATGATGCCGAGCGGATAGACGCACTCGGCGTTCCTGTGGTCCAGCTCAACACCGAAGGCGCATGCCACCTCGACGCCGGCATGATAAGGGAGGCCCTCGAAGATATCCCCCTCGGCGGCATAGAACTCCTTTTCATCGAGAATGTCGGCAACCTCGTCTGCCCGGCCGAGTTCAACGTCGGCGAGGATGTGAAGGCCATGGTCCTCAGTGTCACCGAGGGCGACGACAAGCCGCTGAAATACCCCCTGATGTTCAAGGAGTCCGGTGTTCTCGTCATAAACAAGACGGACCTCCTCCCGCATACCGATGTGGACATGGACAAGATAAGAAGGAGCGCACTCTCCATCAACCCCGGACTCAGGATATTCGAGGTCTCATGCAGGACGGGCACCGGGCTTACCGAGTGGACGGATTACCTCGGTGCTTTGAGCGTCGGAACCGGCATGTATTGAGATTTCCTGCGGTCTATCCCTTGCTCGCGGAGACCAGGCTGCTGCACGGTTTACGGGTGATCCTGCTCGTGTAGCGAAGACTGACGAGCAGGATGAAGGGGAAGACGAGCCATGAAGACAACTCTCCCATCATGACCGACAGCGGGAGCTTCCAGAGCATTCCGCCCTCCTGGTCGAGCCTGAAGAGGTTCTTCTCTTCATCGAGTGCACAGGTCTTCTTCACTGCGTATGATATATGGTTGAAAGCCCCCAGTGCGCCGTGCGGAGGCACTACGGCGACATCGAACTTCTTCCACAGAATGGTCAGGAAAGTCTTCAGGTAGGCGTTCTTCTGTGTGAAATCGAGCACTATCTTTTCATCCACCTTCACGTCCGAGAAGAGATTCAGCCTGTTTATGGTGACAAGCAGGCAGATGTAGGCATCCTTCGACTGCCTGCGGATCTCTTCCAGCGTCTTCTCGAATGACGAGACATCCCCCGGCGGTATGACGATGAAGCGCTTGTATTGCGAGAGGTCCTCTATGTAGTCGTTGTCTCTGTTCGGCAGGCTGTTGTCGTAGGTGTACCTGCCCCACTTGTTGCGCACGAAGTCCACTATCGACATCATCTGGAGCTTAGCCAGCTTGCCCTTGCCCGAGAGCCAGAGGGCGCAGTTCTTCTTCATCGCCGTTCTGACGATGCGGAAGACCGACAGCACGCGGTCGAGCCCGCTCGTGTGCTTGCTGAAGACGAGCAGGCGGTTTCTCGTCTCGTAGTACACGTTGGCCGGAGACCATACGCGCCTTTCGGAAAACGAGCGGTGGTACACCACCGACCATGTGGCGCCGACAACCCTGTAGCCGTGACGCGTGAAAGAAATACCCCACTCCATGTCGTCCCAGTAGACGAAACAGCGTTCGTCCATGAGACCGACCCTCCTGATCGCCGACACCCGTGCCATGGAGGAACAGCCTGCAACGGCGACCACGTCATAGTAGTCATCCAGTTCGGCAGAGTCGGGAATGTTCCTGAGATTCGGCACTACGGTTGCATGCTGCCATCCCATGTGGACCCCGATCTCGACGATATTGTCGGGTGCGTCGGGATTCATTATCCTCGAGCCGACCAGTCCGATGCAGGGATCCGTTTCTGCTACCTTTACCAGTTCCTTGAGAGCTGCCGGTTCGGCGAGCGCGTCGTTGTCGAGGAGCCAGATGTAGTCGAAGTCCCCGAGCGTTCCTTGCAGTAAGTACCTGAGACCCGAGTTGAACCCACCGGTGCTGCCGAGGTTTTCCGTGTTCTGCAATATCGCCACCTCGGGAAACCTCTCCCTGACCGCCTCGACCGAGCCGTCGGTCGAGGCGTTGTCCACAAGAAGTATCTTGTAGCGGTCCCGGTCGTAATCGAGCTTCTGCAATGCGGTGAACAGTTTGAGAAGATCGTCCTTTCTGTTCCAGTTGTTTACAAGGATTGCGACATATGGCGATACAGGTCTGTTTGTCCCTTCCATGACGCTCCTTCACGAGTTTGATTGTTTTTCAAGCCGCCGGCCGCCTGAGGGCACTGCACTGTCCGGCAGCCATGCCACTGACCATGCAACGGTTCTCGGCACCTGATGGAGATCCACGGCAAGGGACTTGTCGAGGAAGGGGGCCACTTGACGAAACCTGCTCCGGTCGGACTTCACCGCGCAGAGCGGGTCTGAAATGCCTGCGGCAAGCCCGGTGTTTTCCGGCATGCGAAAGCCCCGGTTCCGTCCTTCCCGGAACGGAACATCCATCAGATACCTGCGGAGACTGCAAAGATCGAAAAACATTAATTGCAGATATATGCAACTCTCTGGATGCAGTATTAGTCAGCTCGATTTGCACTGGATTCGTTCTGACTCGCAAGGTCAAAAAAATAAGATGTTCAATCTATAAACAGACGAGTTTATAGGATGCTCCCTCTATCCTGCCGTGACCCTAAGTGTATTATAATACAAAAACCTGAATTAAGCAAAGCCTGTCCCGCCGTCTTATGTATCTTCAGTATACAACCGTACCGCCGTTTCGAGGTATGACACAGATCATAACAAAATCGTCGTGCCATTGGTAGAATAAACAATAAACATGCAAGGAGGAAGACAATGGCTGCTACCAAGAAGAAGGTTACAAAGGATAGCGTGATCGGAGAGATAATCAGGGACATGCCTGAGGCCGCCAAGGTCATCGAGAAGTACTTCGGAAACGGTTGTTTCACTTGTCCCGGAATCAACGTCGAGACCATCGCCTTTGGTGCGACTATGCACAACGTCGACCCTGAGGTGATAGTCAAGGAAATAAACGAACTGGAGGATTGACGATGGAAGTCAAGTGTTTTGTCTGTGGTGCAGACGACAAGGAGAGGGTGTATGTTTCGTGCATACAAGGCGGCGAAGAGAAGAAGGTGTGCGTACTCTGCCTTCCGGTCTTGATACACGGAGCTCATTGATCTACTCACCGTTTCGGCCGGGGACGGCCCCGGCCGGCCCTCTATAAACATCGTAATGATTCATCCCCTTACCCTGTCTCCAAGCCATCACCGCGTGCGCGATGCGGCGGGATTGCCTAAGGCTCCGGAGTAATGTCAAAATAGTTTGCGGCCCTGGGTATCTCGAGTCTTTGAAACATGGTCGGCCGTGCCCCGCAAAACGTTTATGAACCGAGAGAGGAGGGAGTTATGAAGAAACTGACGGAGTATTTTCTCAAAGGGCTTCTGTTTCTGATTCCGCTTGTTGCAACCGTATACGTGGTGTATCTCGTCTTCATAAAGATAGACAGGCTGTTCAGCTTCGATATACCCGGGGTGGGATTCGTTGTTACGATACTTACGATCACCGGCATGGGCTTCATAGCCTCCAATTTCCTCACAAAGGGTCTGGTGCTCCTTGTGGACAGGACCTTTGCGAGGCTTCCACTGATAAAGATGATATATACGTCCGTAAGGGACCTGATAGGGGCGTTCGTCGGCGACAAGAGGAGCTTCGACAAGCCCGTGCTGGTCACGCTGGCCCCAGGCAGCGGTATACAGGTAGTGGGATTCGTGACACAGGAGAGCCTGCACGGCCTCGGCCTTGCAGACCGCGTCGCCGTCTACCTGCCGCAGTCGTACAACTTTGCCGGAAATCTCATAATCGTGCCCGCGGACCACGTCGTCCCCATCAGTGCGGACAGCGGCGACGTCATGGCCTTCATCGTATCCGGAGGGGTGACGGCCAAGTAGAGCTCGACCCGGCGGTCGACCCATTACGGTTGCGTATGACCGCGGTCGTGGTCGGCGGACTTCCTCTCCAGGGCGTCCATCAGCTCGACGATGACCCGGTTCGAAAGTAGCATGCCCTTTTCCGTCAGGCGTACGGCCCCGCCTGTTTCGCTGATCAGGCCTTCGCGCTCGAGCCGGCGAACCAGCTCCCGAGCGGTTGACAATCTATCCAAGTTGAGCCCCACGTCGGTCCTGAGCCGCAGGAACATCTCCTCATGCGCCCTGTCGCTCGAAGTCAGGGGGGTCTCTTCGACCACGGCCGACCCCTCCTGTTCCATCATCCGGATGTAGTCCGAGATGTCAGCAGCGTTGCGGAGTCTGACGTCCCGGATGTGGGCGTGGGCCGAGGCCCCGAAACCGAGGTATTCACCCCTCAACCAGTAGTTCATGTTGTGCCTGCATTGATACCCATCCCGGGCATAGTTTGATATCTCGTAATGCCGGTACCCGGTCTTCTCGAGTGTTTCCCCTATTCGTTCATACATCGCGATCTTGTCGTCGTCATCCGGCAGTGCGATGCTTCCTTCGGAGATCATGTCGAAAAACGGTGTCCCCTCTTCGACGGTGAGTTCGTACGAGGACACGTGTTGCGGTCCATAGCGGAGCACCTGCCTGAGGCCCTCTTCGGCCTCCGAGGGGGTCTGGCCGGGTATGCCGTAGAGGATGTCGACGGAGAAATTGTCGAAGCACCTGCTCGCCCAATCGAGTGCTCGATGAGAGTCGGCGGCCTCATGTATCCTGCCGAGCAGCCTAAGCTCCACGGGGCTCATCGACTGCACGCCTATGCTCAGCCTGTTGACGCCCGCAACGCGCAGGGCCTTGATCTTGTGAAGATCGACCGTGCCGGGGTTGACCTCGAGCGAGACCTCCGCATCACGTGACAGGTTAAACCTCCGTGCAATCCTGCTCATTATGGTCTCCACCTCGGTTGGGTCGAGCAGGGACGGCGTTCCCCCTCCGATGTAGACGCTGTTGATCTCACCGGCAGCGGGTGCGCGGTCTATCTCTTTCAACAATGCCCTCAGGTAACGCTTCTTCAGTGCCGGACTGAAGGCCACGGAATAGAAATCGCAGTAGTTGCACTTCCGTATGCAGAAAGGTATGTGTATGTATATTGCGGTTGACATGGTCTCTGTTCGCGGGCCGGCTGTTGAGGGTTCTCAAACACTCGTTGGTGTCTCCGGTCGGCCTCGAACTCGAGGCGAGGACCTGGCTGCAGCGTTTACGTCAACCCGCATGATCCGGAGGTCTTCAGGATGCTGGTGGCGGCCCCCGGGAATGGACCGGGGGCCGCGGGTAAATGCTACTTCTTGCCTTCTATGAGCTTGATCAGCTCCTCGGCCTTCTTGTTCCCGGTGAGCAGCCTGCCGTCAGGGAGTATGATGGCAGGCGTTCCCCTTATGCCGAGCTTCTGGGCAAGTGCTATGTTCTTGTCGACTGCGTCCGTCTCACAGGTCGGAGGGGGTATCTCTTTCTTGTCGTAGGCGTCTTCAAGCAGCTTGATCGATTTCTTGCAGATTATGGCCTTCGACTTGTCATAAGCCTTCGGATGAATGCTCGTCAGGGGATACATCTTGAGATAAAAGACGATGTCGTCCCTCTTCTTCACGATCTTCTTCATCTCCTGATGAAGTTTTGCGCAATATGGTCAGTCGGGGTCGTCAAAGACTATGACCTTGTACTTTGCATCGGCCTTGCCGAGGATCAGGGCGTCGTCAAGGGGGATACTGGAGGTATCGACCCTGTTGACGTCGGTCATCCTCTGCTGTGTGAGGTTTGTCCTGGTCTTCACGTCAACGATAGAGCCCAGCACGAGGTACTTCATCGACGAATCGATGTAGACGATGAAGGTCTTGTCCCCGGCCTTGAGACTTACTTCGCACAAACCTTCAACCGGTGACTTGCGGACGTCGGTCACCTTTGCACGCTGGTCGAAGCCTTTCAGGACATCGAAAGCCTCCTTTTTTGAGATGGTGCACTTGCCGGATGCAGCCAGGGATGGAGACACGGTTCCGGACAGCAACAGGAGCAGCAAGGACACCAGGACGGAAAATTTTGTCATACGGACCTCCGTTCATAAATTTTAATTATTATAATAGCACATTATGAATAAACTATGAACTAAGGCAGTACATGTTGTTGTCTTTTCGGCAGCCGTTTCTATATCATTTATCTGTCATGGATCCCCGTATACGCGAGATAGAGCTCTTCAAAGACCTCGAGGACGAGGAGCTTCAGGAGATCGAACCCTATCTCAGGCCGTCTTCTTTTGCGAAGAAGGAGGTGATCTTCGCCGAGGGAGATCCACCCGAGCATCTCTACTTCGTGACCAGGGGGAAGGTCAAGATAACCAAGCTATCCCAGGACGGCAAGGAGATAATAATAGAGATCATCCCGCCGTTTGACTTCTTCGGCCTGGTCGCCGTCATGAGGGGATTTCCATATCCGGCAAATGCCGTGGCAATGGAGGAGACCGAGGTCTTGAAGCTGTCGAGGAGCGACCTGATGAGGATTCTCGACAGGTTCCCATCCCTCATGTACTCTCTGACCATGAATCTCGGCGACAGGATGAGGGGGGCGCATGAGACCCTCAAGAACATCGCCCTTGAACGCGTCGAGGCGCGGATAGTCTC
>DRKX01000011.1 GCA_011051565.1 Nitrospirota bacterium | reverse complement strand
CCGGTCTTCTCCATTGCGAGCGTCAGCAGTGCCCTCTCCACCTCTGAGACGACCGTATCGTACAGGGCGATGTTTCCCACCTTCTGTATCTGCGCCAAGTAGCCCTTGAGCTTCCGCCTCAGGAACTCCTCCACCGTGCACTGATAGAACCTCGCGCTCTCACGCCTCAGCCTCTTGTGCTCGAAGGCCCTCTGGAGCACCGCCCTCAGCTCGTCGCCGTCAAGGGGCTTGGTCACGTAGAAGAAGGCGCCCTCAATCAACGCGTCTACCCCCGTCCGCCTCTTGTCCTGCTCGATCATGACGATGGAGATGAGATCGTTGTTGAGGTCGTTCAGGCTTCTGAGACAGTCTATGCAGTCACCGTCGGCCAAGCGGCTGTCGATCAGGACGATCTGGGAATCCCTCGATGCCTTGACCCCGGTGGCTATGTTCTTCTTCACCTTGAGGTCGACATCCGACTGCCCGAACGTCTTCCTTACAGTCTCGGCGGTCGATGAGTCAGAGCTTATCAGCAGGATCTCTTCCTTGGATATTGACAAAGGGCCCTCTGCTTTTATAGGATAAAAAATATCTAAACTTGTTGACTAAGGAGGTCAGTCAAATGCCGGTATATGAATATACATGCCACGCATGCAAAGAGAATTTTGCGCTGATACAGAGGATCGGAACCACAGAAAAGGATACCATATGCCCCCATTGCGGTTCAAGCAAAATCAAGCGGCTCATCTCCACCTTCTCCTGTCCGGTCTCCGGAGACGGTCCGAGCGGGCTTCCGTCAGGCTTTTCAGGCGGGACCTGAGGCCCTTCCTCGTGCTGAGCGGTCGCTCAGATCAGAGCCGCCGAGTGCTCACAGGGCCTGTTTAAGTGCTCTCCGCGAGACATGAGTAGTCATCCCCGGTCCGGCCTCATGCCGGCGGGGTCCGTCCGTGGCAGCAGCAGCCTTATGCTCGTTCCCCTGCCCTCCTCGCTCTCCACTCTCATCTCCCAGCCGTGCGCCTTCACGAGGTGCTTGACAATTGCGAGCCCGAGCCCCGTACCTCCCAGCTCCCTCGATCGAGATGGATCGACCCTGAAGAACCTCTCGCCGAGTCTCGGGAGAAACCGCTTCGGTATTCCAGCGCCGGTATCTTCGACCGAGATCGTGCACCTTCCGGACTCTTCCGCCGCCCTTACGGTCACCCTGCCGGAGTCCGTGAACTTCACGGCATTGTCCACGAGATTGGAGAGTATCTGGGTCAGCCGCAGGGGGTCGGCCGTTATGACGGCGCACCTGCCGTGTATCTCCTTTCGAAGGGTTATGCCCTTTCTGCGGCAGAGCGACTCAAATCCCTTGAAGACCTCGTCGACCAGCGGCTCGATCCGGAGCGGTCTCTTCTCGACAGGCATTGCGCCGAGCTCTATCTGAGACAGCTTTATGAGGTCGCGGATCAGGCTGTCCATCCTATCGGTATGTGCCTTGATGGTCTTGAGGAACCTGACGGCGTCTTCTCTGTCCGCGACCGCGCCGTCGAGCAGTGTCTCTGTATAGCCCCTGATGGCGGTTATCGGGGTCTTGAGCTCATGTGAGACGTTTGCGACGAAGTCCCTCCTCGTCTCATCGGTCCTCTTGCTCTCGGTGATGTCCCTGAAGATGACCATGGTGCCGTTGTGCCTTCCCCCGGAGTGGGTCATGTCCGCGTCGAGGAAAGGGATGGTCTTGATGCTTACATGCCGGTCTATGGTCTCTATGTAGGCCTCTCTGCTCGGTGAGCCTGCGTCGGGCGTTACGAGTGATTCCGCGAGCTCGGGAATCCTCAGCACCTCGTTCAGTCCCCTGTCCATGAGCTGTGCCGACTTCACGTTGAAGAGGGATTCGAACGCCGGGTTGACGAACCTGACGGTCCCGTTGCAGTCGAGGAGGACGATGCCGTCCGGTAGGTTGTTCAGGGTCGATGCGAGCCTGGCGCTCTGTTCGTTCGCTTCCCGTATCTTCTCCTCAAAGCTCTCCGCTATCCTGTTGAGACCGAGGACGATTTCCGAGAATCTCTCCCCTTTCTTGGGGAAGAGCCGCTTCTTGAGGTTTCCGCCGGCGAGTTCGCGTATGAAGCCCTCTATCTCCCTTGTCTTCCTCCTCAGGCGGAAGTCTCTCATCAGGAGGTAGGCGGCGAGCAGCAGTGCGAGGGGCGGGATGATCTCATGAAGCATGCTGTGTATGGCTACACCTCTTCCCGGCTCTCCGGGTTCCTCACCGGAGGTGTTGAGTTATGGTTGCGCATCTTCGGCGAAATAGTAACCGACCCCCCTCTTCGTGAGTATGTACGCAGGGGCTGACGGGTTGTCCTCCACCCTCTCTCGCAACCTCCTGATATGGACGTCGACCGTTCTCGGTTCCACGTAGGCGTCGTCACCCCATACCGCATCGAGCAGTGAGTCGCGGCTGAAGACCCTCCCGGGCCTCTCAGCGAGGTAGAGGAGGAGCTTGAACTCCCTGACGCTGAGCGTGAGGGGCCTGCCGTCCTTCTTGACCGTGTACCTCTCCCTGTCGATCTCGAGTCCGCCTACCCTTAACAGGCCCTTCCCCGGGGGCGTTCCGCCCCCCTTCGGCCCGGCGCGCCTGAGCACGGCGTTCACCCGCGCCACCAGCTCCCTGGGACTGAACGGCTTGGTGATGTAGTCGTCGGCTCCGAGCTCGAGCCCGAGAACCCTGTCTATCTCCTCTCCCCTCGCGGTCAGCATGATGATCGGAACGTCGGAGAGCGACGGGTCCTTCTTCATGGTCCTGCAGAGCTCGAGCCCGTCCATCTCGGGGAGCATCAGGTCGAGGATGACCATGTCGTACCTCTCCTCCCTGAGCTTCTTCAGCGCCTCGGTCCCGCTGCGGGCGCTCTCTGTGACATAGCCATCCTTGGCCAGGTTGTATACCACGAGGTCGACGATGTCCGGTTCGTCGTCCACCACGATTACGCGCTTGTCAGCCATCAGCACACCTCGCTTGCAGGATTTGCAACCTATTTTAGCACAAAGAATGCGTAAACGACCCGCGGCCGAGGGGCCTGAAAAGTGGCATTTTATCATTAAGGAAATGTATAATTATTGTAAAAGGACCGTATAGGACGCCCTTGTGCGGCCACTGCTGCTCTCAGGCAGGTGCATTACAAAAACTATTGACACTTTTGACAAAGTCGGTTATTGTTATAGAAGAAATAATTCCGTGAAAGGAGATCTGTTATGAGAGCAACCTTTGTTTTCTTGATTATATCCCTTTCTCTCCTCCTGCCCTCGCACGCAAGGGCCGACGAGACCGAGTATGTGGAGTACACGGTCAAGAAGGGTGACACTCTCTGGGACATAACCGGCGGCAAGCTCTCCGATCCGTTCCAGTGGCCCAATGTCTGGAAAGAGAATCCCAAGATAAAGAACCCCGATCTCATCTACCCCGGCCAGCGCCTCAGGCTTCCGAAGTACATGCTGCAGAAGCAGATAGAGGTGGGGCTTCCTCGCGTTAAGGCGCCTGAAGAGCCGGCGGTCGAGCCTGCAAAGAGGCCGGAGGCGGGTGCCGTACGGATACCGCCCCGCAAGCCCTTTGTCGTCGAGGCGGATATGATAGCCGCGAGCGGCTACATCGATGCGGACATCCCGAGGGTCGGGAAGGTCGTTGCCACGCCTGACGGGCGTTCGGTAATCGGCAACGACGATACCGCCTACATCGAGCTGTATGACGGTGCGGCTGAAAAGGGGAAGAAGTTCTACACCGTGCGCTCCCTCGGGGAGGTGAGGCACCCTTCGACCGGGATGCCGATCGGTTATCTCATCGAGGTGACCGGTGTTATCGAGGTGACCGGGCAGGAGGCCGGCTTCACGAAGGCCAAGGTGCTCAAGGCCTTTGTCGAGATACAGACCGGAGACCCCATAGACAACTACTATCCCATAGAGTCCTTCCCCCTCGTCAAGCGCAGGTCTCCGTCGGTCAGCGGAACGGTCGTCGCCGCGCGGGACCTGAGACTCATCAGCGGGAACTTCGACGTAGTGTACATTGACCGCGGCTCAGCCGACGGTGTGGTTCCCGGCAGCACCTTCACCCTCGTTTCGGGCGAGAAGCCGAACAGGCCCATCGGCAGCATCCAGGTGATCAGTACGAGACCGAAGACCGCCGCGGCCATAGTCACGAAGAGCGAGACGTCGATCTCGAGAGGGGATTATTTTTAGACTTCGCTGCTGAAGAAGTTCTCACGCTTCTCCCTACCGATGGTCGAGCGCGGGCCGTGCCCTGGCAGGACCATCGTATCCTCGGGCAGCGAGATGAGGCGCCTGAAAGACTCCTTCAGAAGGTTCGCGTCTCCGCCTGGAAAGTCCGTCCTGCCGACAGAGCCTGCAAAGAGCGTGTCTCCGGTGACGACTACCCCGTTGCCGTAGAGGCATATCCCCCCGGGGCTGTGTCCGGGAGTGTGGAGTATCCTGAATACGAGGCCTCCGGCCTTGATCTCGTCGCCCTCGGACACGAAGGCGTCCGGAGGCGGCAGCGGGTCTACGTCGTAACCCCAGAACGCGGCCATGTCGCGCGCAGCCTCGTATATCTCCGACTCGCTCTCGTGGATGACAATCCGTGCCTTTGTGGCCTCCTTGAGTTCGGGTATGGCGCCGACGTGGTCGAAGTGCGTATGCGTGCAGACTATGTGTGTCACCCTCAGACCGTCCGGCTTCAGCAGGTCGAGTATCCTCTCGGGCTCATCCCCGGGGTCGACTACGATCGCCTCCCCGCTGCCGGTGTCATGGAGCACATAGCAGTTCACCTCGAGCGGTCCGACTGTTACTTCTCTTACATCCAAGCCCATGGTTGAATCCTCTCCTTCGGCGACTGGTGAAAAAAGAGAAAGGCAGGATCGAGAATCCCGCCTTTCCCGTATTGAGACGACATATCTGAGTCTCTGAAACGATCAGAAGAAGCTGTTCTGGCTCATGAGTATACCCAGTGATACCAGCAGGGCATAGATCGCCAACGACTCGATCATGGCAAGACCTATGATGAGGATCATCATGATCTTTCCGGATGCCCCCGGGTTTCTTGCAACACCTTCGCAAGCCTTGCTCAAACCGATCCCCTGGCCGATACCGGTTCCAAGGGCGGCGATGCCTATGCCGAGAGCTGCGCCGAGTACGGCGAATGCCTTGGCGTTGGACCCGGCCTCTGCTGCCGCGGCTGCAGCCTCTTCAGCAAAAGCGACCGGAACGAGCAGGAAGACCATGACGAGCACAAGCAGGATTACGGCTGTCTGTTTTTTCATCGGTCCCAACCTCCTTTCGTAAAGACTGAAATATTTAATGTGCCTCTTCGACGGCACCGGCAAGATACATTATGCTCAGAAGCACGAAGACGAACGCCTGCACCACCCCGACGATCACGCCGAGGCCGAGCACCAGCACGGGCACGCCCACCGGGGTGAGGATGGCGAGGACCCCGAGCAGGATGTGTTTCGCCATCATGTTTCCGAAGAGCCTGACGGAGAGGGTCACCGGCCTCACGAGGTGGCCGATGAGCTCTATGAAGAACATCATTATCATCAGCGGGAGTGCGAATATGGAGCGTACCGGGCCGAGGAAATGGTTGATGTACTTGGGCCCGTGCACCTTAAGCCCGTAGTAGTGTGTCGCAAGGAATACGGGGACGGCGCATGACGCCGTGGTGTTTATGTTGGATGTCGGGGAATCGAACCCGGGTATCAGTCCCATGTAGTTGCAGAGCAGTATGTATATGCCCAGGGTCCCGATCAGGGGAAAGAACGTTCCGGCCCAGTGTGACCCTATGGTCTCCTCGCAGAGGTTGTACAGGGCGTCTATGACCGTCTCCATGAAGTTCTGAAAGCCCGAGGGCACCAGCTTTATGGATGACCTGACGAGCACCGCCATCAGTACGAGTATGATCATGGCCAGCCAGGAATAGGTTACGTAAGAGGGAACCCCGGGTATGTTGATAAGATATCCGCCGCCTTCCACGTCTGCCTCCTTCTGAGACCGAGTCTCTGCAGTCTGCTTGATATGTTTCAGCTTGAAAAATTGGTGTTATATTACTGATCCTGCGGGGAAATGTCAAGAAGCCGGCGTTTTATTTTTTTAATAGCCCTATTGAGGCAGCCAATAGGAGGCGGGGCTAAGTCCCGATGAAGAGGTCGAGCTGCTGGAGGTGCTCTCCGGGGAAGCTGATCGGGTACTCGTTGGTGAAGCAGGCGTAGCAGAAGTCGTCGGGGCCGGGGATCACGCTCCGGAGGCCCTCGATCGACAGGTAGGAGAGGGAGTCGGAGGTTATGTACTTCTTGATCTCCTCGACCATGTGAGTGGCTGCGATGAGCTCGCTCCTCGTGGGAGTGTCTATGCCGTAGAAGCAGGGACCGACGGTTGCCGGAGAGCTTATCCTCATGTGGACCTCCCTGGCGCCGCCGACCTCCCTCAGCATCTTGACGATCTTCTTACTCGTCGTTCCCCTCACGATGGAGTCGTCCACCACGATGACCCGCTTGTCCTTCAGTATCTCCCTCACAGGGTTCAGCTTGATCTTCACGCCGAAGTGCCTGATGGTCTTCTTCGGTTCTATGAAGGTCCTCCCCACGTAGTGGTTCCGTATGAGTCCGAGGTCGAACGGAATGCCGGAGGCCTCGGCATAGCCGATGGCTGCCGGCATTCCGCTGTCTGGCACGGGGATGACGAGGTCGGCATCTATGCGGGACTCCTCGGCCAGCCGCCTGCCGAGGTTCTTCCTTACGCCGTTCACGTTCACGCCGTTGAAGATGCAGCTGTCGGGCCTCGCGAAATAGATGAACTCAAAGACACAGTGGGCCTTGCGCGGACTGTGGAGGGCCTTTATCGAGTCGAGGCCGTGGTCGTTTATGACGAGCATCTCTCCCGGCTCTATATCCCTGATGTACTCGGCCCCGATCAGGTCGAGCGCGCATGTCTCCGATGCAACCACATAGGAGCCGTCGAACCGGCCGAGGGAGAGGGGCCTGACGCCGTAGGGGTCGCGTATCGCTATCAACTCTTTCTCCCTCATGACGAGGAGGCTGAAGGCACCCGAGACCTCCTGAAGGGCCTGCACGAGGCGCTGCTTGAAGGAATCACCGCGGCTGTGGGCCGTCAGGTGGACTATGACCTCACTGTCCGAGGAGGACTGGAATATCGCCCCCTCCTCTTCGAGTCTCCCCCTCAGTTCTGCGGCATTGACGAGGTTGCCGTTGTGGGCGATCGCTATCGTGCCGAGGGAGAAGTTTGCCACGAGCGGCTGGACGTTCTTCAGTGAGCTGCTGCCGGCCGTGGAATAGCGGTTGTGGCCTATGGCTATGTATCCGGGAAGCCTCCTCAGCCTCTTCTCGGTGAAGATGTCGGCGATGAGGCCCATAGATTTCTCGATGTGCAGCTGCTTGCCGTCGGATGAGCAGATGCCGGCCCCTTCCTGCCCCCTGTGCTGCAGGGCGTACAGGCCGAGGTACGCGAGGTTGGCTGCCTCGGGGTGGCCGTATACACCGAAGACACCGCATTCTTCCTCGATATCGTGCAGGTATTTATTTATAGCAGGCACCTTCAAGACAGGAATCTTTCAACCAAGACCGGCAGTCGAGCCGGCCCCTCCCATAGGGTGAAGTCTCTCCATCTTACCGGACCCGGCGGTCAGGAGGACAATGCCTCATGCTGTGCCCGATGCGGAACAGGCCCTTGTCATAGAACTTTAACATTTTCAGTGCCAAAACCGCAAAAGAGGGGGCTGCACGCCGCGGGAAGAGATATGGATTCCAGGCGCCTTGGCCGTGGAACACGCTGATCGTGAAGGCCCGTTCGAGTGATGAAAAAGAGAGTGAAACGTGGTAGAATTGACGTATGCATGTCGACTCATACTCTTTCGGCCGGATAGTGATCGACGGCGAGACCTACACCTCTGACGTGCTCATTCTTCCTCAGCGTGTGGTCTCTCCGTGGTGGCGCAGGCAGGGGCACTTGCTGCAGATGGAGGACCTCTCGGAGGTGCTCGGGGAGAGGCCGGAGGTGTTGATCATCGGGCAGGGCTACTCGGGCGCGATGAAGGTGCCCCGCGGGCTGAGGGAGGAGCTCGAGGGGCTCGGGATCGAGGTTGTCGCAGGGAAGACCGCCTCGGCGGTGAAGGCATTCAACGACTGCATGGGGAGGCGTGTGGCTGCAGCACTCCACCTCACCTGCTGATGAGACCGCGCATTTCCTGCCGGCGGGTGCCCTCTCCTCAGCCGCTTTCGGGACAGACCAGCTTGCGCTTCAGCGCCTCCAAGTCCGACGTGACCTCCACGTCCGGGATGGAGTCGATGAACGCCCTGCCGTATGCCTTCCTCCTTATCCTCGGGTCGAGCACCGCCACTATACCGCTGTCCGTGGCCGTCCTGACGAGCCTGCCGAAGCCCTGCTTGAAGGTGATGACGGCCTGGGGCACCTGGAATTCATAGAACGGGTCTTTCCCCTGTGCGGACAGGGACTCCATCCTTGCCTCAACTACAGGGTCGGAGGGGACTGCAAAGGGCAGCTTGGTGATCACCACGCACTTGAGGTCGTCTCCGGGTATGTCTATGCCCTGCCAGAACGTGTACGTGCCGAAGAGCACAGAGTTGTCCATGGCCTTGAACGCCTCGATGAGGCTGAAGCTGTCGGCCTCGCCCTGCCTCAGCACCCTCAGGCCTTCGAGTAAGGACATCCTCAGCACCTGCTCGATCATGCCGTAGCTCGTGAAGAGCACGAGGGTCCTTCCGCCGGTGACCGCCAGTATACGCTCGATCTCCGCAGAGACCTGGGGGATGTATTCATCGTCGCGCGGGTCCGCGATGTCACGGGGGATGTAGAGCAGGACGTTCTCCCTGTAGTTGAACGGAGACGAGAGCGACAGGGTCCGCGTCCCCTCGAGGCCGAGCCTTCCGGAGACGTAGGAGAATGAATCCCGGACCGAGAGGGTTGCCGAGGTGATGACCGCGGGGCTGACGAGGTCGAAGAGGTGTTCCCTGAGTATGCTCCCGGTCTCCACGGGGGTTGCAACCAGCCTCGACCTCCGGCCGTCCGCCTCGGCCCAGTAGACATAGCCCTCGAGTTCCTGGTCGACCGTGATCCGTAGGGACTGGACAAACGCCCTGCACCTCTCTTCGAGTGCCCTCAGGTCCCTCTTGAGCTCCTCGTCAGCGGCTCCGTCGGCCAGGCAGCCCATCTCTTCCCTCAGGGCGTCGAGGTGTTCGGTGATTATGTCGACGAACCGGCCCTTCTCCCTGACGCGTGCCGACTTCCGGCCCTCGAGCCATCCGGATATGTTTGCAAAGAAGCGTTCGCCCTGCTGTCTCACCCTGTCCGTGAGGGCGGCGACCTCGGACAGCCTGCCTGCGTCGAGCATGCCCGTCCTCAGGAGTATCCCCTTCCTGCGGGGGCTGTGTATGGAGTTGAGCAGGTGGTTGAGGCGCGTGTTCGAGACCTCCACACCGAGGTAGTCCGACGCCACGCGCTCGATCTCGTGGCCCTCGTCGAAGACGACCGCCTGAAACGCCGGAAGCACGTTCCACCCGGACGCCATGTTCGCGAAGAAGAGGTGGTGGTTCGTCACGAGGATACTGCTCTTCCTCTCCAGGGCCTTCGCCTTCTGATAGAAGCATCCCTCGTGGAATCGGCAGTCCCGCCCGTGGCAGAGGTCGGACTCCCTGCAGACCTTTGACCAGAGGCTCATCGGCAGGGCGACCTCCATGTAGAGCCCTGTGGCGGTCACTCCGGCCCAGGAGAGGAGTTCGGTGAGCCCTGCCTCCTCGCCGGCCTCGAACAGGCCGTGCTGCCTGGCGATGCCGAGCCTCCTGAGGCAGAGGTAGTTCTCGCTGCCGAGGCAGAGTGTGAACCTCAGCTCGGGAAAGAGGTTCTCCTTCAGGAAGGGGAGATCGTTCTCCACAAGCTGCCTCTGCAGGGCCTTCGTGTACGTGGAGACGACGGCCCTCTCCGAGTCGCCTCCGGCGCTGAAATGCTCTATCAGTGGGATGAGGTATGCGAGGCTCTTGCCCACACCGGTGCCCGCCTCCACGATCAGGTGCCTCTCCTCCACGAGTGCGTTCATCACGGCTGTGGCCATCTCGATCTGCTGCGGCCGGTCCTCGTAGTTGACGAAACAGGAGGCGAGCGGACCGTCTACCTCGAAGTAGGCCCCTATGCCGGAGGTATCGACGGACATTGTGTGATTATATCATAATTTCAGGCTGATCGGCTTGAAGGCTGCAGCGGAGCGCCGTGTTGCAGGGGCTCCTCGTAATCCCCTATAATGGACGGAGAAGGCCCTGACAAGGGCTCGGCCCAGGGAGGATGCAGTGCCGCGGAAGGTTCCACCGGAGATCAGGCAGGAGATGGAGAGGCTCGTCAGGGAGCTCAACTACCACTGCTACCGCTACTATGTCCTCGACTCCCCGGTCATCTCCGACGAGGAGTACGACCGCCTCTTCCTGCGCCTGAAGAAGCTCGAGGAGGAATACGGCTTCGTGCTGCCCGACTCTCCGACCCGCCGGGTCGGGGCACCGCCCCTTGACAAGTTCGAGAAGGTGAGGCATACCGAACCCATGCTCTCTCTCGACAATGCCTTCTCGCACGAGGATGTGAGGGAGTTCGACGCCAGGGTCAGGAGGTTCCTCGGCACCGACGAGGAGATCGAATACACGGTGGAGCCCAAGTACGACGGCCTGGCGATCGAGCTGACCTACAGGGAGGGAATACTGCTGAGGGCCTCCACCAGGGGTGACGGCTATGTCGGCGAGGATGTCACGCAGAACATCAGGACCATACGGTCCGTACCCCTGAAGATCGAGGGGGTCGGGGAGGTTCCCGAAGAGATCGACATACGCGGAGAGGTCTACATGGACATAGAGGAGTTCGAGGCACTCAACCGCGAACGGGAGCAGAAGGGGGAGCCCCTCTTTGCAAACCCGAGAAACGCCGCAGCAGGCTCGGTGCGGCAGCTCGACCCCTCGATTACGGCCTCCCGGAGGCTCCACCTCGCCTGCTACGGGGTGGGCTCGGTGAAGGGGGTTGCGTTCAGGAGCCAGTGGGAGTTCATCGGCTGGCTCGGAAAGGCCCGGTTCCCGGTGCCTGCAATCGTGAGGCTTGCTCAGGGGATCGACCGGGTCATCGCGGTCATCAAGGAGATAGAGGAGGCGAGGCAGGGCTTTCCCTTCGAGACCGACGGTGCAGTAGTCAAGGTGAACGACTTCGAACTGCAGCGGGCACTCGGCGTCAAGACACGCGAGCCGCGCTGGGCCGTGGCCTACAAGTTCCCGGCCCATCAGGGTACGACGAGGATAAGGGAGATCATACCGAGTGTCGGCAGGACAGGCGTGATAACGCCGGTCGCCGTGCTCGAACCCGTCAGGATCGGCGGCGTCACCGTCTCCCGCTCCACGCTGCACAACTGGGACGAGATCGAGCGTAAGGACATACGGGTGGGGGATACCGTGGTCGTCGAAAGGGCCGGTGACGTCATTCCCCACGTCGTGATGGTGATAAAAGAGAAGAGGACCGGAAGGGAGAGGCCGCCGGCCGTGCCCGACAAGTGTCCGGTGTGCGGCGCGAGGGTTGTGCGGGAGGAGGGAGAGGTCGCCTTCAGGTGTGTCGGCATCAACTGCCCTGCCCAGGTCCAAGAGAGGATCAGGCACTTTGCATCGAGGGCCGCGATGGATATCGAGGGTCTCGGCGAGAAAAACGTGGAACTCCTCTACTCGAGGGGCCTCATAAGGCACTTCGTAGACATATACAGGCTGAAGAAGGAGGACCTCCTGGAGTTGCCGAGGTTCGCCGAGAAGTCGGCACAGAACCTCATCGACGCAGTCCAGAGGAGCAAGAAGACGACGCTTGCAAGGTTCCTCTACGCCCTCGGCATACTCCACGTGGGCGAATATGCAGCAAAGCTCCTCGCCAGGCATTTCAGGGGCCTCGAGGACCTCTACAACGTGAGTCCCGACAGGATTGCCGGCATAAAGCAGATGGGCGAGAAGATCGCCCGCTCCGTGTCCGACTTCTTCAGCGATCCGGAAAACATCCGGACACTCGAGACCCTCAAGTCCCTCGGGCTCGAGATATCCAATCCGGACTTCGAGGGAGGCAGGAAGAAGGGCCGGCCGCTCGAGGGCCTCACGTTCGTGATCACCGGTACACTGCCGAGGCCCCGCAGGGAGGTGGAGGCGATGATCGAAGACTTGGGCGGCCACGTCTCCTCTGCGGTCTCAAGGAGTACCGACTGTCTCATCGTCGGTGAGTCTCCGGGGTCGAAGCTCGAGAAGGCCCGGAGCCTCGGTGTCAGGACCATCAGTTACGGGGAACTGCTCGATATGGTCGGGAAGGGTCGTAGTTCGACCTGACACTGTAAGGGGTTTGTGCCGTGCCGGTTCTGCAGGAACGGTGCGGGTGTATATTGCGCGGCCGTCCGCCGTCGAGCCTGATATGACCCGGGCGGATGATGCTGCAGAGAGGGGGGTGATGGGAGTGAGGCGTCAGCGCGGGCCTTGAGCCCGCGTGGCTGTTTGGTAGGTGCGTTTTGGGATTGCTAACCCGATTACCAAGGAGGGAACATGAAGATGCCGAAACTTGGATTGTTCGTCCTGGTCCTGGCGGCGGTACTGGCAGGGTGCGCGCCGGACCTGGTTGTAAAGAATCTTGACGTGATGTGGAATGCGACCGACAAGAAGGCGACGGCGGAGATTGCCAATGTGGGGAACAAGGATGCGGGAAACTTCATGGTCTACTTCAACGGTGACGAAAACCCCGTGTCTCCGAATCACAGACCTCAGCTCAGGTACAGTGTTCCCGGTCTTGCAAAGGGGGCCTCAGTGGTGCTGAATGCGGACTTTGCACCGCTTGCACACCCGGACAACGACTACCTCGGCAACGTGTACAAGATCACGGTGCTCGTGGATCCCAAGGGGATGGTGAAGGAGTCGAACGAGAACAACAATGTCAGGGAGTTCCTGCTCTCGGGGGCGTCGGGAGCGGCATGCATCGGCTTTGGTCCGCCGCCGCCTTCGGGCACGGTCTACGGCGCTCCGGTGGGCACGGCGCCGGGGAGCGTGGTGCTGACTGCCAACGGGATAAAGATGTCCGTCCATAACTTCCGCTGGGTGAGCGGAGGCGGTACATTCAATGAAGCGCGCATCGAGCCTCCGCCGATTCCGTTCGGCACGGGCCAGACCATCCGGACCAACAACATCAACCTCGAGTTCGACTTCAGCGGTGTCGGGTTCTCTGTGGCGAGGGTGGAGCTCCGGTACCTCGACCTCGGAGGCATCGAGAACCTCAGCGTCAACGGGCAGCCCGTACCGGTATACGCAGGCGAACTCGCGGGTGCTCCCGTGCTGATCGGCGGTGTCAGCGTTGTCGTAACCTCGGCCCCTGTGCCGGGAGGCAAGACCGGCACGCTCGTCCTCACCGGTCCTGTCCAGAGGCTTAGGATCGGCGGCCAGGAATTCTGGATCGACGACGTCTGCGCCATGCCGTGAGACTCCCGCACGGATCGTTCTGCATCGCCCTCGAAACAGGTTTCAAAGGGGGGCGTCGTTAAGAAGGCATCCCGGGGTCCTGTCATCGACGGGACCCCGGACCGCACAATTATGATTGCAATATCTCTACAGTCGGGAAGCAACGGAAACTGCATATACGTCGAGACCTGCGGCGTGAGCCTGCTCTTCGATGCAGGCATAAGCGGCGTGCAGGCGGAGCAGAGGCTCGCGGCGTACGGGCGGGAGATCAGGCGGGTCGATGCCGTGATCATATCCCACGACCACTCCGACCATGTATGCCATGCCGGCGTGTACCAGAGGAAGTACGGACTGCCCATCTACATAACGCCGAAGACCCTCGAGGCCGCATCAAAGAGGCACAGGCTCGGCAGGCTCGATGACGTGCGTCACTTCCGGTCGGACGGGCTGATCCGCTTCGGCGAGGTCTCCGTCGAGGCGGTGCCGACCCCGCACGACGGTGCAGACGGGGCTGCATTCGTGGTCTCTGCGCGCAACAAGCGCCTCGGCATCCTCGCAGACCTCGGGCACATGTTCGACGGGCTGGACAGGGTCGTCGCCTCCCTCGACGCGGTATTCATCGAGAGCAACTACGACCCCGGGATGCTCGCAGGCGGGCCATACCCGGCATACCTGAAGGAGCGCATAAGCGGCCCCTCGGGCCACCTGTCCAACATCGAGGCAGCCGAGCTCCTTGCCGACGCCGCCCGCCTGAAGTGGGCCTGCCTCGTGCATCTCTCGGAGAACAACAACCTCCCCGGCATCGCGCTCAGCACGCACCGCAGGATCGTCGGCCCGGAACTCGTCCTCCATACGGCCTGCCGCTACTCCCCGACAGGGGTGTTCTCAGTCTGACGCACGGGGACCTGCAACTGCTCCACCGGGTATCTGCTACAGTTGAGGGCGATTGACAGGGAAGGTGGATGGTGCTTAGAATAGGATGCCTGCGGGTATCCGTGGCAGGGCCGGCTGCATGTACAGAATGGAAGGCCGTGCGGCTGGCCGGCGGTGATCGTGATACGGAGTGCCTGATCCAGAGAGGTGAGTGCAGTGGATGTGAAGGGGATACAGAGGAGGCTCAGGGAATTCGCCGGTGAGAGGGACTGGGAGCGGTTTCACAGCCCCAAGAACCTCGCGATGGCGCTCTGTGCCGAGGCCGCAGAGGTGCTCGAGCTCTTCCAGTGGCTCACAGAGGAAGAGTCGAGGAGGATCGCCGGTTCCGAGCGGGATCTGGCGCCTGTCGGTGAAGAGATCGCCGATGTCTTCATCTACCTTGCAAGGCTGGCCGACGAGCTGGGTATCGATATCGAGGAGGAGGTCCTCAAGAAGATGGAGATCAACGAGGAGAGGTACCCAGTGGCACTGTCGAGGGGAAACGCCGTGAAGTACAACAGGAGAGTCTGAAGCACGGTCTTTGACGAGGGAGGTTAGCTGTGTTCTTGGAGCTTGTCCGCAGGAGGAGGAGCATCAGGAGGTTTCTCGACAGGGAGGTGGAGGCAGAGAAGGTCGGCCTCATCATGGAGGCCGCGCTCCGCGCACCTTCATCAAGGGGCCTGAACCCGTGGGAGTTCATCGTGGTGACGGACAGGGACCTGCTCGACAGGCTCTCGAGGTCCAAGAGGCACGGCGCTTCGTTCCTGAAGAACGCCCCGCTCGCTGTGGTCGTATGCGCCGACCCCGACAGGTGCGACGTCTGGATCGAGGATGCCTCGATCGCCTCCATATTCATACACCTTGCGGCAGAGTCTCTCGGCCTCGGGAGTTGCTGGATACAGATCAGGAAGAGGGTGGACGAGAAGGACAACACCGCTGAGGAGAATGTCTCGGCCGTCCTAGGCATTCCGGGGAACCTAAGGGTGGAATCGATCATAGCGATAGGGTATCCCGGCGAGGAGAAGCCTCCGCACGGCGCCGAGGAACTGCAGCATGAGAAGGTGCACCTGAACCGTTACGGCAACCTGTACGGCTGCCGGCAGCAGGACCGGTGAGCCCGGGGAGGGCCTGCCGCCTCAGATGTGCCTCTCGAGTTCCCCCTCCACGGCAATGAAGTCGGCCTCGTACTGCCTGGGTTCCCTGCCGAAGCATATCCCCTGCTGTTCGAACAGGGCGACCACGTTCAGGTCGACCGGCCTCTGCTTGATCGCCTCCTTTGTCGGCATGTAGTATACCTTAGGGCCGCGTACCTTCACCACCGTCACGCCGTCGATCCCCTCGAGGAGGAGCCTGACGGCTGCGGCCCCGGCCTCCTTGCCGAAGTTCACGTCAAAGGCCGAGCTGTGTCCCGATCTCACGAGGTGACCTGGTATCACCTCTCGTATCTCGGGCAGCTCGTACACACCGGGGACATAGAACCCCTTCTTCTTCATGAAGTCCTTGATCTCTGGGTCGCTGTTCATCCTCTGTTCGAGCTGCCTCCTCACATACCTTCCTGCGCCCGAGAGCTTCTTGTGTCCGAAGGCGTCGACGCCTGCCGTCTCGTCATAGATGTGTTTGCCGCTCGCATCCGTGATACCCTCGGAGACGACTATGGTGTATGTGCCGGCCCTCACGTCGCTGCGTTCGACCCTCTGCATGTACATCCTCTTCATGTGCCTGTAGACCACGTCGAAGTCGACCGGTATCTCGGGTATGAGGATGCAGTCGGCCTCGGCCCCGATTCCACCCCTGAAGGCGGTGTGACCCACGTATCTGCCGAAGACCTCCACGATCATTATGCGGTTGTGGCTCAGCCCCGTGGTCTTCAGTTCCTCGGTGAAGCGGGCGATCCTGTTCAATGAGGAGTCGCCTCCGACGCTGTAGGGCTGCAGGTCGAGGTCCATGGTCTTGGGCACGTGCACGCACGATATGCTGCGCTCGGCCAGGTCGACCATGACCGAGCCGGTATCGTCGCCTCCGCTGATCACGAGGCCGTCTATGCTGAACTTGCTCAGGCCGTCCTTGATCTTCGTGTACTTGTCCGGATCCTTTATCTTGGATATCTTCACCCTCGAGTGGCCGGCCTCGGACCCGGCGAGGTTTGCATCGATGCTGTCGACCCTCGCCGGCGTGAGGACGACCGGTGATTCCATGTCTATCAGGTTGTAGAGGCCGGCATAACCATTGGGTATCACGAGGGTCTCGACCCCGAGGCTGTGGGCCGTCTGGGTGACCGACTTGACAACGGCGTTCAGCCCGCCGCAGTCCCCTCCGCACGTTATGATACCGATCCTCCTGATCTCCCTCATCATCATCCCCCCTGCTTTCTGGTATTTTCCGCGGCGCTGCATCCGCCCCGGGCTTCCTCCATTTGAGAAGGCGGCGAAGCCGATTAGTTCGAGTTTAGCAGAGAGGGTCCGGCAATGACAAGTGCTCCGGCATGTGCCTGACCAGTCGTAAGAAACGTGCAGAATAAGTTATAATTCAGCCTATACGACGGAGAGGTCCGGCGGGGAACCACCTGCCCCGAGACAACTGTGAATGTCCCTTGATTTTTCACGTGAGGGACGACGGAGGGAGAGATGATCGAGGACTTGATCAGGAAGACACGCAGCTGCAGGCGTTTCCACCAGGAAGAGGCGGTCTCGGAGGAGACCCTGAAGGGACTCGTCGACCTTGCAAGGCTTTCGGCGTCGGCCGGGAACCTCCAGCCGCTCAAGTATGTCCTGTCGGCAGACCCTGAGAAGAACGACAAGATATTCTCGTGCCTTGCATGGGCGGCCTACCTGAAGGACTGGCCCGGCCCGGCCGAGGGCGAGCGGCCGTCGGCCTACATCGTCGTCCTGGGGGATTCCGAGATAAGCATAAACTGCTGGTGCGACCACGGCATAGCGGCCCAGAGCATCATGTTGGGCGCCACCGAGAGGGGACTCGGCGGGTGCATAGTGGGCTCCATCGACAGGAACAGGCTCAGGGAGCTGCTCGGCATACCCGAGAGGTTCGAGATACTCCTCGTTCTGGCCATAGGAAAGCCGAAGGAGGAGATCGTCTTGGAAGAGATACCCGAGGATGGGAGCATAAAGTACTGGCGCGACGATGACGGCGTGCACCATGTGCCGAAGAGGAGGCTCGAGGATATCATACTCGCGGACGTGTAAGCCGGTGGGGGCTCAGCGGCCGCGCGTCCCTGATGCCGCATCACCTTCGGATGGGCCGTGAGACCCCTTCCGTGTCACGCTCCTGTAGAAGAGCAGCGCTATGCCGAGGGTGAGTGCGGAATCCGCCGTGTTGAAGGCGGGCCAGTGGTACCTTCCGGCATAGACATCTATGAAGTCGACCACATGACCGAGCCTGATCCTGTCCGCGAGGTTCCCGAGTGCACCGCCCAGGATGAGCGAGAGCGAGAGCCTGTCGTCCTTTCCCTTTACGATCATGTAGGAGATTACCGCGACTGCTGCGATGGAGACGATTATGAGGAAGGCCGGACCGAGTCCCTTGAACATGCCGAAGGCGGCACCGGGGTTCCTGACACTGACGATCCGCAGGAAAGGCAGCACCTGTATGCTCTCGTACGGGTGGACGAACCTGACTATGAGCAGCTTCGTCAACTGGTCGAGTCCGAGGACTGCGAGTGATATGATGAAATAGATCAGTGCAGGCTTTTCAGCACGTGGTAGCACCGCTGACAGACCTCCTGAGCGTCTGCGAAGTTTCCGACCGTGACCGACCAGTTCCAGCAGCGGAGGCACTTTGCGCCGTCGGCATGCTCGACCACCACTGCCAGGCCGGGGGTCTCCTCATCCCTGTAGGCCCCCTCGGGTGCATCCGCGTATCCGCCTGTATGGGCCTGCGAGACGATGAAGAGCGAGGGCAGGAAGTCCTCGTAGGCCCTGAGCAGCGCCAGCCGAGCCTCGTCGGCGAAGATGCCCAGCTTCGCCTCGAGGGAGTTCCCTATGGCCTTCTCGGCCCTCTTCAGTTCGATCGCCTTGTTGACGACGTTCCGCACCTCTATGAGGCCCTTCCACCTCTCGTCGAGCTCCTCGTCGATGAAGCGCCCGTCGACTGCCGGAAAATCGCTGAGGAAGACGCTCTCAGGCTTGTCTCCCGGCATGAACTGCCAGACCTCCTCTGCAGTGAACGATATCACCGGCGCCATGAGCCTCGTCATCGTGTCGAGTATCCGGTGCATGGTCCACTGAGCCGCCCTGCGTTCGGCTGAGTCAGGGGCCGAGGTGTACAGCCTGTCCTTCAGTATGTCGAGGTAGAATGAGCTCATGTCGACCACGCAGAAGTTGTATATCGTGTGGAAGACCTCGTGGAAGTCGAACCTCTCGTATGCCTCCGTAACCCGCCTGACGAGGCCCTGCAGCCTGTTGAGCGCCCACCTGTCTATCTCTATGAGGTCTCCCGAGTGGTCCTGGTTGTCGAAGTCGTAGAGGTTTCCGAGAATGAACCTGGCGGTGTTCCTTATCTTCCTGTATGCCTCGGTGAGGCGCGTTATGATCTCTCCGGAGAGGCGGATGTCGTCCCTGTAGTCCTCTGCAGAGACCCAGAGCCTCAATATCTCGGCCCCGTTCTTCTTGATTATGTCCTTTGGGGAGATCACGTTTCCGAGCGACTTCGACATCTTCTTGCCGCGGCCGTCCACGACGAATCCATGGGTGAGCACGACGTCGTACGGTGCGCGCTCACGCGTGGCCACTGAGGCGATGAGCGAGCTCTGAAACCATCCCCTGTGCTGATCGCTCCCCTCGAGGTACATGTCGGCCGGCCACCTCAGGCGGCCGTCGGCCTCGAGCACGGCAGCGTGGCTGACACCCGAGTCGAACCATACGTCCAGTATGTCCGTCTCCTTCACGAGGTCGCCGCTGCCGCAGGAGGGGCACCGGTAGCCTTCGCCGGTGATCTCGCTCACACCTGCCTCGAACCAAGCATCCGCGCCCCTTCGGGCGAAGAGGTCGACGACGGCATCGAGTATGCGTTCGTCCCTCACGAAATCCCCGCACTCCCTGCAGGAGATCAGTGCTATCGGCACTCCCCACGCCCTCTGGCGAGAGATGCACCAGTCCGGCCTCCGCTCGACCATACCCCGTATGCGCTCCTTCCCCCACTTCGGTATCCACTCCACACGCTCTATCTCCTCGAGGCACGAACCCCTCAGCCCCCTGTGCTCTACAGATATGAACCACTGGGGGGTCGCCCTGAAGATCACGGGCTTCTTGCACCTCCAGCAGTGCGGGTAGGAGTGGGTGAGGTCCTCGGAGCCGAGGAGTGCGTTGCGTTTCCTGAGCAGCTCTATGATGTGCTCGTTGGCCTTGAAGACGAACATTCCCTCGAGTCCGGCCTCGGTGGTCGTGAACCTCCCGCGGTCGTCCACCGGGGTCAGTATATCGAGGCCGTACTTCATACCGGCGATGTAGTCGTCCTCACCGTGGCCCGGAGCTATGTGGACGATGCCCGTCCCCTCCGAGGT
>DRKX01000010.1 GCA_011051565.1 Nitrospirota bacterium | reverse complement strand
GCCGTGGACATACTGGTGAACAACGCCGGAACGGCCCGCTTCACGCCCTTCGGCGAGGTCACCCCGGACGAACTCGACACGCACATAAACCTGAACATCAAGGCCCCCTACCTACTGACCCAGCGGTTGCTGCCCGCACTGAAAGAGAGGCGGGGAAACGTCATAAACATCTCGTCCTACCTTTCGCACAAGATGTCCCCTGCGAGGCCGTCCACGGCATACTCGCTGACCAAGGGGGCCATCGACTCCCTCACCAAGGCCCTCGCCTGCGAACTCGGGCCTGCAGGCATAAGGGTGAACGCGATAGCGCCGGGAACGGTCGACACCAGGCTGGTCCGCTCCAACCTCAAACGGCTGTCCGTCGACATGGAGAGTCTCCTGGAAACGATCAAGGCGATCTATCCGCTGGGACGCATCGGACAACCGCCGTCTTCCTCGCCTCTGACCTCGCAAGGTGGATCACCGGCGCCGTCGTCAGCGTCGACGGCGGACTGACGGCCGGCTGACCATCCTTAAAATCACGGCACATGCCTCGCCAGCTGCCGCACATGCGCGGCGGCCTGAAGGGTGTGGAGTGCGCATGCAAAACCTATGCCTAAAAACATATAAGCAGTCTTTAGTCGGTCTTTAGAGGGGTCTTGACAAAAGTTTTATCAAGAGCTATAATACAAGCATAGCAAGGGAGGGAAAGGATGGCGACCGGCGTGAGAGACTACTACGAGGTGCTGGGCGTGGGCAAAGACGCCTCTCAGGACGAGATAAAGAAGGCGTTCAGGCGTCTTGCGCGCAAGTACCACCCGGACCTGAACCCGGGCGACAAGGAGGCCGAGAGGCGTTTCAAGGAGATCAACGAGGCGTATGCAGTCCTCGGTGATCCCAAGAAGAGGGCCGAATACGACAGGCTCGGTCCTGCAGGGTTCGAGGCCGCGCCGGGGTTCGAGGAGTTCAGGACTTACGACTTCACCGGAAAGGGGTTCGACTTCGGTGGGTTCGAAGACATCTTCTCGGACATCTTCGGTGCAAGGACCGGCTTCACCGAGGCCCCTCTCAAGGGTGCCGACCTCGTCACCAGGATGACGCTCACCTTCGAGGAGGCGTTCTCCGGGGTCACGAGGCCCATAACGATAAGCCACGGTGTTACGTGCCAGAGGTGCGGCGGCAGGGGTGCCGAGGGGGCCACGAGCTGCACGAAGTGCGGAGGCACCGGAAAGCTCAAGAGCAAGAGGGGCTTCTTCAGCATAAGCCAGACCTGCCCCGAGTGCGGGGGTACGGGCAGCAAGGTGACGAGGCTCTGTCCCGACTGCAGGGGCAAGGGGACGATACTGAAGACCGAGACGGTCAAGGTGAAGATACCCGCAGGCGTGGACAACGGATCGAGGGTGAAGCTCAGGGGCAAGGGTGAGCCAGGAGTGGCAGGCGGCCCTCCCGGAGACCTGTACATAGAGATAGAGATACTGCCGCATCCGATCTTCAAGAGGGACGGCGACGACATCCACGTGGAGGTGCCGGTGACAGTGCCTGAGGCGGCGCTCGGCGCAAAGATAGAGGTGCCGACCATAGACGGCGTGACCAAGATGACCCTGCCTCCGGGCACGCAGGGCAACCAGAGGTTCAAGCTCAAGGGCAAGGGGTTCCCCTCTCCGAAGACCGGCAGGAGGGGAGACCAGTACGTAACTGTAAAGATCGTCATCCCGAAAGAGCTCTCCCCTGAGGACAGGAGGATTTTCAAGGAGATGGAGAGCCTGTACAAGGAGAACCCGAGGCAAAGGATGGTGAAGCGATAATGGTGAAGAGGGACAAGGAACACCCGCTTTACATGATCAGCGTTGTTGCGAGGATGCTCGGTGTACATCCCCAGACCCTCAGGCTCTACGAGAGGGAGGGGTTGATAAGGCCGAAGCGGGTGAGGAGGCAGCGCCTCTACTCCGACGAGGACATCGAGCGGCTGCACCTGATACTGGAGCTGACGCGGGACCTCGGGGTGAACAAGGCAGGTGTAGACATAATCCTCAGGATGAGGAGCAGGCTCGTGGCCCTGCAGAAGGAGATGGAGGCTATGCTGCAGTGCCTCGAGGAAGAGAGGCGGAGGGAGTTCGAGGAGAGGATCAAAAGGATATTCAGAGACTAAGGCAGGAGGGAGGATACCATGAGGATGGATAAACTGACCATTAAGTCGCAGGAGGCAATTCAGGAGGCGCAGAGGATCGCCGAGGCCAAGGGTAACCAGGAGCTTCAGCCCGAGCACCTCTTGCTGAGCCTCCTGTCCGACGACGAGGGGATACCCGTACAGATACTTCAGAGGATCGGCATAGACCTGGCGCTCCTGAAGAAGGACGTCGAGGCCGAGATAGAGCGCTTTCCGAAGGTGATGGGAGCGACCCCGATGGGTCAAGTCTATGTATCACCGAGGCTCAAGAAGGTCTTCGACGAGGCATGGAGGCAGGCCGGGCACCTCTCGGACGAGTACGTGAGCACCGAACACCTGCTGCTCGGCATTGTGGCCGAGGGCGGTCCTGCAGCCGAGCTGCTCCAGAGGTACAATGCCACGGAGCAGAAGATACTCGAGGTCATGCAGGAGGTGCGGGGGGCCCACAGGGTCACGGACCCGAACCCCGAGGAGAAGTACCAGGCACTCAAGCGCTACGCGCGAGACCTCACCGAACTCGCCAGGAAGGGAAAGCTCGATCCCGTCATCGGCAGGGACGAGGAGATCAGGCGGGTGATGCAGGTCCTTGCAAGGAGGACCAAGAACAACCCCGTCCTGATCGGGGACCCCGGCGTGGGCAAGACGGCCATAGTCGAGGGACTCGCGCAGAGGATCGTGGCAGGAGACGTGCCGGAGACCCTGAAGGACAAGAGGGTCATCGCCCTCGACATAGGCGCCTTGATAGCGGGCTCCAAGTTCAGGGGCGAGTTCGAAGAGAGGCTCAAGGCCGTGCTGAAGGAGATAGAACAGGCCGAGGGCAGCATAATTCTCTTCATCGACGAGATGCACACCCTGGTCGGAGCCGGCGCGGCTGAGGGCGCCATAGATGCTTCGAACATGCTGAAACCCGCGCTTGCACGGGGTGAGCTCAGGTGCGTCGGCGCCACCACCGTCAACGAGTACAGGAAGTACATCGAGAAGGACGCGGCCCTCGAGAGGAGGTTCCAGCCCGTACACGTTGGGGAGCCCTCCGTGGAGGACACCATCTCCATACTGAGGGGCCTGAAGGAGCGCTACGAGGTCCACCACGGCGTGAGGATAAAGGACTCGGCCCTGATAGCGGCAGCAGTGCTGTCGAACAGGTACATAACGGACAGGTT
>DRKX01000009.1 GCA_011051565.1 Nitrospirota bacterium | reverse complement strand
CGCTCGACGAGCCCCCAGATGTAGTGGTCGAGGATCATGTCTCCGACGACCAGGATGTTCTTCTTTCTGAAGTTCTTGAAGATGCCGCTGTATCTCATAATGTGGCCCGGATGATGTATAATTTTACATCAAACCGTGCTGTTCGTGCAAAACATGGAAAACTCCTGGGTCCTGCTCTCTCTCGTCTCTGCCTTCTCGCTGGCAACGAGTGACGCCCTGACCAAGAAGGCCCTGAGGCTCGACAACGAGTATCTCGTGGCCTGGCTCAGGCTCGTCTTCTCCCTGCCCCCCCTCCTTCTGCTCCTGCTCTTCGTTCCGGTTCCCCGGCTCGACAGGACGTTCTATCTCTCGTTCATCCTCGCCCTTCCGCTCGAGATACTCGCCCTCACCCTCTACATAAAGGCCTTGAGGCTCTCCCCGCTGACGCTCACGCTGCCGTTTCTCTCCCTCACCCCGGTCTTTCTCATCGCCTTCTCCTGGTTGATCTTGGGCGAGAGGGTCTCGCCGAGGGGTGCGGCGGGAGTCGGCCTGATAGCTGCAGGCGGTTACAGCCTGAACCTCGGTTCAGCCCGAGAGGGCCTCTTCGCCCCCCTCAGGGCGATCGCAAAGGAGAGGGGGTCCGTCTACATGATCGTGGTCGCACTGATTTACAGCATGACGTCGTCCCTGGGAAAGCTCGCCATAGAGCACTCCTCCCCGATATTCTTCGGCGCCGCCTACTTCGTCGCCGTGACCGCCTGCTTCACACCCCTCGTCTGCATCAACATGAACAGCCGCTCCAGAGTGACCGTGCTCTTGAGAGAGGCGCGCAACGCCCTGCTTCCCGGCCTGTTCTACTCGGCGATGATCGTTTCCCATATGCTGGCGGTGAGCATTGCAAAGGTCGCATACATGATAGCCGTCAAGCGATCGAGCCTCCTGATGGGCAGCATATACGGGATCGTCTTCTTCAGGGAGAGAGACATCGGGCAGAGGCTGGCGGGTGCAGCGCTGATGTTTGCAGGGTTCATTCTGGTGGTCACGGGGTGAGGAAACTCCTGTTTGCACGGTTTTCCGCCTGTTTTCTTGACAAAAAAACGGGGGGTTGCTATAGTAAAAAGTGAAAAGCTAACATAATCAATGCCGCTCTGAAAGAACAGAACTCCGTCATGTACAGAAAATTCTATGGTCTCAAGGACAGGCCCTTCAACTCCGTTCCGGATCCCGGATACCTCTATCTCAGTCCAAACCACAAGGAGGCCCTCGATTACCTCAAGACCGAGGTCGAGAGGGGATCCAATCCGGTCGTCTTCACCGGTGACATCGGCTCAGGCAAGACGGTCCTCTTGAGGGCCTTCCTCAAGTCACTTGAGGCCGGAAGCGATATCATTCAGATACTCTACCGCGGCAACGACCGCGCTGAGTTCCTGCAGATGATCCTCCTCGAGATGGGGACGGAGCCTGAAAGCGACGGGGTCGAGGACCTGCGCTCAGAGATCGACGCCCGCCTGAGGGAGTCGCTCCGAGAGGGAAGGGAGGTCTTTCTCGTGATAGACGAGGCACAGGAACTCGGTACAGACGCCCTCGATGAAGTCTGCCGCCTGTCGGGTCTTCAGGAGGACGGGCGCCGTCTCGTCAGGGTCGTCATGACCGGACTGCCGGTCCTGCGGGAGAGGCTGAGCGCCTCGGGCTGCGGCGATGCACCGGGTGCCCCGTATCACCTCAGAGGGCTTCCGGATGAGGAGATACCCGGATATATCCGCCACAGGCTCGCGATTGCCGGCTGTACAGACACGGGGATATTCCCCGACGACGTCCTGAGGGAGATCAGCCGCTTCTCGAAGGGGATCCCGAGGCTTATAAACATGATCTGCGATGCCGCACTCCTTTACGGTCACTTCTCGGAGAAGAAGGTCCTCACCATGCCGCTGCTCAAAGAGGTGATTGCCGATGTCTTTGACAACGCCAACACGGAGGAGAGCTACCAGTACGAGACCGCATCTGTCGCCTCCTCCTACGTCAGTACGGATGCCGACTATGAGGCCGGAAGCGACGATCATGTCCCCTCGCAGGATGTCGACGCGGAGAAGGCGCATGGTGACGAGGCCGTAGCGGAGGCAAAGTCTGTGCCGGAAGTGTGCAGCTGTCACACGGGACCCATACCGATGACGGTGCTGCTGCTCGAGAGGAACGCGAGGATGAGGGTCAGGCTCGAAGACAGGTTTACTGAAAACGGCGTCTCCACGGTCGTCCTGTCGACGCTCGACGAACTCTTCAGGACGCTCGAGAGCGCGAACGATCGAGGACTGCAGGTCCTCGTGGCTGATGCATCCTTCTTCTTCGCCAAGGGGGGAACCGAAGACCCAGAGGGCAAGAAGGCCCTCGACAGGATACAGCGGGACCACGCGTACTTGCCGCTGATCGTGACCGCTACCCTTCCCCTGACGGTCATACGGACGAAGCTCTTTCAGCGGGGGATACCGTTGCTGCTCTACAAGCCTGACCTGAACCGTATAGACCTCTCCGAGGTCCATACCCAGTTCGACGGTTTCTTCGATGAACTCCAGCGTTGCCTGTCGAACATTCATTCCCAGTTCGAGGCCATCTGCCAGAAGACGATCAGGTGGCTGACCGAGCCGCAGGCCTCTGACAAGAGCACGGAGTGAGCAGTCATGCCAAAAACAGGAGGGCATTTTGATGAAGAATAAGCAGAAGATCGGAGAGTTGTTGATTGACCTCGGCATCCTGACCCAGCAAGACCTCGACAGGGCGCTCGAAGAACAGAAGAAGACGGGTGATCGTCTTGGAGCCACCCTCATCAAGATGGGCCTGCTCTCAGAGGAGGACCTCGACTACCTGCTCGGCAGGCAGCTCGACATCCCGTCGATAAACCTCGAAAACTACGCCCCGTCGCCGGACCTGCTCGCACTGGTCCCCGAGAAGGTGATAAAGAAGTATATGGTCCTTCCCATCTCGTTCGACGGCAAGACACTGACTGTGGCGACGGCGAGCCCGAGGGACCTCGTGCTGATGGACGACCTCTCCTACATCACGGGATACAAGATCGCTCCCGTAGTTACGTCCATCACTTCGCTTGAACGCAAGATAGACGAACTGTTCAAAAAACCGGTCAGCTGGGAAGAATCCCTCAAGGTGAATGAATCTGAAGACATCGAGATCATAAAGGGGGACCACGGGATCGTCGAGGAGGACCTCGAGGACGTCCTCGAATCCGCCGAGGAGGCCCCTGTCATCAAGCTCGTCAACGCGGTTATCCTGGCCGCCATAGAGCAGGAGGCCACCCACATACATATCGAGCCCCACGAGGACTCCTACGAGATATACCT
>DRKX01000008.1 GCA_011051565.1 Nitrospirota bacterium | reverse complement strand
TGCTATTAGACCCGTGCTATTCCTTCCTGCCGGGTCATAATTTACTCTGACATTTTAAAATTCAGGAATTCTTTTATCAATAAGAAATCCTTTTTGTTTCTTGTAATCACCACAGCGCCGACCTTCCTCGCAGTAATAGCAATTAAGACATCGTTTGTTATCCGTGAAGGGAATCTCTTTTCAAAGCCATACTTTCTACCCATTCTGGCGATAATCTTACCTGCCTGTTGCCAGTCCTGTGCATCAGGAGCAATAAGTCGTCCAAGGCTATGGAAAGTATTGTATAATTTATCCAGGAGTTTAATAGTCTTACCATCATGTGCACCTGCATATAATTCCTCCATTACAACGGCACTCATACATATAATCGGAAGAGATTCTTCAAGTTCAAGAACTGGATGGCTAACTCCTTCGTTTATGTAAGGTATATATATTGAGGTATCGAGGATAACCTTAGCAAGTTTTTGAGCCATAAATATCCTGGATATTCCCTTTACCTTTGATGGATTTGAGAGTGGTCAGGATTTTACTGTTGGCAATCACTATATCCATTGCCCTGTTTATAGCCTCGGTGTCCGTCTCTGCGTTGACAATCTCTTTTACGGCTTTGATCTTATCAGGGTCAAGTATAAACTGTTTTCTTACCTTTAAAACTGCACCCATAGTTCAACCTCCATGTGTATTAATTATTGATTATATACACATCTGCACTAAATAATCAATATGTTCTCGATTATAGGAGTGGAGAGTCAATACTCTTATTTCCTTAATCATGGATAAACATTAATTTCAAGACCTCGCATTAGATCATAAAATAAGGTCAGTGAAAGTATATTCTCCCTGACCGGGAAAACTTCTCACTAAAATAGCAAAAGCAAGACGTGACCCCCGCGTGCTTCAGGGAGAGCATGCTGTAAAGTATCGCCCTGAAGATAGCGGACCTCCTGATCTTTAAGGATTGTGCCGGTTGAAGTAGTCGCTGCTCAGCTCCCTGACGAATCCGGCGAGCAGGATCAGGCTGACGAGGTTCGGCACGGCCATGAGCATGTTTGCTATATCGGCGAAATTCCAGACGAGCTTTAACGGCACGTAAGCCCCGACCACGACGAGCACGGTATAGATTATCCGGTAAGGCATCACCGCCCGCTCGCCGAAGAGGTACTCGGCGCTTCGGTCCCCGTAGTACGACCAGGCGATGATCGTGGAGTATGCGAAGAAGACGAGGCCGAATCCGACGACCCATGCCCCTGCCGCCCCGAGGGACTGCTGGAATGCATACGCCGAGAGGGCCGCGCCCTGCAGGGCCTCGGGCCTTGCATCCCCCCAGGCCCCCGATACGATGATCACGAGGGCGGTCATGGTGCATATGACGATGGTGTCTATGAACGGCCCTGTCATGGCGACGAGCCCCTCGCGCACCGGTTCGCTGGTCCGCGCTGCAGCGTGCGCCATGGGCGCAGAGCCGAGCCCAGACTCGTTCGAGAAGACCCCGCGCGCCACCCCGTACTGGAGTGCAGCGCCCATGGCCCCTCCGCCGGCGGCCCAGGGGTTGAGGGCGTGGTCGAGTATGGTCATGAAGGCGGCGGGGATCCTGTCGAGGTTCAGAATGAGGATGAGGAGGGCAGAAGCGCAGTAGGCGACGGCCATGAACGGGACTATCCGCGACGCGACCCCTGCTATGCGCTTTATGCCGCCGATGATGACGAGGCCGACCGCGACGGCCATAACGGTGCCGAGGACGAGCCTGAACTCGGAAGCCTGCGGGATGACGAATCCGAGGCCGTCCACTACAGAGTTCGCCTGGACCATGTTCCCGATGCCGAATGACGCTATGAGCGCAAAGACAGCAAAGGCGGTCCCTGTGCCATGCATGCCGAGGCCGTTCTTCAGTGTGTACATGGGACCACCCGAGACCTCGCCGTCGGCGTGGATGACGCGGTATTTGAGGGCGAGGGTGCACGAGGTGTACTTGGTAGCCATGCCGACCAGTGCGGTTATCCACATCCAGAATACCGCTCCCGGGCCGCCGAATGCTATGGCCGTGGCAACGCCCGCTATGTTTCCAGTGCCTATGGTTGCCGACAGGGCGGTGGAGAGGGCCTGGAAGTGCGTCACCTCGCCGGGATCGCCGCTGCGGTCGTACCTGCCGGATATCAGCTGGATGGAATGCCTGAAGCCGCGGAACTGTATGAAGCGGAGCCGGATTGTCAGGTAGAGGCCGGTGCCGACGAGGAGCACGATCGACGGTACACCCCACACGTAGCCGGCGAGGGTGCCGGTAAGCTCGGTCAATGCCGTGATCCAGTCGTCCAATGCCTTGCAGTGAGGCCTTCCAGAGGTCTCTTTATCCTGAGACGGGCCAGCCGTCCCAGACTATGATAACCTTTTTGGGCTCTCCGGTGGAATCCCCGCCGCGTCGGGACGATCAGTGTCAGGGGCCGGCGGACTTCCTGTTGTAGCACTGAATCGGCCGTGTATCCACGGCCACGACACACCTGTTGCAGTTGTTGCACTGGGCTGCCCTGCTGAGGCCGGCCTTGAACCTGTTGGGCAGGTCCGGTTCCCGAATGAGGGGCCTTGCCATGGAGACGAAGTCGGTCTTGCCCGAGGCTATGGCTTGCTCCATGAAGTCCATGGACCGCATGCCTCCCACGGTGATGACCGGCAGGGAGACCGCCTGCTTCACGGCTGCAGCCGTCTCGAGGTTGTATCCTTCCATGAACGGGGGCTGTCTCAGCTTGACGAACGGTACCACGAAGGTCTTCATGAGAAACTTGATCCACCGGGGCTGCCTGCAGTAGGGGCGCATGTACTTGAAGATGGCCCGGGTCGGGAACTCCCCCCTCGCCATGATGAAACCGCCCTCGTTCGTGCCGCAGCTGAGCTCTATGGCATCGCAGCAGCCGGTCTCTTCGACCATCCTCGCGTACCTGACGCAGTCTTCGCGCTTGATTCCGAGGGGCGCCCGCTCATAGGTGTTCAGCTTTATCAGCACGGGGTAGTCATCGCCGACGGCCTGCCTGACCGCCCTCAGTGTTTCGCCCACTATCCTGAAGCGGTTCTCCCTGCAGCCGCCCCACCGGTCCTCCCTCTTGTTGGAGTGGAGCGACAGGAAGGTGGAGAGCAGGTAGCCGTGGGCTGCGTGTATCTGCACGCCGTCGTAGCCGGCCTCTCTGGCGCGTCGGGCCGCCTCTTTGAAGCCGTCTATCACGCTGTGGATGTCCTCTTCGTTCATCTCCCTCGGCATCTCGCGGTAAAAGCCGCACGGAATCGCCGAGGGGGCCATCAGCGGCATGCCCGTCTCGCTCGACCATGTCTGGCGGCCGCAGTGAGCTATCTGGAGCACGATCCTGCCGCCCGAGCGGTGTATGCGGTCCACGAGCCCTTTGTGAGACGGGATCAGGTCGTCCGAATCGATCATCGTCATGCGGTAGAGGGCGCTCTTGCCGGACTGCATGATCCCTGCGTAGCCGGTGATGACCAGGCCGATCCCACCCTCTACGAACCCGCGGTAGAACTCGAACTGCTTCTCTCCGGGCCTCCCCCTTTCGTCAGCCAGCCCCTCGTGGGAGGCCGTGCGTATCATGCGGTTCGGAAGCTTCATGGCACCTATCTCAGCCGGTGTAAACAGGATCGGCAATCTCGGCCCCCCTCTTTCAATGGTGTTGTTTCGTGGGGGGGGCGGCCTCGGCACTTCATCCCGTGAAATCCAGTCGCCGCCCCTCCAGGGAGTATTATATCAGATCGTACCCGGTGCTGTAGGGAACGCGAGGTCCTGATTGACAAGTGCCGGAACGCGTGATAACATGAATGGAGCAATCACCGAGACGGGCGCTGCGGGGTTGCGGATCTGCAAAAACACGTCACAAGGAGGGGGTTATGGAGGGATTCAAGAGTCTTTCCGGTCTTTGCCTGTGTCTGCTGGTGTCGCTGGTCCTTCTAAGCACGGCGGCTGCTGCTCAGGAGGCCGGCGGCAAGGCGGTGAACCTGGAGGGCCTGTCGCCCAAGGCAAGGAGGTGCGTCGACTGCCATGCGGAGAAGACACCCGGCATAGTCGCCGACTGGAAGGCCGGCAGGATGGCTGCAGCGGGCGTATCGTGCTATGACTGCCACGTGGTCAGGAAGGACTCTCCAATGGCGAGCCAGTGCGAGGGCGTGCGAGAGGAGATGCCGGCGGTGTATACATCGGCCCTGGTCTCACCGAAGACCTGTCGGCGGTGTCACCCTTCAGAGGTGGAGCAGTTCGGCAGGAGCGCGCACGCCAGGCTTGCCGGTGCACCGGTGATCGAGAAGGAGAAGTACAAGAAGCTCTTCTACGAGATGGAGGGCGGCGAGTTCGCGGGCATACCGAAGGGAGACCCGCGTACCCTCGCTGCTAGGCAGGCAGGCTGCCAGATGTGTCACGGCATCGAAGTGAAGCTCAAGGCCGACAACAGGCCCACTGACGACAGCTGGCCCGGTGGAATCGGCATGCGCTATCCAGACGGCGGAATCGGCAACTGCACGGTCTGCCACGGCAGGCACCGGTTCAGCATGGCCGAGGCACGCAAGCCCGAGGCATGCGCCAAGTGCCACATGGGCCCTGACCATCCCAACATAGAGATCTACTACGAGAGCAGCCACGGCAAGCGCTACCTGATCGAGGGCGAGAGCTGGAGATGGGATTCCCCGGCCGGCGAATGGGAGCCCGGCGACTACTCGGCCCCGACATGCGCGACCTGCCACATGAGCGGTATCGGGGACCTGAGCCCCACGCACAACGTCACCGAACGGCTCAAGTGGGACCTCGTGCACCCCAGGAGTGTGGTGCGGAGCGGTGAGCGCGGAGACGGCGAGAAGGGGCGCGCGCTCATGAGGAGGGTCTGCGGCAACTGCCACAGCAAGGTCCAGACGGACAGCCACTTCGCCAAGCTCGACAGGGCCGTCGGCCTCTACAACTACTACTACGACGGCGCGCAGAGGATGCTGAAGGACCTCGAGGCAAAGGGCCTCCTGAAGGAGGACAAGTGGAGCGACGCCTTCCAGGAGCTCAACTACTACCTCTGGCATCATGCCGGCAGGAGGGCGCGCCACGGAGCCGCCATGGACGGCCCTGACTACGCGCAGTGGCACGGCTTCTTCCAGATATTCCAGATGTACAAGGACATGGAGGAGATATACAACTGGCGTATCAAGAACAACAGGATCGAGCCGCTCAGCCCGGTCATGTCGACTGCGCCGTACTGAACAGAAAAGGGGCGGCTGCTCAGCGCTGAGCAGCCGCCCCTCCAGCCACGCTCGGGATGATTTTGCAACCGAACACTGCTGGCCCCTGCGCTGATTGCCTGGCCGCCTGTCCGGCTGCGCGGAAGAGTGCTCTAAGAGACCTCCACCTTTATCTCCTTCGGCCTCGCCTCTTCCTTCTTCGGGAGCACTATCTCGAGTATGCCGTTCTTGTAAGTGGCCGCGGCCTTTGTGCTGTCGACCTCGACCGGCAGAGGGATGGACCTGGCGAAGCTGCCGTACGTCAGTTCCGAGACATAGCAATCCTCGTCCTTCACCTCTTCCCGCCTCTTGATCTCGCCCTTTATGACGAGGTTGTTCTCGGTTATGGTGAGGTCTATGTCCTTCTTGTCGACTCCGGGAATCTCCGCCTTCACCACGATCTCGTTCTTCCGGTCGTACATCTCGATGTTCGGCACGATCATTCCACCCTCTGTCGGCTTGCCCCACCATCTCCGGCGCCTCCTCGGAAGGGGCTCGATGAAGTCCTCGAAGAGTCTCTCCATGTCCCTTCTCATGTCTTCGATCTCCTTCAATGGTGACCACTTTACGACTGACATAACCTACCACCTCCTTGCTTCACGGGCGGGGAAACCCCGCCCCCTGTTCTCCGGGCCGAAGGCCCGCTCTCTTACGCCGCCATCTCTGCAACGACGACCTTTTCGAAAACCATTGCACCGTCCTTGTAGTCGACCTCGACCGTGTCGCCCTCTGCGAACCTGCCCTCGAGCAGGAACTTCGCCAGCGGGTTGAGCACCTCTTTCTGGATCACCCGCTTCAGGGGCCGTGCACCGTACACCGGGTCGTATCCGGCCTCTGCAAGGTGCTCCTTGGCCGGCTCGGTGAGGACGATGTCGATCTTCTTCTCCTTCAGGTAGCGCTTCATCCTGTTTATCTGGATATCGACAATCTGCTTGAGCAGCTCCTCGTCGAGCGGGTTGAAGATTATTATCTCGTCCACCCGGTTGAGGAACTCGGGGCGGAAGAAGGCCTTAAGGTCCTCCATCACCCGGTCCTTGAGCTCCTTGTCGTCGTCCGCGTTCCAGTGCGTACCGGGAGTCTTCTCCCTCTGTTCGAGCAGCTCCTGAATGTGGACGCTGCCGATGTTCGACGTCATGATCGTGACGGTGTTGCGGAAGTCTACGGTCCTGCCCTGGCCGTCCGTGAGCCTTCCGTCGTCGAGCAGCTGGAGCAGCACGTTGAAGACCTCGGGATGCGCCTTCTCGACCTCGTCGAACAGTATCACCGAGTAAGGCCTCCGCCTGACGGCCTCGGTGAGCTGGCCGCCCTCCTCGTAGCCCACGTAGCCCGGAGGTGCGCCGATCAGCCTCGAGACCGTGTGCCGCTCCTGGTACTCCGACATGTCTATCCTGATCAGGGCGTTCTCGTCGTCGAAGAGGAACTCGGCGAGCGCCCTTGCGAGCTCTGTCTTTCCCACGCCCGTCGGGCCGAGGAATATGAAGGAGCCGATCGGCCTGTTCGGGTCCTGAATGCCGGCCCGCGCCCTCCTGACAGCGTCTGCAACAGCCCTGATGGCCTCGTCCTGGCCCACGACCCTCTGCTTCAGGCGCTCCTCCATCTTCAGGAGCTTCTCTGTCTCGCCTTCGAGCATCCTGCTTACCGGTATGCCGGTCCACTTGGAGACGACTTCTGCTATGTCCTCCTCGTCGACCTCTTCCTTGAGCATGCGCCTCCGCGTCTGGAAGTCGTGGAGCTTTCTGTTCTCCTCCTCGAGCGCCTTCTGCAGCTCGATCAGCCGTCCGTACTTCAGCTCCGCGGCCTTGGTGAGGTCGCCCTCGCGTTCGGCCTTCTGGGACTCGAGCTTGATCTGCTCTATCTGCTCCTTCAACTCCCGTATCCTCTGGATGATCTCCTTCTCGCTCATCCACTGGGCCCTGAGCGCATTCCTCTTCTCCTCGAGCTCGGCGATCTCCTTCTGGAGTTTTTCGAGCTTCTCCTTTGCATCCTTCGAGTCGTCCTTCATGACGGCCTGCTTTTCGATCTCGAGCTGTCTCAGCCGCCGCTCTATCTCGTCGAGCTCGGTGGGCATGCTGTCTATCTCCATCCTGAGCCTCGCGGCAGCCTCGTCGATCAGGTCTATGGCCTTGTCCGGAAGGAACCTGTCCGTTATGTACCTGTTCGACAGCACTGCTGCCGCTATCAGGGCCGAGTCCTTTATCCTCACGCCGTGGTGGACCTCGTAGCGCTCCTTCAGGCCCCTCAGTATGGAGATGGTGTCCTCCACGGAGGGCTCCCCAACGT
>DRKX01000007.1 GCA_011051565.1 Nitrospirota bacterium | reverse complement strand
TCAGGCTGTTCATAGGCTGAAGGAGTGCGAGACTGTGCTGCACGGAGTGCGGCAAGACATTCACGATCAGCGAGTATATTGACGAACTCACCGAGGAGATGTGGGAGCGGATCGCGCAGAGGCCCTGCAACAGGGCCTGACGGAGCGCAGGAGCGGGCACTTACCACAACATATACTTCGGATACACAAACGGTATCCCGAGATTCAGAGCTGAGGCGAACACAACCTAACTTACCCCCATCTCCTGTAGAGCGCATGATCCATGCGGAGCTGGTCGAGTATCCTGCCTGCCAGGAAGTCCACCATGTCGTCCACGGTCTCGGGCCTGCTGTAGAAACCGGCTACCGGCGGCACTATGCGGACGCCCAACCTTGCCAGTTTCAGCATGTTTTCGAGGTGGACGGCGCTGAAGGGCGTCTCACGCGGTGAGACCACGAGGGGCCTGCCCTCCTTGATCGCAACGTCTGCGGCCCTCTCTATCAGGCCGTCTGCATAGCCGTTCGCTATGGCCGAGAGGGTCTTCATGGTGCAGGGCACGATGAGCATGGCGTCGATCTCGAAGGAACCGCTCGATACCGGTGCCCAGAGGTCCCTCTCGTCATGTAGGCGGAGCCTCTCGCACGAGGGACCCGAACCCCGCTGCTCCAGCCAGCCCTTTAGTCCATCGTATGCCTTCGTCGAGAGGTCTATGCCGACCTCGTCGCCGATTATGGAAACCGCAGGCCGTGAGATCACGAGGTGGACCTCGGCGTCCCTGAGGAGGCACTCGAGCACCCTCAGCCCTATGATCGGACCTGTTGCGCCTGTTATTGCAAGGATGTATCTCTTCATCGGTTCTCGCGGTGCCTGATCCGGGACGACCTGGAGCCGTCCGCCGTGCCCCTTCACGAGGGACCTCAGCACCTTCAGAGACTGCTCGCCACGATCAGGCCGGCATCCTCTGCAACGAGGTGACAGCTGATCCTGACACCGGCGTCAGCGGCGGCCCTCGCCTGCGACACCTCGCTCGCCTTGCCGCAGAGCCTCCTGAGCACGTCGAAGCGCTGCCCGTAGTAGAGGCAGTGGAATATGTCGTTGCAGTCTGATGACGAAAACGGCCTCAGGTCGTCATCACCGAGGCCGAGGCCCTTGAGCAGGAAGAAGACCTCGCCCCTCGAGGGCCTTCCGTCCTTCCAGAGGGCGAGCCTGAGCATCCATTCCCAGCCGCCCGAGACGTGTATCCTCAGGGCACCGTCCGCGACCGAACGCCTCAGCGAATCGAACAGGCTCTCGGGGCTGACGCGGTAGGCGTCGTCATCGAAGCGGAACAATGCCTTGTGGGCCTCTTTTGCAGCGGCGTTCTCGCTGATTACGACCTCGTGCCTTCCGCGCGGTCCTGTTTCACACCTGAGTGACATAGACCCTTGTACTTTACCCTAAAGGGTCCGGCAGGTTCAACACCCGACAGCTGCAGCAGGCTCAGAACTCGTAACCCACGGCGAACCTGGCGAGGTCCTGGCTCACATTGGTAAGTCCGACCGCCCCGCCGAAACGGACCGTCATTGCGTCCGAGAGGCGTATCATCAGGTTGGGTGACAGATAATGCTGCGTGATACCCGAGTCGAGTGTTATCCCCTTGTCACTGTCGCCGAGGCCGCCGAAGAGCTCGAGGCCGAAGACCACGTCCCGTGCAGCTCCCGCAGAGTCCCTCCTGAAGAGCCTGTAGTTGAGACCCGCGGCATAGCCGAACGAGGTAACGCCGGTGTCGAGATCGCTCTCGTTGAGCCAGTTAAGGGCAATGTCGAGCCTGTCGGTGACGTCGCGTCCGAGTATCAGCCTCGTCTCCAGCACCCGCTCCCTCGGCCTCGTCTTCTCCCTCTCTGCTGCATCCTCACGCCCGCTCACCTCCATCAGGTACTTCGTCTCTTCTGACAGGCTCTCGTACTCGACGTACAGGACCGGGTTGAGAAAGCTCCCGTAGCCGAAAGGCCGGTAGCGGTTCTCCCAACGGAAGCCCGTGAAGCTGTACCCACCTTCTCCGGAGGTGACCTGGCCCTCGATCATGAACTCCGAGGTCCACCCCGACCTCGAACTCCACCATCTGGGACGTATAGTCCGTGCCGTCGGGCTCCTGGCCGATGTCGGCCATGAACATCAGTTCCAGTTCACCTTCATCCGCAGTGTGGTGGTTGTAGAGGACGAAGTTCGCGGCATTGCCGCCGTAGGCCGTACCTGACTGCTGCAACTGCACCACTGCCAGGCACAACACCAAGAGAAACCATGACCGTTTTACCCTTTCAGACATGAAACACCTCCTCAATCTTGATTGTGATAATCGTTATCGTTTTTGGGCGAAAAAATTTTCAGGCCTTTCTCCGCCTGCACTCGCTGCAGATGCCGTACAGGTACATCCTGTGCCCTGTCAGGACGAAGCCATACTTCTTCGCCAGCCTCTCCTGGAGCTCCTCGATCCGCTCGTCCACGACTTCGATGTGCCTGTGACACCTCTCACAAATCATGTGATCGTGGTGCTCGTGGCCGTAGCTGTGTTCATATCTCAGCACACCGTCGCCGAAGTCGACCTCGCGCGCAAGGCCTGCCTCTGTAAGGAGCTTCAGCGTCCTGTAGACGGTCGCCTGGCCGATGGTGCCGTCCTTGCGCCTGACGAGGCCGTATAGTTCCTCGGGGCTGACGTGCCGTTCGGTCCCTAAAAAGGCATCGAGTATCAGTCCCCGCTGGTTGGTCATGCGCAGGCCCCTGTCAGATAGGAACCTTATGAATATATCCTTCTCCTTCATTGTTGATAATGAAAATCATTTGATATTATAGGCTCCCCTGCCGCCCTTTGTCAACCCGCGGACGAACCGTTCCTCTTGAGGATGCCGAGGACCTCTATGTGATACGTCTGCGGGAACATGTCGACCACCCTCACTGAATCGACGGTATAGCGTCCCTTCAGGCCCGCGACGTCCCTGGCGAACGTCGACGGGTTGCACGAGACGTAGACGATCCATGCCGGAGAAGCCGCCGCAACCGTCTCGAGCACCCTCCTGGTAAGCCCTGACCGCGGCGGGTCGAGCACTATCATGTCCGCGCCGCTTCCGGGGTCGAACTCCTCGACCTTCGCGTTGACCGTCCTGACGTTGCCTATCCTGTTCAGCTCCATGTTGTCCCTGGCGTCCCTGAATGCGGCTGGGGACTCCTCCACCGCAGATATCTCGGCGGCGAACGGCGAGAGTGGTATGGAGAAGTTTCCCGCCCCGCTGTAAAGGTCGATCACCTTCGCCGGCCGTATGGCCTCGGCGAAGGATGCTACCTCGGACACGAGCCTCTTGTTGAGTTCCCAGTTCACCTGGAAGAACGACCCGGCGGACACCATGTAGTGGTAACCCAGGAGGTCCAAGCATATCCGCTCCGCGCCCTCGGCGGTGCCGTCGTCGAAGACGATGCCCGAGGCACCTGCGTTCCTGAGCATCTCCACTGCAGCCGCTCGATCGAACGTATCCCCCCTCACTGATGCAAGCAGCACGTCGCCTGAATGCACGTGAATCTCCTTCACGCCGCGGGGGACTCCGGCGGCCCTGATGCGTCCGAGAAGTGCGTTTATCTCCGGACCGAGGAGCAGGCAGCCATCGAGTTCCACGACGTCGTTCGACTGCCTCCTGTAGAAACCGATCCTGCCGTCCGGGGAGACCTTGAACTGCGCCCTCTTCCTGTAATGCCACGGTGACGATACGAGGGCGGACTCGAGGGTGACGGTCGTCTTGCCGATCCTCTCCATGCAGTCGAGGACGATCTCCTCCTTCATCCCCACCTGCCTCTCATAGGTTATGTACTGGTAGTGGCATCCGCCGCAGGTCCCGAAGACCGGACAGTCGGGCTCGATACGGTCTTCAGAAGGCACTGTGACCTCCCTGACCGAGGCCACGGAGTAATCCCTCTTCTTCTCCACGATCTCGGCCTCCACAACCTCTCCCGGCAGCGCGCCTCTCAGAAAGATCACTCCATCGTCACGGCAGAGCGTGTATCCGCCGTAGAGTGGGATAAGCGCTTCGAGTCTCATCTCACTTCTTCAGGAGCCTCTTGATCGTCTCTTTGAGCTCAGTGGTGTCCGATGACTTGACGACATAGGCCTCAGACGCCCAGACCGCGAAGTCGTCACGGTAATCATACGCAGTCGACATGATTATGGGCAGTCTCGGCTTCTTCTCTTTCATCTTCCTCAACACCTGTATGCCGTCCATGTCCGGCATCAGTATGTCGAGGGTGACGAGGTCCGGATCCTCCTGCTCGAAGAGCTTCAGCGCCTCCTCTCCAGAGCTCGCGGTAACCACGTCATAGCCCTCCTCCTCAAGCTCCTCCTTGTAGAGCATCCTGATGGAAGGGTCGTCGTCTACGATGAGTATCTTCATCTCTTCACCCCCTGTGTTGGTGTTTATACGGCAAGTATATCCTGAAAGTCGTCCCCTGCCCCTTGGTGCTGAAGACGTCTATCTTCCCCTGGTGCTCTTCCACGATACGGTGCGCAATGGCGAGCCCCAGCCCGGTACCCTCGATCCTCGTGGTGAAGAAGGGATCGAAGATGTAAGGCAGGTTCTTCTCGTCTATTCCCGGCCCTGTATCGGTCACCTCTATCACGCCGTAGTCGTTTTCCCTGTAGGTGTTCACGGTAAGCTTCCCGCCTCCGTCCATGATCTGTATCGCGTTGCTTATGATGTTGATGATAGCCTCTTTGATCCTGTTGGGATCAACCTCGAGCGAGAGGGGATCCTTGAAGTCGGTCTCGGTCACGATGCCCCTCTTCTTGATCTCCTGCGAGAAGAGCGAGAGGATGTCCTCTATTATCTTCACACCCTCGATGTGCTCCTTCGAGATCCTCACCTCCCTGACGAAGCTCAGTATCTCCTTGAGTATCTCCTCGAGCCTGTCCACTTCCCTCGTGATTACCGAGGCGTACTCGAGCAGCTTGCCGTCGAGCTTCTTCTCGAGCCTCCTCGAAAACCCCCCTATGGAGACGAGCGGGTTGCGAATCTCGTGAGCCACCTTTGCAGCCACCTCTCCGAGAGCAGCCATCTTCTCGGCCATGGCGAGCTTCTCCCTCAGCTTCTTGAGCTCGCTGATGTCCCTGACGATATGGACGGTTCCCATGAAATTGCCCGATGAATCGAAAAGCGGTGACGTGGACGTCAGGAAGGTGCCGCCCCTGTAAGTGTCTTCGAGTTCCTCGATATAGGCCTTCTGTGTCTTGACCGTCTTGTGGTGCGGGCACTTCTCGTAGGGCTCGTCCATGCCGTGGAATATCTCGTAACACTTCCGGCCCACTATCTCGTCTTTCTTCTTCCCGATCTTCTCCACGACCGCCCTGTTTATGTTCCTGATCGTGTAGTCCTCAGTCGTTATGTAGAGGAGATCGGATATCGACTCGAATATGTTTTCGAGCTCCGACTCGGCCAGCTTCACCTTCTCGAAGAGTCTGGCGCTCTCTATGGCGGATGCGATCTGGTCGGAGAAGCCGGACAGGAACCTCATGTCCTCGTCCGTGATCGGCTTGCGGTTGAAGTAATTGTCCACCCACAGCACCCCTATGACCTTGTTCCTCGCGATCAGCGGAACCACTGCATAGGCCTCGGTCCCCAGCAGTTGAATGACCGCAGGATCTGCAAGATCGTCGTGCTTGACGTCGTGTATGTTGAAGCTCCTCCTCTCTCTGACCGCGCGTGACAGCGCCGTGTCGTCGTTGAGGTTGATCTCCAAGCCCGTGCTCAGCCTGTCGAGGAAAGAGTCCTTTCTCAGCGGGCCCTCCTCGATGTCCCTCAGTATCTCGGGAAGGCTCTTCTTCTCGATCGAGAGCCGCTCCCATATCTGCCACG
>DRKX01000006.1 GCA_011051565.1 Nitrospirota bacterium | reverse complement strand
CCGGCAATCGCTTGAGAGGCCGGGAATTTCGATCTCCCCGGTCACCTTTTCGAAGACCTCCTCTGCGGTCCTCAGGCCCGTGATGTCCACCCAGTGGATTCCCGGTTCCTTCCTGAACCACGTGAACTGTCTCTTCGCATACCTCTTTGTTGCGCGCTTGACGAGGAGTTTCGCCTCCTCGAGGCTACGCTCGCCCCTCAGGTATCCGATGACCTCCTTGTATCCGATGGCCTGAAGAGGGGTCTCCGATGGATTCATCCTGAGAAGCCCTGCAACCTCGTCGATCAGTCCGCGGGCGAACATCTCGTCGACCCGCTCCTCTATGAGACTGTAGAGTTCCTTCCTCTCCCGCGTGAGCCCTATCTTTGTATACTCGTACGGTAGGGGTGCGGTGAGTTCGCTCTGCAACTCGGATACGGGCCGGCCCGCCTTGAGGGAGACCTCGAGGGCGCGGACGATCCTCCTCCTGTCTGCTGGGTCGATCGAGCGGGCCTTCGCCGGGTCCACCCTCTCGAGCTCCCTGTAGAGACTTCCGGGCCTCCTGCGCTCGATCTCGCACAGGGCCGCCCTGAGTTCGGGGTCGGCCTCGGGACCTGAGAAGAGCCCCCTCGTGAGGGTCCTGATGTAGAGCCCTGTGCCCCCGATGACGATCGGGACCCGGCCGCTGCGGTGGATGGCCTCTATCAGGGGGACCACGGCCCTGATGTATCTGCCGGCACTGTAGGTCTCCGATGGGGTTACGACATCCAACATGTGGTGCCTTACCCGTGCCCTCTCCTCAGGTGAGGGTTTTGCCGTGCCGATGTCCATTCCCCTGTATACCTGCATCGAATCAGCGCTTATTATCTCCGTGCCGAGGGCCTCGGCCAGCAGCACCGAAAAGCCCGTCTTTCCCACTCCCGTAGGCCCGGTGACAATGATCACCCTCTTCTTCACGCCGTCCATATCCATACATCAATTTTAACCCAAACGGTCCGGTCAAAGACAAAGCCCTCTCTTTCCAGCCCTCCGCGGCCTTCCCTCTGCCAGCCGCAGCCGCGCTTGAAACTGCAGCGGCCGTTGTTATAAAATCCAGGACCGGACCGGGAGCCGGTCTTTCGTCTTCAGCAATTCCCATGCGTCCCTGCCCTCAACCGGGGTCCGTGAGCAGAAGGAGTGGGCGCGAAAATCACGAACAAGCAAGGAGGTGTCAAGAGATGGCTCATTCGGACGAGACGGATACACTTGAGAAGACACTCGAGGGCTACAAGGAGAAGGTCGCCCCTGTTACAAAGGGAACACTCACGTGGGACAAGGACCTCATCTTCGTCGGAAGGACTCAGCGTGGGTACGAGATAGATTTTGACGCGAGGGTCGAATGGGGCTGCATGCCCACGGAGAGCCTGCTGCTGAGCCTTGCCGGCTGCATGGGGATCGATATGGTATCCTTCCTGCAGAGGATGAAGTGTAAGCTCGAAGGGCTCAAGATCGACATCGAGGGCGAGAGAAACCCGACCCCGCCTCAGTATTTCAAGACGATCCGGATGACCGTGCACCTGACTGGGGAAGGGATCACGGAGAAGAAGGTCCAGCGTGCGATCTCCCTCTCCCACGAGAAGTACTGCTCGGTCTATCACACCTTGAGGCAGGACCTCAAGGTCTTTGTCGACTACAGAATCAATGAAGAGCGGTGAAAAGCCCTCACATCATCTGGGGCACAGGGAGCGCCTCAGGAAGAGGTTCATCGAAGGCGGTGTCAAGGGCCTGCAGGACTACGAGGCCCTCGAGCTGCTCCTCACATACGCTGTTGCACGGAAAGACACGAAGCCCGCGGCAAAGGCCCTCCTCAAGAGATTCAAGGGGATATCAGGAGTATTCGCAGCAGACCTCCACGAGCTGAAAGAGGTCGAAGGCATAGGCGAAAAGAGCGCCGTCCTTATAAAGCTCATGCACGTGCTGATGGAGCTGTGCCTCAAGGAGAAGGCCCTCCGGGGTGTGAAGCTCTCTTCGCCGGATGCGGTCATCGAGTACTGCAGGGTCTCCATGGGGTGGCTGAGGGATGAGCAGTTCAGGGTCATATACCTAAACTCGCAGAACCAGGTCATATCAGAGGAGGTCATCCAGGAGGGAACGGTCGATCAGGCCGTCGTCTATCCGAGAAAGGTCATCGAGTATGCACTAAGGCACAAGGCCGCAGCGTTCATCCTCGTGCACAACCACCCGGGAGGCCTGCTGAGGCCCTCAAGGAGCGACATCGAACTGACGAAACGCCTTAAGGGTGCTTCCGAGGAGATGGGGCTGAGGGTTCACGACCACCTGATCATCACCAGAGACGGCCACTACAGTTTCTACGAAAACGGCCTGCTGTAGGAAGATTTTCACCACCCGCTGGTCATAGTTTTGACGGAAACACTGCCGGTGACTCGTGGGGAATGTGTCACGGGGTGACAAATTACGTCATGAGCTGCCAGATTCTATGAATGCGGAACTAAAGCACGACCTTCCTGATCATCTTCCTCGGCCCGGGCGGCTCCGGGCCTATCACAAAGGCCTCGTTCACGAGCTGCAGGACCTCGGCGAGGTTCCCCTCGTCGTTGTAGTGGAGCACCGCCACGGGATCTCCCTTCCTCACGGCCGAGCCGGACTTCCTGTTCAGCATGATCCCTGCCCCGTGGTCTATCCTGTCTTCGATCCTCTGCCTGCCCGCTCCCAAGAGCATGGAGGCGATGCCGATCTTTTCGGCATCCACCCTCTGGACGTATCCGTCCGAGGGGGCGTGGACCTGCTTCATCCTGCTGGCTCCGGGCAACAGGCCGGGGTTTGCGATTATCTCCGGGTTGCCGCCCTGGCGTTCCACGAAGTCCACGAAACTCTCGAGGGCCGTCCCCGACTCCAGGAGTTCCTTGAGTTCCGCACGCTTCTCTGACAGTGCCGCTTCGTCAACGGACGTTATCCTCGGGACCTCGGTCCCCGGCTCATCCACGGCCCTCTGCACCCAGTCCGCGATATAGAGCATCCAGGACCCGAGAGTGAGTATCACGTCGAGTATGTCCTCGTCTGCACGGCCCTTCAGTACGTTTATGCATTCCTTTATCTCGAGGGAGTTGCCCACGGTCCTGCCGAGGGGCTCGTCCATATCCGTGATTACGGCCACGGTCCTCACTCCGAAGGAGTTTCCCGTCTCGGCCAGCACGGCGGCGAGGGCCTCGGCATCTTCCATGGTCTTCATGAAGGCGCCCGAGCCGGTCTTCACGTCGAGGACCAGCCCGTTGAGGCCCTCGGCAAGCTTCTTGGACATGATGCTCGAGGCAATCAAGGGAATGCTCTCAACGGTGGCGGTCACGTCTCTCAATGCATAGAGCCTCCTGTCCGCAGGCGCTATGTCGTCCGTCTGTCCCATGATCGCGACCCCAGTCTCCCACAAGGCATGCCTGAAGTCGGCGATGCTCATCTCGGTCCTGAATCCGGGAATCGACTCGAGCTTGTCGAGCGTCCCCCCTGTGTGGCCGAGGGCCCTGCCGGATATCATGGGCACGGCGACACCGGCTGCTGCCACGAGCGGGGCGAGGACGATGCTCACCTTGTCTCCGACACCGCCGGTCGAGTGCTTGTCTATCCTCGGTGCGTCCATCTCCGTGAGGTCGAGGACCTCCCCTGAGCGGAGCATAACCTCCGTGAGCTCAACAGTCTCTTCCCTGCTCAGTCCCCTGAGGAACGCCGCCATCAGGAACGCCGCCATCTGGTAGTCCGGGACCTCTCCTGAGAGATATCCCCCTACGAGGAAGCGGAGCTCCTCCCTGCTCAGAGCGCCGCCGTCGCGCTTCTTCTTTATCAGCTCGTACACACGCATCCCTGATATGTTAACATATCAGGGCCCAAAGATGGCACGATGGCCGGTTTGTTAAATTCCCTTAATCGAATCCGCCTGTCGAGGCATGGAACAGAAATTGCATTTAAGTTTTTCATGCTGGCAGCCGATAATGTAATCAAGGAGAGAGACATGATGGTCTCACAAGAGGCAAAAGAGATCGTGGGAATACTGATGGAGAGCAGCGTCTATTTCGAGCTCAGTCTCGAGGAGAGGCTCTACCTCATAAAGCGCATTCTCAGCGACTCTCCCACTGCTGCTCAGGGGCCTGCCTGACCCCTACATGCCGAACTCCCTGTCGATGGTCGCCTTGACCTCGTCGAGGGACTTGCCCTCTCTGTATACCTGGGAGGCCCTCAAGGCCTCCTGCTGGCAGAGCAGTCAGCCCGCCCCGTGGTTTTCGGTGAAACAGCTCAGCAGGCTCTTGTGATAGAACGGCGGTTCACTGCAGTCGCAGTAACAGTAGACCTGATCCAGCACCTCCGGGTATTTCTGTGCTGCTGCATAGGCTGCACGCGTCAGGCCTGTAAACAAGGAGGGGTCCTTGACGGGGCGCGTCTCGCCTCCCTTCACGTGAAAGGACTTTCCGTCCCGGCTGTTCGAATCAGAGAACGGGATCTTGCCGGTGACGGCCAGCATAAGGATGAGGACCGAGAATGCGAAGATGATCCAGACAACGGGTGTTTTTTTCTTTTTTTCAGCGGGTTTATGCTTCCTCTGCCTGCCCTTTCCTGCCATTCCTCCCCCTGTTCCCTCTATATGAGGCCTTTATGGATCGACTGTGAAGGATTGTATTCTTACACAAAAAGATGAAGAAACTGTGAATATGGAGTGTGTAACTGGCGATTGCCCCTTCCCCCCCGGGGTGTTCTTCCGCGGACCTGCAGGCCGTCCTGCAGGTCCGCCTTGTCATCCAATCAGAAGCTTACGCCCGCCTCTATGAACGGCCCCTTGAACTCCATGGAGGCGTATAAGTCGTTGTGGTCTATCTTTATCTTCTCGTACCTGTATCCGCCTGCAATGAAGAGAGGGCCTGCTGGTTTGACCTTCATTCTCCCGATGAGGTCGTAGTAGCTGTTAGAGCCGTATGTTATCCCCCTGAGTTCGGCCTCGACACTGAACAGGTCCACGGGTTCGAGCTGTACACCGGCATACACCATCGGTACGGGGATGGTGTAGCTTGCCGTCTCGGAGAGTGCTCCCTGTGTGACCTTTGCCTCGAAATCGATTATTCTAAGGTTCAGCCCGAGTTCGACGTTGAGGCTTCCAGCAGTGGCGGTATTGAGGAAGGGCACGGAATAATAGACCGCCACGTCGTAGTGATCCGCCCTCAGCTCGGAGTTGAATGGTACGGAGCCGCTGAACGTCTTGTCACCGAACGTGAAGTTGAAGTCCTTGCTCCCCTCGCCTTCATACTTCATAGGGGTGGCCACCAAGTATATGTTCGGAAGAAAGAGCGGCAGGTCGGCCTTCACCCTGAGATAAGGCCTTGCCTTGCTGTCATAGTTGAGGTCTTCCTCGAGGTCGAGCTTGGTTCCCTCACCGAGTGTGCCGCTGTACTGCAGGTCACCGGAGGGGGCCTGGTTCCAGTAGCCGGCCGCTGCCTCGATACCGAGTGCATGGGCCCTGCCTTGTGTTAAGACGAACACGGCCGCAAAGACCGCCAGTAAGGGGATTGATAGAGCGAGTTTTTTCACTACGACCTCCTTATCGGGTTTTTTGATTTTATCCTTCAGACCAGTACATGGTCATTATCTGCACCTAAAGTGTTAAAATAGACCGGCCGGTGCCGGATCATACGGAGAGTATAGCATTTTCAGCTGATTTAGACAACGAAAAATTCTTAGTTGGAGGAGATTGTGGGTAGAAACATCGTACAGAAGATATTCGGGGATCATCTCGTGAAGGGGGAGCTCAAGAAGGGTGAGCCTGTCTCCCTGCGGGTGGATGAGGTCTATACGCAGGACGCCACGGGCACCATGGCGTGGCTTCAGTTCGAGGCCATGGGGCTCGACAGGGTCAAGGTGCCCTGCGCAGTGAGTTACGTAGACCACAACATGATACAATCCAACCACATGAACCCTGATGACCACCTCTTTCTTCAGACCGCTTCGGCGAGGTTCGGTGCGTGGTTTTCAAAGCCGGGCAACGGCATATGCCACCAGGTCAACATCGAGAGGTTCGCCAGGCCCGGATGGATCGCGCTCGGCACCGACAGCCATACGCCGACCAACGGGGGCATCGGCATGACGGCCATCGGTGTCGGGGGGCTCGATGCCGCCACTGTCATGGCCGGCATGCCGTTCGAGATGAAGATGCCCGAGGTGGTGCTCGTGAGGCTCACGGGCAGGCTCAGGAGGCCTTGGGTCACTGCCATGGACGTGATCCTCGAGCTCCTCAGGCGGCTCACCGTCAAGGGCGGTGTGGGCAGGATATTCGAGTACGGCGGCCCCGGCGTCTCCGACCTGAATGTCACGGAGAGGGCGACCATCACGAACATGGGCGCAGAGCTCGGTGCCACCACGTCGGTCTTTCCCTCGGACGAACGGACGGCGCACTTCCTCAGGGCTCAGGGCAGGGAAGACCACTGGGTGGAGCTGAAGGCCGACGATGACGCTGAATACGACGGGATCGTCGAGTTGGACCTCAGCAGCCTCGAGCCGCTGACGGCCCGGCCCCACAGCCCTGACAACGTGGTGCCGCTCAGGGAGCTCGCGGGGACCAAGGTCAACCAGGTATGCATAGGGAGCTGCACGAATTCCTCCTACCAGGCGATGAGGGCGGTCGCCTCGATACTGCGCGGCAACAGGGTTGCAGAACACGTGAGTCTCCACATAAATCCGGGCTCGAAGCAGGTCTACGAGATGATAGCGCGGGACGGTTCCCTCTCGGACATGATCGCAGCCGGCGCACGAATGCTCGAGGCCTCGTGCGGCCCCTGCATAGGCATGGGTGGCTCTCCGGGTACGGGGCATGTGTCGGTGAGGTCCTACAACCGCAACTTCAGGGGCCGCTGCGGCAACAAGGACGCCTCCGTCTTCCTGGCAAACCCGCTCGCATGTGCCGTCATGGCGGTGACGGGCGAGATGACCGACCCCTCACGGACCGGGTTTCCGGTGGAAGAGTTCAGTGAGCCCGATACCGTCATAGTGAATGACAATATGCTCATTGCACCACCGGAGGACGGCTCGGAGGTCGAGATAATAAAAGGACCAAACATAAAGGATGTGCCGCTCAAGGATCCCGTCGGAGAGGTGATAAGGGCCGAGGTGCTCATAAAGCTCGGCGACAACGTCACGACGGACGACATTATGCCTGCAGGGTCCCAGATACTGCCGTTCAGGTCGAACATTCCAGCGATATCGGAATACGTCTTCTACAACATTGACCCCGGCTTTGCAGAGAGGGCCAAGCGGGCGAAGGGACTCGGCGGGGGAATAATCGTGGGCGGGGAGAACTACGGACAGGGCTCATCGAGGGAGCACGCAGCCATCGCGCCGATGTATCTCGGAATCGTCGCGGTGATGGCGAAGTCTTTTGCGAGGATACACAGGGCGAACCTCATAAACTTCGGCATCCTCCCGCTCAGATTCTCGGACCCCGGGGACATCGACAGGATAGAGGCCGGCGACGTCCTGAGCATCGCCGGCGTCAGGGACACCCTCGCCGCAAGCCAGCACTACACGGTTACAAACGTGACCAGGGGGTTTGACTTCAAGGTCTTCTCCGATCTGAGCGAGAGGGAGCGTGACCTCATGCTCTCAGGCGGGCTGCTGCCCTTCGTGAAGATGAGCCTCT
>DRKX01000005.1 GCA_011051565.1 Nitrospirota bacterium | reverse complement strand
GGAAACTTCCTCGGCAGGTTGAACTCGTCGATTATCGACTCGACCTCCTCTGCGGGAACCTCGGGCTTCTTCAGTATCTTGACGACCCTTCCCGAGGGGGGCCGCTTGTCGGTGGGATAGCTTAGTATCTCCACGACGACCATGTCGCCGTTTCGGGCGTTCCTCCGGTCTTTCGGCGCGACATATATGTCGAACGGCATGTCCCTCCTCTTTGGCCGGACGAACGACGTCCCCTTGGAGATCTCAATGGTCCCGACCAGCCTCGTCTGGGCGCGCTCGATTATCCTGAGAATCCTTCCGTCCCTCTTCCTCGGATTCTCGATCCGCACGATCACCCTGTCGCCGGCCATCGCCCCGAGCGTAGCCTTTGAAGGCACGAACACGTCCCGCTGTCCGGGGTCCTCGGGGATGACGAAACCGTAGCCGTCCCTGTGCGCCTCGAAGTAGCCCCTCACAAGGCTCATCTCCTCGGGTGTCCCGTACCTGCCCTTGCGGGTCATTATGAGCTCGCCGCTCCTGACCGCGCTCCGGAGTATCTTCTTGAGGAGCCTCGACTCCTTGGGGGTGAGCTTCATCTGGGCGGCGGCCTCCTTGAAGCTCATGGGGCGGCTGCAGGTGCTGAAGAACTTGAGGACTCTCTCCCTGTTTATCATGACGCCGCGGTCTCCCCGTGGATCATCATCACTCCGCCTTCGGCCGCCGTCATAGGCAGCCCATCAGGTCTTCGATGTCGGCACTGCTGCCGAGGAAGAGGGGGACCCTCTGGTGGAGCGATTCGGGCTTGACCTTCAGTATGTCTTCCTTTCCGGTCGTCGCCTTGCCGCCTGCGTGCTCTATGAGAAAGGCCATCGGGGAGGCCTCGTAGAGCAGCCTCAGCTTGCCGCTCTTGTTCTTGCTGTCCGCGGGATAGGCGAAGACTCCGCCCTTTATCAGGGTCCTGTGCACGTCGGCGACCATGGAGCCTATGTACCTCGCCGTGTATCCCTTCTGCTTGAGGGAATCTATGTATCTCCTCAGGCCGTCCTCCCATCCGGGATAGTTGGACTCGTTTATGGAGTACGTCTTGCCCCGCTCGGGAAGCCTCATGTTCGGATGAGAGAGGAGGAAGAGTCCCACAGCAGGGTCGAGGGTGAAACCGTTCACCCCGTTTCCGGTGGAGTAGACCATCATGGTGGAAGAACCGTAGACTATGTAGCCTGCCGCAACCTGCTTGTATCCCTCCTGGAAGAAGTCCTCGACCGTCCCGCTGACCTTCTTGTGGATCGAGAATATCGTCCCTATGTTGACGTTCACGTCGATGTTGGATGAGCCGTCCAGGGGATCGAAGGCTATTATGTACTTGCCGTCCCTGCCCTTCTCCGGGAATATGGCGTCGTCGAGCTCCTCGGAGGCGAGGGCGTAGAACTGCCCGCTGTCGGCGAGGTGGCGGATCATCATGTTGTTCGACATCTCGTCCAGTTTCTGCACCTCTTCCCCCTGGACGTTCACCTTTCCCGCCTTTCCGAGTATGTTGGCCAGCCCCGCCATGCGTACATGCGAGGCGATTATCTTCGTGGCCGACTCGATAGCCGTAAGGGCGAGAGACAACGAACCCGTGGCGTAAGAGTATCTCCGTTCCTCCTCGAGGATAAACCTGTTCAGATCCATCCCTAACTGTCCCATAGCTCCTCCTTCAGAATCGTTGATTGTAGTTGACTTTCATCGTCGTCGCCATGCAGGTGTTTGTCAAGGTGGAGCCGGGGGGGGGACTCGAACCCCTGACCTGCTGATTACGAATCAGCTGCTCTACCAGCTGAGCTACCCCGGCTGATCAGCAAACGTGCGTCGAGCGGGCGGTTTATGTGGTCGTCGGGTACCCAAGGAGACGTGATACGGCCCTCCTTCCTCCCGTCATAATTCATGCTGGAGGCCGGCATTCACTATAGGAACCGCCCGGTTTCGGTTATAATTATACAACAAACCGCATCTATTTTGCCGCCCTTAAATGTTAAAATACAACCGGCTCGATTCAACGAGCGCATCCACGGCCGATAAATGCCAGACTGGAAAGACAACATATACTTCACACTGGTAGCCCCCAGGGAGTCCGGCAACATAGGGGCCGCAGCGAGGGCCATCAAGAATACGGGGTTTTCAAACCTCGAGCTCGTCAACCCGCCAGCAAACCATACCCGGGGGCACGATCTCTGGCTCGCGTGTCACGCCACGGACGTGTTGAAGGAGGCTGCGGTCTTCGACTCCGTCGACGAAGCGCTCAGGGGAAAGGCCGTCGTAGTCGGCACATCGAGAAGGATTGGCAAGAAGCGGGGATTGTTCCTGAGCCTCAAGGAGGGGGCCGCGGAGATCGTGAAGGCTGCCGGGAGAAACAGGGTCGCCATACTCTTCGGCAGGGAGGACAGGGGGCTCACCAACGAGGAGGTGGAGCGCTGCGGGTTCCTCGTCTACATACCGACCGCCGCAGAGGCGCCATCGCTGAACCTTGCTCAGGCGGTTCTCCTCGTGGCATACGAGCTTGCATGCCAGAGGCTCGAGACCGAAAGCCCGAGGTTCGTCCCCTACGAAGAGATGCAACCGCTCTTCGAACACATCAGGAAGACCCTCAGGCTGCTCGGCTACATACCGAGGGGCGACAGGAACCTCGAAGAGCGGATAATGCGAAACCTGAGACACCTGTTCGGCCGCTCGGGGCTCACGCCCTGGGAGGCCGGCATGATCCACGGCATATGCAGCCGGGTGGAGCGTGTGATCGCGGAAGGCGGAAGGCCGGGAGCAAATACCGGCGGATTTGATGTAAAATAAGTCAGCCGGTCGCATACCGCGTGCCAGAACGTATTGAAAGGAGGTTTGCCGTCATGTTGATAAGGGGCAGGACGTGGAGGTTTGGATCAGACATAGACACCGATGCCATCATACCTGCACGCTATCTGAACACGTCGGACCCGGTCGAGCTCGCAAAACACGTCATGGAGGACGCAGACCCCGAGTTCCCGGGCAAGGTGAAGTCCGGCGACATCATAGTCGCTGACAAGAACTTCGGCTGCGGCTCGTCACGCGAGCACGCACCGATCGCCATCAAGGCGGCCGGCATACAGGCGGTGGTGGCGAAGAGCTTTGCGCGCATATTCTACCGGAACGCCTTCAACATAGGGCTCCCGATATTCGAGTCGCCGGAGGCATCGGAGAAGATACAGGAGGGCGACGAGATAGAGATTGATGCAGACTCGGGGCTCATAAGAAACCTCACCAGGAACGAAGAGTACCGGGCGAGACCCATCCCGCCGTTCATGCAGGAACTCATCAAGGCAGGAGGACTGGTGGAGTGGACGCGCAGAAAGATAGAGACAGCGTGACACGAGGGGACTCCTTCCTCACCGACTACGACCTCTACCTCTTCGGAGAGGGAAACCACCTAAGGATATACGAAAAGCTCGGCGCCCACGTCGTCGAGATCAACGGCAGAAAGGGTGTTCACTTCGCGCTCTGGGCCCCCAACGCCAAGGAGGTCAGCGTCATCGGCTCCTTCAACAACTGGGACCCCACGGCCGACAGGCTCTCGCCGCCCGGCCCCTCCGGGGTCTGGACGCTCTTCGTCCCCGGCATCGGCGAGGGTGAACTGTACAAGTATCACATCAAGTCCAGGATTAACGGCGTCATCAGGATAAAGAGCGACCCCTACGCCTTCTACTCAGAGGTGAGGCCCAAGACCGCAAGCATCGTCTACGACATCAACCGCTACAGGTGGAACGACGGCGAGTGGCTCGAGGCGAGGAGCCGGACCGACTACCTGCAGAGGCCCCTGAACATATACGAGGTGCACCTCGGCTCCTGGAGGCGCAAGCCCGACGGCGGCTTTCTCACGTACCGGGAGCTTGCCGCCGAGCTGATACCCTACGTGAAGGACCTCGGCTATACCCACATCGAGCTGCTCCCGGTCACCGAGCACCCGCTCGATGCATCCTGGGGCTACCAGACCACCGGGTATTTCGCCCCAACGAGCAGGTTCGGCACGCCGGAGGACTTCATGTACTTCGTCGACACGTGTCACCAGGCTGGCATAGGCGTTATACTCGACTGGGTACCGGGGCACTTCCCGAGGGACGACCATGCCCTGAGGTTCTTCGACGGCACCTGTCTCTATGAATACGAAGACCCGCGCAAGGGAGAGCACAGGGAATGGGGCACGCTCATCTTCAACTACGGCAGGCACGAGGTCGCCAACTTCCTCAAGGCATCCGCCTACTTCTGGCTCGACAGGTACCACATCGACGGCCTGAGGGTCGATGCCGTGGCATCGATGCTCTACCTCGACTACTCGCGACGCGACGGCGAATGGGTCCCCAACATATACGGCGGCAACGAGAACCTCGAGGCCATAGACTTCCTGAAGAAGTTCAACGAGGTCGTGCACCTGCACTTTCCCGGTGTCATAACCATCGCCGAGGAGTCCACGGCGTGGCCTGGAGTGTCGAGGCCGACATACCTCGGAGGACTCGGGTTCACGATGAAGTGGAACATGGGCTGGATGCACGACACGCTCGAGTACTTCTCCAAGGACCCGGTCTTCAGGAAGTACCACCACGGCAACCTGACGTTCGGGCTCATCTACGCCTTCTCCGAGAACTTCGTGCTCCCGCTCTCCCACGACGAGGTCGTCTACGGGAAGAGGGCGCTCCTGGACAAGATGCCCGGAGACGTGTGGCAGAAGTTCGCGAACCTCCGCACGCTCTACGGCTTCATGTACGGGCATCCCGGCAAGAAACTCCTCTTCATGGGAGGAGAGTTCGGCCAGTGGTGGGAGTGGAACCACGACTCGGAGCTGCAGTGGAACCTCCTCGACGAAGGGGACTACCACAGGGGTCTCATGCGGTTCGTCAGGGACCTCAACCTCCTCTACACCACGGAGCCCCCGCTCTACGAGGTCGATTTCAGGCAGGAGGGATTCGAGTGGATCGACTTCTCAGACGCTGAACAGAGCGTGCTGTCCTTCATCCGGAGGGCTGCAGACCCCGAGGACTTCCTCGTCTTCGTCTGCAACTTCACGCCGGTGCCGCGCTACAGGTATCTGGTCGGCGTGCCCGAGCCCGGGTACTACAGGGAGATACTGAACAGTGACTCCGCAATATACGGCGGCTCGGACGTCGGCAACCTCGGCGGGGTCGAGGCGGTGGACGATACGGTGCACGGCCGCCCCTACTCGCTGGAGGTCACCCTCCCGCCACTCGGGGTCATAGTGTTCAAACCCGAAAAGAAGGCCTCCACAGAGGGACCGGACACCGAACGGGAATCCATGGACTGCGAAAGGGACAACCCCGGGGGGCGTCTCGGCAATGGTGCCGCAGTGCGCGCGGAGCGCCGGTCTCTCAGAAGGTGACCGCCTCACCGGGCCGAAATCGCCTCCTCGGTCAGACGTGCCGCTGTCTCGAATATGGCGTCTTTCTCCTCGATGGTCCTCGCCTCTATGTAGAACCTCACCTTCGGCTCTGTGCCCGAGGGCCTGATCATAAGCCAGGAGCCGTCCTCGAGCACTATCTTCGTGCCGTCGACGGTTATCAGGTCCCTGACCTTCATCGGCCTGCCTCCGATCTGTATCGTACTGCCCGGCGGGTATCTCTCGCTGATTACCTCAAGCTTCCTCTTCAGGGGCTCACCCACGAGGGAACGGTCCACCTCGATCCCGGAACGGTCGGGATAGTAACGGCCGTACTCGTCCATGAGTTCCTCGAGGTACTCGCCGAGGTTCTTTCCAGTGGTCGCGATCATCTCGATCGCGAGCAGGAGGGCGAAGAGGGCGTCCTTCTCGAGTGTATGGTTGTAGCCCGAGATACCGTCGGACTCCTCGAAGGCTACGATCGCCCGCTCGGGCGCACCGGGCAGCAGGTAGGGGCGGAAGTTCTTGAACCCGACCTTCGTCTCGCGCACCGTGACACCGTGCCTCTCGGCAATCGCGTTGACGAAGTTGCTCGTCCCCACGGACTTGACGGCGACACCCTCGATTCCCTTGTGGACGTGCAGGAAGTGGAGGGCCATGGCGCCGAAATAGTTCATCGGTATCTGCATCGTATGGTCGGCGAACCTGATCCTGTCGCCGTCGGGATCCATGATCACGCCGAGCCTGAAGCGTGCACTGCTTGAGCCGAGGACCCGCTCGACACCCTCCATGTTGCGTGCCGACGGCTCCGGAGCCACCCCGCCGAAGAGGAAGTCGTCTTCGGTCCTGAGCAGGACGAGCTTACCGCGCGCCTTTGCCTCACCGCCCAGCAGCCTCTCGGGCCGCCCACGGGTGGCGCCGTGGACGTGATCGACCGCAACGATGCAGTCGCCCCCGGCGACGAAATCCCTGATCCTCTCGAGATCCAGCGTGCCGCGGCTCCTCACATACTTGATGTAGAGACCGGTGGTATCCACCGCCTCGTAATCTATACCCTCGGCACTGCCTCCGGCGGCCTCGACCCCGCCTTTCTGCATCAGTGCGTTCGCCTCGGCCTGGATCACGTCCGTTATCTCCGAGCCGGCCGGACCGCCGTCCGAGGGGTTGAACTTGAGGCCGGAGTAGTTGGCCGGGTTGTGAGAGGGTGTGATGTTGATGGAGCAGGCCGCGTTGCGCATGACTATCGAGGCGGAAATCTCCGGCGTGGTCGTCTCGCCTGCGTAGTACACGCTCATCCCCTCCGAGGCGAGCATCCCCATGACCTCCCGTGCAAACTCCGGCCCGAGGAAACGGTTGTCGTGCCCAACGATCACGCCCCTCTGCCGGACGTCTCCGAAGTCCCTGATGCCCAGGGCCTCCCTCAGGCCCGGGTCGTCCGTCTTGAGTGTCTCGATGATCGCCCGGGTGACCACCCTGATGTTGTGAAAAGTGAAGTCCGTCCCGATCTCCCCTCTCCAGCCCGACGTGCCGAACACGATCCGGGCGGGTGCATCGTTCTCGCGTGCAAACCTCTCTATCTCCGGCAGGAGATCCGCTTTCAGGTCCTTCTGAATCGTCTTCCAGCAATCCTCGGCGCTCTTCACCCCCATTCTCGTCCTCCTTCAAAGTTTGAAATGGTTTATGATATTATACATGAGTTTTCATCTTCCGTTCAGCCGTGAATCAAGACGAAGGGAGTTCTGAAACCATGTCGAATTCTTACAGCATCGCCGTCATTGCAGGTGACGGAACAGGCCCTGAGGTGGTCAGGGAAGGAATAAAGGTCCTCGAGTCGGCGGCGGAGAGGTTCGGCTTCAAGCTCGACTTCACCCGCTACGACCTTGGCGGAGACAGGTACCTGAGAACCGGCGAGACGCTTCCCGACGGCGTCATCGAAGAACTCAGGAAGCACGACGCCATATATCTCGGGGCCATCGGACACCCGGACGTAAAGCCGGGAATCCTCGAGAGGGGCATACTGCTGAGACTCCGGTTCGAGCTCGACCAGTACATAAACCTCAGGCCTATAAAGCTCTACCCCGGCGTCGACTGTCCCCTCAAGGACAAGGGGCCGGAGCACATAGACTTCGTGGTGGTCAGAGAGAACACGGAAGGCCTGTACGTGGGCGGCGGGGCCTTCCTGAGGAGGGGTACTCCGAACGAGGTCGCGATCCAGGAATCGGTCAACACCAGGCTCGGTGCGGAAAGGTGCATAAGGTATGCGCTGAACTACTGCAGGAAGCGGAACAAGGCCAAGAAGCTCACGCTCTGCGGGAAGACCAACGTCCTCACCTTCGCGTGGGACCTCTGGCAGAGGACGTTCGACGAGGTGGCGGGCGAGTATCCGGATATAGAGACGGATTACGCCCACGTGGATGCGATAACGATGTGGTTCGTGAAGAACCCGGAGTGGTTCGACGTGATCGTGACGGACAACATGTTCGGAGACATCATAACAGACCTCGGCGCCATGATACAGGGCGGAATGGGGATAGCCGCCGGAGGCAACATCAACCCCGAAGGCGTCAGCATGTTCGAACCCATCGGTGGCTCAGCACCGAAATACACGGGCAAGAACGTGATAAACCCCCTCGCCGCAATATGCGCAGGCGGCATGATGCTCGAGCACCTCGGCGAGGATGCTGCGGCCGCCATGGTGGAGAAGGCGGTGATGGAGGTGACCGGCAAGCACATAAAGAGCCTCGCCGCAGGGAGGATGGGCATGAGTACTTCCGAGGTGGGCGACCTCGTTGCAGACTACGTCGGGCGACTATAGCAGGACGATACGCCGTGGGGTCAGGGGCATGTTCGAGAGCCCTCTCGACCGGCCGGCGATGACGATGACCCCAAGCAGGACTATTGAAAAATCAAAGACAGAGGAGCAGTGAAGATGCTTGAAAAGAAAGAGAAATACAGGGTGGCCGTTGTGGGTGCGACCGGAGCGGTCGGAGAAGAGATGATATCCATCCTCGACGAGAGGAAGTTCCCTGTCGAGGAACTGCTGCCGTTCGCATCGGAGAGGTCCGCGGGCAAGCGGATAGATTTCAGGGGCAGGTCCATCGTGGTGAACACCCTCAAGGAGGACTCCTTCGAGGGGGTCGACATCGCCCTCTTCTCGGCAGGCGGAGAGAGGTCGAAGAGATGGGCGCCGGTGGCGGCACGCTCGGGCTGCGTGGTGATCGACAACTCGTCCGCTTGGCGGATGGACCCGGAGGTGCCTCTCGTGGTCCCCGAGGTCAACCCCGGCGACATCGAGCGTCACAAGGGCATAATCGCAAACCCTAACTGTTCGACCATACAGATGGTGGTGGCGCTCAAGCCGATCCACGACGCCGCGAGGATAAAGAGGGTGGTGGTCACGACTTTCCAGTCGGTCTCGGGAACGGGCAAGAAGGCTATGGACGAGCTGCTCAGGCAGACAACGGACATGCTCAGCTTCAAGCCCGTGGAGTGCAAGGTCTATCCGCACCAGATAGCCTTCAACGTGCTGCCCCACATCGACTCGTTCCTCGACAACGGCTACACCAAGGAAGAGATGAAGATGGTCAACGAGACCAGAAAGATACTCGGCGACGACTCCATAAGGGTGACGGCCACGACCGTGAGGGTCCCCGTCTTCAGGTGTCACTCCGAGAGCGTCAACGTGGAGACCGAGAAGAAGCTCACCGCCAACGACGTCAGGGCTATGCTTGCAGCCTTCCCGGGCATCGTGGTCTTCGATGCGCCCGAGAAGGACGTCTACCCTATGCCCGTCGAGCTCGCCGGCAAGGACGAGGTCTACGTCGGCAGGGTGAGGGAGGACGAGTCGGTCGAAAACGGCATAAACATGTGGATCGTTGCCGACAACCTCAGGAAAGGAGCCGCCCTGAACGCCGTTCAGATCGCCGAGAGACTGATCGGTTAAGCACAGCACATCACGCCGGCCCGCCCGGCGTGATGAAAATGCTTGTACACTCTCCGGTTTTATGTTAAAATTAGTTCATGGCTGACGACAGGGAAATACTTCCCCTTGACGCCCGATTGCTCAGTGAGGCCATCTTCGAATTAAACGTCTCGCGCCGTAACGTAAACATCTATCCCCCCGGTCATCCCTCGGTCGAGAAGTCGCTGGACAAGGCCTTCGACAGCCTCGAACGGCTCTTCGAGGTGAGACCCACGATAACCTTCGCCGTTGCAAAAGACACCATCATGATCGACGACAGCACTCTCGACAAGAAGAATACCGCCTTCAGGGAGTTCGCCCTCCACATAAGCGGAATGAACATCGCCTCCGTCACATTACGGGCCGGCCTGACGAGGGATGAACTCTACAAGTTTCTCAGCTTCCTCTCCGTGGACACGAAGGAACTGACACCAGAGGCGCTCCAGGAGATACTCGACGGGTATGGCCTGCTCCACATCGATGTAGGCTTCATAGACTACGACGCCTTCTCTTTCGGTGAAGGCATGACAGAGCAAGGAGACGGTGGTGCGGCTGGAGGGACGGCCGGTCCGGGCCTGTGGGAGCGCTATGTGCGCGGGCTCCTCGACGGCACCCTGCAGACGGACGGTGCCTCGGACGTGATTCAGAATATCCCACCGGAGACGCTCGCCGAGATGCTCAACGAGACCGACCCCGGCAAGATAAAGGAAGCGGGCTGTGAGAGGGTGATCAACACGTACATGAAGAGGTCTGCAAAGAAGGCCTTCTCGAGCGGGGAACTGGCACGGCTCATTGACTTCATCAGCAAGCTCAGGCCCGAGCTGAAGAGGCAGTTCCTCTCGTCCGCAATCAACAACGTCACCACTGACATCAGGTCCACTGAGCGTGCCCTCAGGGAGATATCAGTGGACAAGATCATCGAGCTGCTGAGCACCATAGACGAACAGCAGGTCACCATACCGGCGGCCCTGAAGAACCTGCTCGACAAGTTCTCGAAGTTCTACCAGCTCGGCTCCGAGGACACCACGTTCGGAGACAGCATCATAGCCGACGACATATTCCTCTCCCCCGACGTCGTAACCCTCCTGGGCAAGGGAGACTTCGAGTCCTACGTGACCGACGTCTACCAGAAGGAGATCGAGAGGGTACTCTGGTTCGACGTATCCGAGGTCGCATCAAAGGAGCTGGAGGAGCTGAGAAAGTCATGCAGCGACGAGCTTGTGGAGCGTTATTTCAACCAGACGATGCTCGAACTCATCAGCTCGGACATAATAGCCGAAGACGAATACGAGTATCTGATAAACACTATCAAGGACGAGGCAGCACAGTTCATAGAGACCGGCCAGTACGGCCAGGTCCTGAAGATATTCAGGGTCATCGAGGCGAACATATCGAAAAAGAAGTTCCCGGACATAAGCTTGGAAGCCATCAAGTACTACAAGTCGGCCGAGTTCATTGCGCAGTTCATAGAGTCGCTCAGGATCATCGGCAGGCAGGCGAGGGAGGACGCCCAACAGTTGTGCGACTATTACGGAGAGCGCATCATAGAGCCGCTGATCGAAGCGCTCGTTGTCGAGGAGTCGCAGTCGATCAGGCACTTCCTGATAAGCCTGATAACCAACTTCGGTGACAAGGCTATACCTGCCGCCATAAAGCACATAAGCGACAGCAGGTGGTTCGTGAAGAGGAACATGCTGCACATTCTGAACGAGTGCGGCTCCAAGGAAGTGCTTCCCCATGTTAGGCCCTACTGTCACCACGAGAACCCGAAGGTGAGCTTCGAGGCGATCAAGTGCCTCCTGAAGGAAGGCGACGCCTACGGGGTCAACGCCCTGCGGGGTTACCTCCACTCGGAGAACAGGGAACTTGTGGAGCAGGCCGTAGCCCTGGCCGGCATCTACAAGGTGAAGGAGCTGGTGCCAGACCTGATACAGATGCTCAGGAAGAAAGGCATCACCGGCAAGGACATCTATGAAAAGATACCCATCGTGAGGGCGCTCGGACAGATAGGCGACCCCCAGGCGCTCGACGCCGTCAGGAAGGCGCTCTCTACGAGGAGTATCCTCTTCAAGAACGCCGTCGAGCGGCTGAAAGAGGCGATATACAGGTCTCTCAGGTATTACCCCTACGAGCATGTACGGGACCTCGTTGAGAAGGGGCTCAAGTCGAAGAACGAGCGCATAAGGCACGATTCGATGAGAATAAAAGAGGCAAGGAGCAACTGAAGAGTGTTTGCAAAGACCTTTATTTCGACACTGATGTCCGCCATATCGAACTGCTCCCTCTACTCCAAGGAGCACGTATCCGTGGAGAACCTGACGAAGAAGTCCCTCGACACCCTCAACGGGCTTCTGACCGAGCGAGAGAGTCTCGAGATAATGGTGGTCGAGGATCACCTCGTCGTGAACAAGACGCCGGCAAGGAACATGGGACATCACGGGACGAGCTTCATAAAGAGGCTAAAGAGGAAGGGGATATCGCGCATCGACTTCCTGAAGGGCGTCACCTATGCGGAACTCAGGCAGTTCATAGCCGACCTGAGCGATCCCGAGAGTGAACTCAAGCCGTATCCTCATATAAAGACCGGAATAATAGACGTCAGGACGAGCAAGTACAAGATCAAGGGTGACGGCGAGGTCCTAACGTCGGAGCAGGTCGAGCGGGTGAAGGAGATATATCACAGCATATCACCCTACAGGCGGATCAGCGTATCGGGACTCGAGGAGATCGTCGTAAACTTCATCGTCACATTCAAGCGCGAGGCGAACATACTCAAGCTGATAAGCCCTGTAAAGGCATACAGTGAATACACCTACACGCACGCCACCAACGTGGCTATACTCTCGATGTTCCAGGCCGAGTCACTCGGTGCGAGGGACGACTTACTGCACGACATCGGAATAGCGGCCCTTCTCCACGACGTGGGCAAGCTGTTCATCTCCAAGGATATCCTCGAGAAGAAGGGCAAGCTCGACAAGAAGGAGTGGGAGGAGATAAAGCTGCACACCCTCCACGGCGCCAGGTACCTCGCGAAGATCGACGGCCTTACACAGCTCGCCCCAATCGCGGCGCTCGAGCACCACCTCAGATACGACTGCAAGGGTTACCCCTCACTCAACGCCGGCGAAAGGAAACAACACTTCTGCAGCCAGATAATCGCGACCTCGGACTTCTTCGACGCCCTCAGGAGCCGAAGGCCCTACAAGCGGGACTGGCAGATACAGGAGATCATCGCTCTGATGAAGGAGGGTTCAGGCACCGAGTTCAACCCCTTCCTGGTCGACAACTTCTCGAGAGCCCTCATGAAGGCTCTGCAACACGAAGGCGGTCCCTCTTCAGGCGGCGGCATCCCTGCCTGACGCCCTGAGGAGCCTCTTTACCTCACCGACCGTCTCCAGGACGGCCCCGGAGTTCTCTGCGTGGAGCAGGCCGGCCCTCCTGCCGATCTCCCTTGCACGGTCGGCATCCGAGAGCAAGCCATCCAGGATCCCGGCGAGTTCGTCCGCCCCGGCCTCGACAGCGGCACCGCTCTCTATGAACTCTCGGGCGAGCGGGAAGTTCTCCATGTGAGGGCCGCACACCACCGGCCTCGCCCACGAGGCCGGCTCAAACAGGTTGTGCCCGCCCTTCGGCACGAGGCTTCCACCGATTATGCATATGTCCGCACACCCGTAGACAGAGTGCAGTTCTCCTATTGTATCGAGGAGGACGACGTCCTTTCCCCTCACGGCACCGCCCGATATCCTGGCGAAGTCGGCCCCCCTCGCCCGCAAGAGCCGCTCGACCTCTGAAAACCTCTCGGGGTGACGCGGTGCAACGACGAGAGTAGCTCCCCGGAAGCGCCCCTTTATGGAGTTGAACGCATCGAGGATAATCTCTTCTTCGCCCTCGTGGGTGCTTCCTGCCACCAACACCGGCCTGCCGAGTTCACCGCACCAGCTGGGGACACCTGCAGGCGGGCTGATATCGAACTTGAGATTGCCGGTCACCCGCACCCTCTCCGGAGGGGCGCCGAGGGCCTTTATCCTCTCGGCATCCCTCTCGGTCTGCATGCAGAAGGAGTCCACCATCGCGAGCATCCCCTTCACAAAGAACCTCATCCTCCTGTAGCCCGAGAAAGAGGCATCGGATATCCTTCCGTTGGCCACAAGTATGGGAACACCCTCAGCCCGGGCAGTCCTGATCAGGTTCGGCCAGAGTTCGGTCTCCATGATCACGAGCATGTCAGGCCTTATGCGGCCGGTCGCCCTCCTGGTTGCGGAGGGCGTGTCGAATGGCACGTAAATGCACTCCTCCCCGGCCGTCAAGAAGTCGCGCACGACCTTCTGTCCCGTATCCGTCACAGTGGAGACGACGACATCGGCTTCCGGCCTCACCCCCTCGATCAGCGGCCTTGCTGCCATGGCCTCACCGACCGAGACCGCATGGATCCAGACCAGGGGCCTCTCCCCCGCCCTTCCCCGGCCGGGTACGAAGCCGAACCTCTCCTTCAGCCACCTGCCTCTCAGTCGGCGGGGCCTCTTCATGCAGTGGACCGGCAGCAGGAGAGTGAGGGCTGAGGCATAGAAGAGGCTGTAAGCCGCGCACATGAGGTCGAAGGCCCTCGTCACCGGCCCCACCCCGACATCTCGGCCACCATCTGCGCGACCCTCTCAGAGGCCCTCCGGCCCTCGTAAAGCGCCCTTATCTCCCCGAAGGACTCCGCCATGTACCGCCTCACCCCGTCGTCTCTGATTATCCGATCCAGTTCCCTGACGGTGTTGTCCGTGTCGGCCCTGTACTGGATCAGCTCCTTGACGACCTCCCTGTCCAGCAGCAGGTTGACGAGACTTATATACTTCACGTTGACGAGCAGCCTTCCCAGGAGGTAGGTGAGGGGAAAGAGCCTGTACACCACTACCATGGGAACACCGCACAGTGCGGCCTGAAGCGTCGAGGTTCCCGATGCTATGAGGGCGAGATCAGCAGCGGAAAGCACTTCGGTGGACATGCCGCTTACGGTCCTGACGCCGAGGCCGTCGAGTATGCCGGTCCATTCCTGAAAGTCGGCGGAGGAGAGGTTCGGGGCCATGGGGAGGACGTACTGAAACCCGGGATGGGCTACCTTGAACCGCTCCACCACGCTTGCGAACAGGGGCATGAGCCTCTTCAGCTCATGCCTCCTGCTGCCGGGCAGCAGGGCGAGTACTTCCCTGTCGGGCTCCAGACCGAGGCTCTCCCTTATGAAGCTGCGGCCGCCCTTCGTGTTCTCTATCTCCTCCATTATCGGGTGGCCCACGAACTCACAGTCCGCCCCTGCCTCCCTGTATATCTTCTCCTCGAACGGAAGGACAACAGCGATCCTGTCGGAGAGTTCCGTTATCCGTCTCGTCCTCTTTCTGCGCCATGCCCACACCTGTGGGCTCACGTAGTAGAGCACCTTGATCCCGAGTGACTTGGCCTCCCGCGCCACCCTCAGGTTGAAGTCGGGGAAGTCTATGAGGACTACCACGGACGGCCTCTCCCGCCTGAGTGCATCCTTTATCTTCGAGAAGACCTCCCTGAGGGTTCCTACAGACGAGACGGCCTCGATCAGGCCGAAGGCACCGGTGATGCCCGCCAGGAGGTCCACCCCTTCGGCCCTCATCCGCTCGCCCCCGACACCGCAGATGTGGAGGTCCCCGTTCAGAGACCTCAAGGCCCTCGCCAGCAGTGCACCGTAAAGCTCTCCGGAAGGCTCTCCCGTTATTATGAATATACCGCCGTTCATTGCCGAAGGTCGGCCTTCGGGCCTCTCACGCAACCGCCTTCCTGACGGCCTCACAGACCCTCTCCTGGTCTGCCCTCTCCATCTCGGGATATATCGGTAGCGACAGGACCTCCCGCGAGGCCCTCTCAGCAACCGGAAAGTCACCCCTGCAGTAACCGGCCCCCTTCAGGGCGTCCTGCAGGTGCAGCGGAACGGGATAGTAGATGACCGAAGATATCCCCTGCTCGTAGAGGTAGGACTTTATCCTGTCTCTTAGCGGACTCCTTATCGTGTACTGGTGATAGACATGGTGAAAGCCGTTCCGCTCCGCAGGGCACTGCACAGTGGAGCAGAGCCGCTCGGTGTAGAAGCGCGCCTTCTCCCTCCTGAGCGTGAGGTAGTGGTCGATCCTCTTGAACTTCACCAGGAGCACCGCCGCCTGGATCTCGTCGAGCCTGCTGTTAAGGCCTATCGAGTGGTGGATGTATCCCTTCTCTGAGCCATGGTTCCTGAGGACCCTCATCCTCCCGGCGATCTTCGCGTCGTCCGTGGTGACGAGCCCGCCGTCGCCGTAGGCACCGAGGTTCTTGCTCGGATAGAAACTGAAGCATCCTGCATCGCCGAAGCTCCCGGTCTTCCTTCCCCGGATGTGGGCGCCGAAGGACTGAGCGCAGTCCTCGACCACGAAGAGGTTGTATCTCGAGGCGATCTCGGTTATCCTCTCCATGTCGGCAGGCATCCCGAACATGTGCACCGGGAGTATGGCCTTTGTCCTCTCGGTTATCCTCTCCTCTATCTTCCCGGGGTCGATGTTCAATGTCTCGGGATCGATGTCGACGAAAACCGGCCTCGCCCCCTGGTATATGATCGCCTCGACAGTGGCAAAGAACGTGAACGGAGTGGTGATCACCTCGTCACCCTCTCCTATGCCGAGGGCCTTCAGGCTGAGGTTGAGGGCATCGGTCCCGGAGGCCACCCCGACGGCCTCCCTCACACCGTGGTATGCGGCTATTTCCTTCTCGAGCTCTTCCACCTTCGGGCCGAGTATGTATCTGCTGCTTTCGAGCACCTCGGTAATCTGTTCGAGAATCTCATCCCTCAGGGCCTCGTACTGGACCTTCAGATCGACCATTGGAATCATATCGTCTCCTCTATCTTTCCATTAATCTCTATCGCCACCTTGAGCGCCTCAAGTCCGTCGCGGGCGGTCACCCTCGGCTCCCTTCCGTCCATGACACAGAGCGCAAAGTCCCGCAGCTCCTCCTTGAGCGGCTCCCTGTAGTCCAACCTTATGTCCTCCCTTGCAATGGCACCGGCCGGTGTTCTCCGGTGAGTCTGGATCTCGAGGTCCTGATAGTCGAGCATCATGTATCCAGAGTCCTGGAAGACCTTGAGAACCCGCCTCTTCTCAGTGGAGACCCTGCTTGCGGTGACGAGAGCCTTCGTCCCGTTCTCCATCTCGAGCCATGCCTTAACGGCATCGAGCCTGCCGGTGAGGACCCGAGCGCCCACGGCCCGCACATCCGTGACAGGGCTCCGGCAGAGGGATAGTATGATATCAATATCGTGTATCATTAGGTCAAGGGTAACATCCACGTCCGTTCCGCGGCCCTGGAAGGGGGAGAGTCTCTCTGCTTCGAAGAATTTGGGCCTCTCGATCCTGCCCTCAACATACAGCACCGCCGGGTTGAACCTCTCGAGGTGCCCCACCTGAATGATCCTGCCGGTCCTGTCAGCCTCGGCGATGAGCTCTTCCGCCTCCTCCACCGTCGGGGTGAGCGGTTTTTCGACAAGGATGTCCTTTCCCGCCCTCAGGGAGTTCATCGCAATATCGTGATGCACGCTGGTGGGGGTCACTATGCTGACGGCGTCCACATGGGGAAACACCTCCCTGAAATCTGTGAAGGCACGGCACCCGTACAGGCGCGCAATCTCTCCGGCCCGATCCCGGTCGACGTCGACTACGCCGACGAGTTCGGCCTCCTCGATCTCTGAAAAGACCCTCGCGTGATGCCTGCCGAGATATCCCGCACCTATCACTGCAACCCTGACGCCCATCGAATCATCCCCTCCGGCCATTCTGCGCTTACGTGCATTTCCATGAAGCAGCACCCGCTAAGATGCAAGCCTCTGCGTGGTCCTCACTATATCCTCGAGCTTCCTGTGCGCCTCTCCCGAGTCTATCACCTCGGCCGCCGCTGCTGCGGCCTCCCTCAAGTCGTCCGTCCTCCCCGAGACCATCAGTGTGACCGAGGCGTTCATTATCACTATATCCCTTCTCGGACCGGGTTCACCCCTGAGGACCTCCATGGTGTATTCGGCGTTCCTGCGGGCGTCCCCGCCTGATATGGCCTCGACAGGGGCCCTTTCGAAGCCGAAGTCCTCGGGGGACAAAATGAAGTTCTCCACGGTCCCGTTCCTGAACCGGCTCACCTTCGAGCCGTCGGTGATCGTTATCTCGTCGAGCCCGTCCTCGCCGTGAAACACCATCACGTCCTCGGCGCCGAGGTTGCCGAGGACCCAGGCAAGGGGCTCGGTGAGCCTGTCCGTGAAGACACCGACAGTCTGCCTCTTTGCCCCCGCAGGGTTGGTGATCGGGCCGAGTATGTTGAACACGGTCCTTATACCCATCTCCCTTCGCGGCCCGACTGCATACTTCATTGCCGGATGGAAGACCGGGGCGAAGAGGAAGCCGAAGCCCGTCTCGAACAGGCACTCCTGGACCTTCTCGGGTGAGAGGTCTATCTTGACCCCCAGGGCCTCGAGCACGTCTGCGCTGCCGGACATGCTCGATACCGACCTGTTGCCGTGCTTGGCAACGGGCACGCCGCAGGCGCTCACAACGATGGCCGCGGTGGTCGATATATTGAAAGTATGGGCCATGTCGCCTCCGGTGCCGCAGGTGTCCACCACGCCCTCGGGCGCGTCTATCCTTGCCGCCTTCTCCCTCATGACTCTTGCCGCGCCGGTTATCTCCTCCACGGTCTCACCCTTTATCCTAAGAGCGGTGAGAAAGGCTCCGATCTGGGCGTCTGTAGCCCTCCCCTCCATTATCTCCCGCATGCACTCTGCCATCTCCGACTCCGAGAGATTGATGCCCTGAACGAGAAGGTTGATCGCCTCTCTTATCATGTCGTCCTCCTGTTGAGCGGTTCGTTGATACAAAGGGTTCTCACTGAGGATGCCCGCCGCCCAGCTTGAGAAAATTCCTGAGCAGGTCCTTGCCCACCGTCGTCAGTATAGACTCGGGGTGGAACTGCACCCCCTCCACCACATACTCCCTGTGCCTCACCCCCATTATCTCACCCTCCTTCGTCCAGGCGCTCACCTCGAGCACCCCGGGCAGCGTCTCCCTCTTGATCACAAGGGAGTGGTAACGGGTGGCCTCGAACGGGTTGGGCAGTCCCTCGAACACGGTCCTGCCGTCATGGTATATGAGGGACGTCTTTCCGTGCATCAGCCGGGGCGCATTGACTATATCGCCGCCGAATGCAGCACCTATGGACTGGTGGCCGAGACAGACGCCGAGCAGGGGTTTCTTTCCGGCAAAACGGCGTATGACCTCTATGGAGATGCCGGCCTCCCTCGGTGTGCACGGCCCCGGGGATATGACTATCCTGTCCGGATCGATAGCTTCTATCTCCTCGATCGTTATCCGGTCGTTACGGTAGACCCTCACCTCCTCGCCGAGTTCACCGAAGTACTGAACGAGGTTGTAGGTGAACGAATCATAGTTGTCGATCATAAGCAGCATGCCTACACTCCAGTCATAAATATTTCCGGCGGATCATGCAGGACGGCTCATCACTGCATCAGTCAGCACAATCCGCTGCCGTCCGAAGCCCGTTCTCTGCCATCTCGACGGCCTTCATCATACCGAGGGCCTTGTTGAGTGTCTCCGTGTACTCGTTGCTGGGCACGGAGTCGGCGACGATTCCCGCGCCAGCCTGCACGTAGAGACTGCCGTCCTTGACCACGATGGTCCTGATCGTAATGCAGGTATCCGTGTTCCCTGAATACCCGAAATAACCGACGGCTCCGGCATACGGCCCCCTCTTGACGGGTTCGAGCTCATCGATGATCTCCATTGCCCTCACCTTCGGCGCCCCGGTGACGGTCCCCGCAGGAAAGCAGGACCTGAACACGTCGAAGGCATCGAGCCCCTCCCTGAGCATGCCCTCGACGTTCGACACCAGGTGCATCACGTGGCTGTAGCGCTCGACCGACATCAGCTCGGTGACCTTCACACTGCCGGTCTCTGCAACCCGTCCGACGTCGTTCCTTCCGAGGTCCACCAGCATTATGTGCTCGGCGACCTCCTTCGGGTCCTCCCTCAGTTCCTTCTCGAGCGCCCTGTCCTCGTCCTCGCTCCGCCCCCGCCTTCTCGTGCCGGCGATGGGCCTCAACACGATGCGCCTCCCATCGAGCCTCACGAGAATCTCCGGGGAAGAGCCCACGATCCGCGCCTCGCCCGTATCCATGAAATACATGTAGGGCGACGGATTCACGACCCTCAGGGCACGGTAAATGTCGAACGGGTCCGCCGCGCATTCACGCCCGAACCTCTGCGATACGACCACCTGCACGACGTCGCCGGCCCGGACGTACTCCTTCGCCTTCCTGACCGCCTCTTCGAAGGCCTCCCTGGGGCCGAACGAAGAGACAAAGTCCCTCTTCCGAGGCCTGGGACTCGCCTTGGAGCCGGAAGCCGGGCGAACGGACCCCAGCCTCTCCATCACGGCATCGATCTTTCCCGCCGCCTCCCTGTAAGCCGCCTCAGGAGAGCCCTCGACATGCACGGGACAGACTATCTTGAGGCTCTGCCTGAGATTGTCGAATACCAGTACGATGTCCGGTATCATGAAGTACATGTCTGAAAGACCGAGGGTCGGTTTCTCCCTGTCCGGCACCCTCTCGAAGTACTTCACCGTCTCATACCCTATATAACCGACGAGTCCGCCGTAGAACCCGGGCAGTCCCTCGACCGCGACCGGCCTGTAGAGGGAGAGTTCCTCCTTCAGGGCGTCGAGGGGATCCTCATACTCCGACTCCTTCACCGTCTCGCCGTCCTGGACAACCTCGATGCTGTTTCCCCTCGCACGGATCACCCTCCTCACCGATATGCCGAGAAAGGAGTACCTTCCCCACTTCTCCCCGCCCTCGACGCTCTCGAACAGGAAGGAAGGAGTTGCGCTGAGCTTCAGGTAGGCCGAGACCGGGGTCTCCATGTCTGCAAGTATCTCTCTGTATACCGGGATCAAGTTGCCGGCACCGGTCAAACTCAGAAATGTCTCGTAATCCGGATACATCGGATTATTTTAAACATAAAAAGGCCTTTTTAGCAATTGACACGGCAGACGGGTTTATGATATTTTTATAGCCATGAGGGCTATCTCCTTTCTGGCAAAGAGGATAAGGGATACGAGAAACCTGTTCCGTTACAGGAACAGGTGCAGGCATCTGCAGACCGAACTCGAACACGTAAAGACCTTCTATGACGAGAAGCTCCAGGAAATGACCCTTATGCTGCAGTACAAGTCTCATGAGCTCGACAGGCGGGTCAGCGAGCTCGAGGAGTACAGGAGGGAGACCGAGCACCTCTTGAAGATCCTCGACTCCCTCGAATCGGAGAAGAGGACCAACTGACATAATGCACTGAGTGCGCGGATGCCGGTTGACCGAAGACTCTTCCCGTTGCCGAAGGCCGTTCTGGTGAATCTCGGAGAGATTGCGCGATTGCGCGGGCGTAGCTCAGCTGGTAGAGCACAACCTTGCCAAGGTTGGGGTCGCGGGTTCGAATCCCGTCGCCCGCTCCATTTAAAGAAAGAGAGAACCGGCAGAGGCATCAGTATTGACCGGAGTCGCATTGCAAATCCCTGCATGCGCTCCACTTAAACATACGGCGGCGTACCCAAGTGGCTAAGGGAGAGGTCTGCAAAACCTTTATGCGCCGGTTCGAATCCGGCCGCCGCCTCCAGACACGATTCACTCCCCGATGATCTTTACGAGCACCCTCTTCTTACGCCTGCCGTCGAACTCTCCGTAGAATATCTGTTCCCAAGGACCGAGATCGAGGGCCCCGTTCGTCACGGCAACCACTACCTCCCTGCCCATGATCTGGCGCTTCATGTGGGCGTCTGCGTTGTCCTCGCCCACATTGTGGCGGTACTGCGACACGGGCTCGTGCGGAGCGAGCTTCTCGAGCCAGACGTCGTAGTCGTGGTGAAGCCCGGGCTCGTCATCATTTATGAAAACAGAGGCCGTTATGTGCATGGCGTTCACGAGCACCAGCCCCTCCCTGATGTCGCTCTCTCGGAGACAGGCCTCCACATCCCGGGTGATGTTGATGAAGGCCCTCCGGGTGGGCACCTCGAACCAGAGTTCCTTGCGATAGCTCTTCATAAAGCCCTCCTTGTGTATCTGCTTCACCATCACAGAAAGTATTCCCGGCTGGAAGGCCCTCCAGTCTCTCTCACCCTTCGCCTTCACCTATCGGCTCTGAGCTCGTTCCGAGGAACGCCCGGCCTGCAGTAAAGTAGATGTAGACGGGTTTTTCGTTCCTCAGCACGTCGATCACGTTCTCGAACATGGACGAAGGCAGATGCATACGGATAATGCCTCCGCTCTCATAGTCGTCCTCGAAGAACTGTCCCGGATCATTGAACCTGATCCAGGCAACGACGTTTCCGCCCGTATCCTTCAGCTGTATCTGGGCTCGGTTGGTCTGGTAGCCTGAGGGACTACCATAGAAAAGTACACTGTAACTGCCGATCGTGTGCGCCATGATGAATCCTCCTTCTTCTCCTTTTTTCCGGGCTTCAAGAGAGAAGCCCGTCCTCGCCGCGGCATCCTTGTTTCTCGCGTGGCTATCGGGCAGCTGCATGTCCGTCACTCGACGCCGCAGCACCCCTCACTATGTACATTATACTCGAGCAGGAGAGATTATTGATGGGAAAAATACCTTTACGCCGGGAAAGGTCCCATCGCAATCGGCTAAAATATAACGACCCGAGAATCGCGCAAAAGGATGGGAGAGATGGTTATGGTGTTCGGAGGAGTTCCTGCACAGCTTGTATTGGCCTTTCTGCTGGATTCGCTGATAGGCGACCCGGAGTGGATGCCCCACCCGATAAGGTGCATCGGCAAGTACATCTCCCGGCTTGAAGGCCTGCTCAGAAGGCATGCCCGCAGCCCCGCCGGTGAAAAGCTCTCTGGCGGCGTGCTCGTCGCCGTTGTGGTGGGGACTGCCTATATCGCGGCATACCTCTTCACTCAAGCGGTATGCTCCGCGTTCGGTGACCTCGCAGTCTTGAATGTCGCCCCTGCAAGCGACATGGTAATTGCAACGGCCGGGTCCCTGACCATAGCGCTCAGGGGTCTGAGGGAATCCGCCGGAGACGTGCTCGCTGAACTCAGGCGCTCGGATATCGACTCTGCGAGGGGACGGCTCCGCCATATCGTGGGCAGGGACACCGAGCGACTGGACAGTGACGGTGTCCTGAGGGCGACCGTGGAGACACTCGCCGAGAACCTCTCGGACGGCGTGATCGCTCCGCTCTTCTACTTCGCCGTCGGCGGGCTCCCGCTCGCCATGGCGTACAAGGCGGTGAATACGATGGATTCGATGCTCGGTTACAAGAACGAGCGGTACATCGATTTCGGATATGCAGCGGCAAGGCTCGACGACCTGGCCAACTACATACCTGCAAGGCTCACGGCCTGGATCATCATATTCGCTGCCGCCCTGCTCTCATTCGCAGCACGCAAGGTGAGTCCTTCAAGGGCACTGGGCATAATGCTGCGCGATGGAAGGAAGCACTCAAGCCCGAACGCCGGCCTGCCGGAGGCGGCCATGGCCGGAGCGCTCGGGATACGGCTCGGCGGACCCTCATCCTATGGAGGCGTGGTGATCGAAAAACCGTTCATCGGAGACGGCGGGGCAGGTATCGGGCTCGATGACGGGGCACTGGCGGACAGAATCACGGCGCTCTCTGGAGGCATCGGCCTGATCTTCTGCGTGATGCTCTCCTTATTGATACAGGGGGCCCTGTTCACTTAGACCACGGCAGTGCCTGGAGGGGCTCGGTCACCTCATAACATTAAGCCGCTTCCGGAGCAATCTTGTGGGGTCCGGCTCTGGTCAGCCGGATTGCGAGGCAGAACCGGAAGTCCCGGCGTGCTTCAGCTCCTTGTTCCTGCCCTCTGTCTTGTGATGTCCGGTCTTCCACGGCCTCGAGGCGATGACGAATGCGGCCACAAGGGTCAGGAGCACCCAGTCCCTGCCGATCAGTATGAGGGATGTCCAGGAGTATCCACCGTAGGGCTTCCTGACCTCGCTGTAGAGGTCTCCGACGAGTATTATTCCGAGCACGAGGGGGACGAAGTACTTGATGATAACATCCCACCACGGACCGAGCTTGATGGAGGAGATCCTGTTGACATGCTGCCTCAGGACGTTTATCCTGAAGAACCAGCCCACCAGTATGCACTCGAATATGCCGACGACGATCAGCCCGTAGTGGGTCAGGAAGTGATCCACTATGTCGAGCCACAACAGCCCCGCCTGTGTGGTGAACAAGACAGAGCCGCAGAACCCCAAAATGGAGACGATGGTTATCAGGCGCCTGCGCCTGATCCCGAACTTGTCGACCATCGCCGAGGTGAACGCCTCTACTATCGATATGGAGGACGAGAGGCCCGCGACCACGAGGCAGAGGAAAAATATCGCGCCGAATATGTTGCCTCCGGGCATGAGGCTGACGGCCTTCGGGTACGCAACAAAGGCGAGTCCAATGCTCTGTGAGACGACCTCGGAGAGTGGCTCACCCTTTGAGGCGGCCATGAAGCCGAGCACGGAGAAGACGGCGAATCCGGCAAAGAGGGAATAGCCGCTGTTTATGAAGGCAGTCAGCAGCGCCCCCCTCGTGATGTTCGCCTTGTCGGGGAGATAGCTCGCATAGGCTATCATGATGCCGAAGCCGAGGCTCAGGGTGAAGAATATCTGGCTGTAGGCGTCTATCCACACCTTTGGATCAGAAAGTATGGAAAAGTCCGGCGTCAGGTACGCGCGGACACCCGACATCGCACCCTCAAGCGTCAGGGACCACAAGACGAGCACGGTGGTCAGGACGAAGAGGAGGGGCATGAATATCTTGTTGGCGAGCTCGATCCCCCGCTGCACGCCCCTGTAGACTATGAGCCAGTTTATGAACCAGATGACGAGGAGCGCGAAGAATATCGGAGTCCTTATCTGGCCTATCTCGGAGGGCGAGTCGCTCAGGGCGAGAAATTCCTTGAAGAAGAAGGTGTTCGGGTCCGCACCCCAGCCGAGGTTGAAGGAGAGGAGGAAGAAGTTGAGGCACCAGGCGACTATGACCATGTAGTAGAGCACTATGCCGAACATCACAAACGTCACGGCCCACCACCCGAGCCATTCCCAGTTCTTCTTGATCTTGGCATAGGCGAGCGGGGCAGAGCCGATGCGCTCGTGACCGACGGCGAACTCGAGTATGAGCAGGGGTATCCCGGCCGTCAGCAGGGCAGTGAAGTAGGGGATAAGGAAGGCGCCCCCGCCGTAGTTGTACGCCATGTAACTGAAGCGCCATATGTTTCCGAGCCCTATGGCAGAGCCCACGGCGGCAAGCAGGAAACCGAACTGACTCCTCCACTGCTCTCTCTTCATCTATCCGTTCAACTCCTCTATCCTCCTGACGATCTCCTCTGCAACCTCCGCCGGCGTACGTGTATCGGTCTCGACCATGATATCGGCCTCTTCGTAGAAAGGCCGCCTGTAAGCAAGCAGGTCCCGGATCTTTTCGAGAGGCTCATCCACGTTCAGAAGCGGCCGTTCACCCGAAGTACCGGTCCGCTTCAGTATGGTCTCGGGCGAAGCCTTAAGGCAGACGATTATACCGTTTTCCCTGAGGGCCTCCATGTTTTGCTTCCTCAGCACTACGCCGCCGCCTGTGGATATGACCAGGTTCTCCCCGCCCGCGAACCGCTTTACGGTCTCGGTCTCCCTGTCTCGGAAGTATGACTCGCCGTAACGGCTGAATATCTCCTTTATCGTCATGCCCTCGGCCTTCTCGATCTCCTCGTCGAGCTCGACGAGCCGCATGCCGAGCCTGCGTGCCAGCTCCCGCCCGACGGCGGTCTTTCCGGTGCCCATGAAACCTGTTAGTACGATGTTCTTCATCAGGAGGTCAGTCAATTGATTATATATAGCGCTGCTCGTTTTGCTTCAGGCATCCGACGGTGCGGCCCGTATCATAACGCCTGCCGTCGGACGCGCAGTACGGTGCACGATTATATCGGATTTACGGAGGAATTGTCTACAACCCCGCCAGATAGTTCTCGTAGTTTCTCCTCGTCTCCTCCAAGCTGTCGCCGCCGAACTTCTCCAGAAAGGCATCCGCTATCACGAGTGACATGGCGGCCTCTCCAATGACCGCAGCTGCAGGGACGGCGCAGACGTCGGACCGTTCATAAGCCGCCTCGAAGGGTTCGCCGGTGAGAATGTCTACTGACATCAAGGGCTTGCGCTGGGTCGGAATCGGCTTCATGGCCGCCCTGACCAACACCGGCATCCCGTTCGTCATGCCACCCTCGATCCCACCGGCATGATTGGTCTTCCTGAGGACCGAGCCTGTGCGGCTCGACCCAGGTGCCGGAAAAATCTCGTCCATCGCCTCTGAGCCGCGCCTGGAGGCAAGTTCGAACCCCTCACCTATCTCAATCCCCTTTATGGCCTGTATGCCCATGAAGGCGTGCGCAAGACGGCTGTCGAGCCTCCTGTCCCACTGAATATGACTGCCGATGCCGACCGGCACCCCGGCGGCATATGTTATGAAAGTGCCCCCGAGTGAATACCCCCCATTCATCGCCTGCTCTACAGTATCCCTCATCCGGCCCGCGGCATCCCGGTCGGGGCAGCGAAGATCAGAGGATTCGGCGTCTGTGAAGAGCCTCTGGAGGTCCTCTCCTGTCAGCGTAGAGGGATCGACCCTCATCGAGACACTGCCTATAGATGTGACGAAGCTGCCGACGGTAATGCCGAATTCCTCGAGGAGGCGCCTCGCGACCGCTCCCACTGCGACACGCATTGCCGTCTCCCTTGCCGAGGACCGCTCGAGTATGTTCCTTATGTCGTCCTGACCGTACTTTTTCGCACCAGGCAGGTCGGCATGCCCGGGCCTCGGTCTCGTGACCGGGGGGACGGTCCCCCTGTCTTCCAGCAGGGGGGACATGCCGCCTTGCCAGTTCTCCCAGTCCCGGTTCTCGATGTATAGCGCCACAGGTGAGCCGATCGTGACCCCCCACCTGATGCCCGCGATGAATTCAACCCTGTCCGCCTCGATCCTCATCCTCCCGCCGCGCCCGAAACCCACCTGTCTCCTGGCGAGTTGGCGGGTTACATAGTCGGGAGAAAGCGGCAGATTGGCGGGGATACCCTCGATGATTCCCGTGAGTCCCCGCCCGTGGGACTCTCCGGCTGTAAGAAAACGCAACCTGAACATACTATACATGCTCCTTTCAAGCCCGGTCTCTATCTTCTACAAGTGCTGACCTACACATCGAGCAGATCATGGGGCACACAGGCCGCCCCCTGCCTCTCTGCACGATGGCCTGTACGGTGGGATGTCTGGAGGTGATCTCGTCTCTACTGCCAGGCGGCAGGGAATCGGCCGCCTCAGGTAACCGCTGTCCGCCACTCAGTCCGGTCTTAATCCTTGTACGTCCTTGAAAGCATGAAGACCACGATTCCCATGACAGTGAACAACATCATGAAGAAGGCGGAGAAGTTCCTCCGGAACTCGAGCTCCCTGAAGGTCTTATCTATCTTGTCCTCGATGAGACCCAGCTTCTTTGCGAATTTGTCCGTACTCTTCTTGACAAGCTCGACATTGACCGTATGAAAGAGCGTGCGATATTCGACATGGGTGCGGAAGAGGGTCTTGTCCTCCTCGTCGGTAAAGACACCGGCACGCTTCAGTCGCTTGAGGTCTTCGTCGATGTCCCTTATCTTCTTCTCCGTGAGGAAGAGCGCCTGTTTCATGACCTTGGCCCTCTCATAAGAGTGGCACCTCGAGCACCGTGCCTCGTTGATGATCTTTATGCTCGCCTTCTGTATATTGTGAGAGCCGTGGCAGGTCACACAGTTCGGCCCGGTCTTCGAGGCCTTGAGGGCCCTGCCGTGTCCGCTCTCGAGATAGTTCTTGAGTATGCCTATATGACACCTGCCGCACACCTGTGGGATCTCGGCGTAGTCGGGGGTGCCGATGAACCCCCTCTCGGGCGACATGGCCGCCTCTGCATCATCGGGATCCCCGCCGTGGCAGTCCTTGCAGGAGACGTTGTTCTGGTAGTGCCAGCTCTGCTTCCACTCCTGCGGAATGTCACGGTATTCAGGCTTTATGATGTCGGAGGTATGGCAGCTGATGCAAACACTCTCTTTGACCTGACCGCCGGCCCACGGCTTGGTGAGGAACTCCTTCCCAAAAATGTCCCTGTAATTCGCACCGGTCATCGATGCTCCAATCAAGACGGCAGCCGACAGCAACAGTATCATTACGGAGTATCTCATGAGGTCCTCCCCCATACGGTCAAAACAATCCACAGAAGCAGCGATGCCAGGAATGCAACGAGAAGAAGCGGCCTCTTCAATATGTTCCGCTCCCTGCCGGTATCAAAGAACGGCCACAATATGAACATCGCCAGCAGCAGCAGCTGTATGCTTATACCGAGGAACTTGTTCGGAATGAGCTTGAGCATCTGGTATGGGGCGAGAAAGTACCACTGCGGTTTTATGTAGGCGGGGGTCTTCAGTGGATCGGCCGGTATGTTCGCCCCCTGGGGCAGGAAGAGCGTCGGGACAAAGGTGATGACGAAGAACATTACCACGAGATACGCCAGCACCATGTAAAGCTCCTTCAGCACGAAGTAGGGATAGAAGGAATAGCCGTCGGGGTAGCTCACATGCCTGTATTCGTTCCACTCACCGGACCCTGCGGTCTGCTCCCCGAACGGCGGCGACGACAGCCCGATCCTCCTTATGAGGAATATGTGCACCACCAGGAAGAGGACGAAAACCGGGGGCAGAAGCGCCACATGGAGGGCAAAAAACCTGTTCAACGTCACTCCTGAGACGAACTCGCCGCCCCTGAGTACATTGGCAATGTAGTCACCCACGTACGGAAATGCAGTCGGCATGGCGGTGACCACGGTGGTGGTCCAGTAACTCAACTGGCTCCACGGCAGGAGGTTGCCGCTCAGGCTGAACGTGAGGACCACAAGGAGCATGAGCCAGCCTGCGATCCATGTCAACTCCCTCGGCTTCTTGTAGCTTCCCATGAAGAAGACCGAGAGCATGTGTAGAAAGACAACCGCGACTATGAGGTTTGCTCCGACCACGTGCATAAGCCTGAAGAGCCATCCAAACGGCACAGAGGTCATTATCTGCTGTACGCTCCTGAAGGCGTGGTCGGAATGCGGCACGTAGTATATCAGGAGAAAGAACCCGGTGAGCGCCTGAATGATGAACGCCGCAAGTGCAACTCCACCGAGGGTATAGAATATATTGGTGTTTCTCGGGACGGTGTACCTCTTCAGCTTAGTATTGACGAGGTCCTCAAGACCGATTCTTACTTCGAGACCCTTCTTTATCCTTCGCCACATAAAGTCTCCGCTCTGGAAAAAATTTTTGTCCGCGCCGCACACACCCGCACGGCGGCTCTCTCCTAACCTATTATGATGGACTCACCCTCCACACGCAGTGGAAACTCTGTAAGGGGTTTCGGGGGTGGTCCTGAAAGGACCTTTCCGTCAAGACTGAACTCGCCGGCATGACATGGGCAGATCAACCTCGCCTTCTCCTTGTTGAACTCTACGAGACACCCCAGGTGAGTGCAGACCTTGGAGAGGGCTATATAACCCTTACCCGGCCTGTTGATGACGATCGCAGGCGTGTTGTTGAATACGACCTCTCTGGCCTCACCTGCAGGGATATCGCCTTTACTGAGGCTGAGACGCTTAACCTCCGCCTTTTTGCTGGGCGGCGCGATGAACCTGACCAGAGGATAGGCAAAGGATACAAGCGTCGTAGAGCCCAGCAGGGCGAGTAATGACTTCAAAAACTTGCGTCTCTTCATCCATACACCCCCACACGATCCGGGCACGTTGATTCGATCGGCACGTTGTAAAAAAATGATATAGCAACACAATCCAGGATGTCAACAAGAAAGTTCAAGACCTGGATCACTCCGTGCCGGGCTTGGATATGAACCTGAGCTCGCCCGTGTAAATCGGCACGGCGAATTTCAACAGCAGCGTGTATATCATCGCGCCTGCAGCCCATATGCCCAAGGTGACGCTCTTCTCCGTCCACGTCGGCGAGTACTCGTATATCTCTCCAAGCACTCCCGGGACGAAGCCAGGTATGACAAGTCCCATACCCTTCTCTATGAAGACCCCGATTATCACAAGGACGCACCCTATGTTCAGGGTCAGGAAGTTCTCCCTCGCCCGCGGACTCAGGAAGATGAGGAACGCCGTGATATTGAAGAGCAGCGCCGCCCACATCCAGGGCACCAGGGTCGTCTTGCCTTTGAGGCCGAAATAGAGGTACTCCATGGGTGCGAGATGTATGCTTCCGGAATAGAACTCCTTGAAGAACTCCGCTCCGAAGAGGAAGAGGTTCAGCCCTATCGCGTATGCTATCAGCTCGGCTATCTTGAACAGGGCCCTGTTGTCTATCTCTATCTTGGAGACCTTCCTTATGATCTGGAATATGAGTATCATGAGGGCCGGCCCCGAACAGAGCGCCGATGCGATGAACCTCGGAGCCAGGATCGACGCATTCCAGAAAGGCCTGGCCGACAGGCCGTTGTAGAGGAAGGCCGTAACCGTGTGGATACTGATGGCCCACGGGATCGAGATCATGATCAAGGGCTTGATCAGCTGGATGCTGTACTCCTTGCTGTGCGACATTTTGTACAGGACGTAAAAAGATATGAGGAAGTTTATGGCGAGATAGCCGTTGAGCACAACGACGTCCCAGGCGAGCAGCGAAGACGGAAAGTTCATGGTCCCCACGATGGGCAGGAGGTGCCAGACCCTCTCAGGCCTCCCCATGTCGACCATGATGAAGAGAATACACATTATAATGGCCGTTATGGCGAGGAGCTCTCCGAAGAGGACGATCTCCTTGATCGGCTTGAAGTGGTACACGTATGCAGGCACGACGAGTAGGACCGCAGCCGCCGCGACACCGACGAGGAACGTGAAGTTGGATATGTAGAACCCCCAGGAGACCTGATCCCTCATGGCGGTCAGGATGAGCCCGGTGTGCAGCTGTCTGATGTATGCGACAGCCCCAACAACAATGAAGAACGACAGAAAAGCCAGCCAGATGTAATACCACTTGCCGCCTCTCGCGATATGTCTCAAAGCCGTGAAAAAGTTTCTCACCAAAGCATACATGGCAACCCTTCCTCCTCAGAATTATTATGTCGCAAAGAAGTAATAAAACTTGGGATACGTGTTCAGGTCTTCCTTCAGCCGGAACACCCTCTTGTTCTCGATGCAGTACCTGATCTCGCTCTTCGGGTCCAGCAGGTTACCGAACTTCCTGGCACCGACTGGACATATCTCGACACATGCGGGATACCTGCCGGCCCTCGTCCTCTGCACGCAGAATATGCACTTCTCCACCACGCCCTTGTAACGGGGCCTGTTGCCGAGGTAGTGCGATTCTGGGTTGAGCTCCTCCTTGCGGATCCTCGGCTTTGCAAGGTTGAAGCGCCTTGCGCCGTACGGACACGACGCCATGCAGTAGCGGCAGCCGATGCACCAGTTGTAGTCGATCACCACTATTCCGTCCGGCTCCTTCCAGGTCGCCTGAGTCGGGCACACCCTGACGCACGGCGGGTTCTCGCACTGCTGGCACTGCACCGGCATGTAGAAGTAGCCCTCCTCTGGCACCGCCTCAGGATAGTAGTACTTCTCCGACTCCTCGAGGTCGATCCACTTCTCGCCCTTTTTGAACCTCAGGACCGTTATCCAGTGTATCTGTGGGTCCCTCGACTGGTTGTTCTCCCTAACACACGCATAGACACACCTCCTGCAGCCTATGCATCGCGAGAGGTCGAGTCCGTAGCCGAAGAGCGTCCCCGGCATGGCCTTCGTGGTCTTGATGTTGAACTTCGTGTCGTACTCCTCGGCGTATTCCTTCTCGAGCCTCTTTATCACTTCCCTGAGCTCGTCTTCGTTCATCTCCCTGAAATGCTTCTGGAAGTAGGCGTCCCAGAAGGAGGCGTCCGCCTTGGCGAAGGGCACCGCCGTGGAGGCGAGCCCCAGCGCCGTACCCTTCAGGAACCCCCTGCGGCTGATCGGTCTGGATAAGCTATGTCCTTTAATTTCCTTTGGCATCTTTACTCCTCGAATCTGTTTTTAGTGGAAAAATCTTGTTCAACGGATTTGGCGGTATCTCATCCGGAGACAGCCTCCTGTACTTTATGTCAGAGGGCTTTATGGGCGGCGGCAGGGGCTTGAGAGGCTTGAACCTCGGTGAATGAGGATTGTGGCAGTGAACGCAGAGGCGGTACTCCTTCTTCCCGTTCCACATCCCGGTCCTCTTGCCGTGCACCCCGGCCTTCCAGTCACGGAAGATCGTTCCATGACACTGGCCGCACAGATAATACGACTCCTCGAAGGTGATGAGCCTTCCGCTTGCGAGCCTCAGCTTGTCCCTGTCGTCGGGGTTGTGGCAGTCGAGGCACCACCTCTGCTTCTCCGCATGGTTGAACATCTTCTGTATATTGGTATGATAGTAGAGCTTCCTCCGCTTCTTGTTAACGACCATGTCGGCGTGGCACTGCGAGCAGGGAAATATACCCTCGGAGAACGGCGGCGGCGGCACGAAGAACTTCGGGATGTCGTCATCCCTGACGGCGGCGGCTGCGCCATTACCGTCCTCTGAAGCCCACGCCGGCAAGCCAAAGGAAACCAAGACCGCGACAACGATCGCGAACACTCCGAGGGACCTCGCCTGTTCGGCCAACACTTCCAGCCAGACGTTCCTTTTCCGAGCCTCGCAATCGACATCTTTTATCGTTCCACGACCGCCGTCGCCTTTAAGGTTAATGTTAAAATATCTCATGTTTTTTCTCCTTGAATTTTTGTCCACTGTTGTAATGCACCATAGATGTATCCGGGACCAATATTGCCAGAGGGATTATACTACACCCAAAAAGTTTTTTGCAATGTTTTTTTTTACTGCCGTGGGTGGGCGATAGTCGGCTTGCAGACTTGGTTTTGTCTTTGGAGGGAGACCGGAACGTCTTGTTTATATTCGTTTTTTTTTACTGCGGGGAACATCCGGAGCTGCGCGCGTAAGAAGCAAAAAAATCGAATGGTTATTTTTTTGTTTTCCCCGCGTGAGGCTTTCTGCTTTCCGGGAACAAAATTATTATGCTTATTCTCCTGTTCTTGGGGTCACGCGGACTGTCGGTGAAGAGGGGGTCCTTGTCCGCATAACCGACGACACGAACTATCCTGTCGGGTGATATCCCGAGCCTTTCAAGGTGGCGTCTCGCGGCGTTCGCCCTGTCGGCGGAGAGTTCCCAGTTGGTGTAGTTGCTGTTCGACGAGTACGAATATGAGTCCGTATGCCCCTCTATGAAGAGCTTGTTGTTTATGTCGCCTATGTTGTCGGCCAGCACCTTCAGTATCTCTTTCGCCTTCGGAGTCAACTCGGCGCTGCCGATCGGAAACATCGAGCTGCCGTTCTTGTCGATGATCTCTATCTTCACGCCCTCCTTCACAATCTTGACGAGTATCTGGTCCTTGATGTCGCCGAGCATGGTCTCCACGGCCTCTCTTATGGCCTCCTTGAGTGTTTCGGGGGTCATGGTGCTCGACCCGAAGGTCCCGTAATAGTCCGCGAAGGCCTTGTCAGCGGTCGCGCCCGATTCACTGAACATCTCGCTGGACTTCTCCATGAAGGAGGTCCCGCCCTTCTCGAAGATGCTGAAGTACTTGAAGTATGCCGCGACCCTCGCCCGCTTCTCCGGCGACACCATGGTGACGAGCCAAAGCAGTAGGAAGAAGGCCATCATGGCGGTCACGAAATCCGCATACGCCACCTTCCAGCTTCCACCGTGATGACCGCCCTCGACCTTCTTCACCTTCTTTATTATTATCTTCGAGTCTTTCATACATTCACCCCGCGCGCGTTCATTTCTTCCTCACCGCCTCTTCGAGCTCATTGAAGGACGGCCTGTCGGAGGTCGGGATCGCCCTCCTGCCGAACTCCACCGCCATCTGTGGGGCGGCGCCGCCGACGAAGGAGACGAGTGCCACCCTTATCACCTGAAAACTGATCCCGTCCTCCTTGACCTTGGACTCTATATTGGTCGCAATGGGGCCGACGAACCCGTAACACATGAGGACGCCGAGGAACGTGCCAACCAGTGCCGCGCCTATGCTTTCACCGAGGACCTCGGGAGGCTCGCTGATCTTTCCCATAGTCAGCACCACCCCGAGCACCGCCGCAACGATGCCGAGCCCCGGCAGTGCGTCTGCGACCCTCGCTATGCTGTGTGCCGGCGTCATCGCCTCGTGGTGGTGGGTCTCCGTCTCGAGTTCCATGAGTGCGTCCAGTTCGTGCGGCGGGACGTTGGTGGAGATTATGACCTTCAGGTTGTCGCAGAGAAAGCCGACCGCGTGATGATTCGACATCACGGCCTTGTACTTCGAGAAGAGGGGGCTCTTCTTGGGGTTTTCTATGTCCGTCTCTATGGATATGAGCCCCTCCTTGCGTATCTTGGAGAATATGTTGAAGAGCAGGCTCATGAGCTCGAGGTAGCCGGACTTCCCCATGCCCCCGGATGAAAAGAGCTTTCCCAGGCTCTTGAGTATCATGGATAGGACCTTTGGAGGCGCAGCTATGATGAGCGAGCCGATTGCGGCGCCGAATATGATGACGATCTCCGCCGGCTGGATCAGGACGCTGAGGTTGCCGTGCTCCATGAGGTAGCCGCCGACAACGGCCCCGAGAACGACCGCTATTCCGATTATTACGAACATGGACTCTTCTTATTTATCGGCTGAAGACGCTGAAACTTTAGTGAAGCGCCTTCTGACTTATCACCCCGTAATGCGTTAAAATAGTCAACAGAGTGGACAGGCAACCCATAATATGTGTCGGTGGAGCACACGGCGGATGCGGAAAGACCACCGTGGCCGAAAACCTCCTGCGGCTCCTCGGCGGTTCGTGGTGTGCGATAAAGTATTCGAGGACGGCACTGTACACATCCGTGAGCCGGAACCCGGCGGCCGCTGATGACAAGGACACATCGCGCCTCAGGCGTGCCGGTGCCGCCGACGTGCTCTGGATCCAGGCACCCGACTCGGCACTGGAAGAGTCTATCGACATGGCCGTCGGCATGCTCGCTCATTGCAAAGGCATAGTGATCGAGGGAAACGCGCCGATTGAGTTTTTGTCGCCCGATATTGTAATATTTGTCTTTGGAAAGGACTCCGGAAGACTGAAGCCCTCGGCTCAGAGGGTTCTCGACAAGGCCGATATCGTAATCTACCAAGACGACGTTCCCGCCCCGGACACGACAACCCTCGCTCAGACGGCTGAGGGCAAGAGCGGGATCATCCGTCTGAGCGTCAAGGAGAGGGCGTGTTTCCGCAGGCTCGGAGAGATCGTCATGGATAAAGTAGGGATGAGGGACACAGGGGCACGTTCAGCCGCGCCGGGCGAAGAAGCGGCTGCAGAGGCCGCCTCATCCCCGGAGGGGGAACTCATCCGGCTTGCGAAGGACAAAAGGATCTCCTGCAGGACGGCGAGGAAGATCGCCGAAGAGGCCGGGGTGTCCTATCGCGAGGTCGGCAGGCTGGCCGACGAACTCGGCATAAAGATCACGGGCTGTGAACTCGGTTGTTTCTGATGGTTATACTCTTTGAACTCGCCCTGACCTTTTACTTTGCGGCGACGATAGTCGGTGTCGTGGAGCTCTTCAGGGGGAGCAGGGCCACGACCAGAATCATGCTCGTCCTTGCCGCCGTCGGCTTTGCCCTCCACACGGCCAACATCGCGGTCAGCCTCCTGTCCGGGCGCATACCGGTGACGAACATGCACGAGGCATCCTCCTTCTTCTCGTGGTGCATAGTGCTGCTCTTCTTCTTCATCGAGTACAGGTACAGGATAGGGCTGCTCGGCTCGTTCATAATGCCCGTGGTCTTCATACTCATGCTCTCCTCGTCGGTGCTGCCGCGCGAGATAAAACCCGTAAGCCCGATGCTCCAGAGCTACTGGCTCGGCATTCATACGGCGCTGGCCTTCCTGGGAGACGCAGCCTTTGCCCTGGCCGCGGGCATAGGGGTGATGTACCTCGTGCAGGAGCACTTCATCAAGAGGAAGAGACTGGGAAGCCTCTCCAACAGGCTGCCGAGCCTCCAGATACTCGACGAGGTGAGCTACAAGCTGATAACGCTCGGGTTTCCACTCTTGACGCTCGCGATAATCACGGGCGCCCTATGGGCCGAGAGCGCATGGGGGAGCTACTGGCGCTGGGACCCCAAGGAGGTCTGGTCTCTGATCACATGGTTGATCTACGCCCTCGTCCTACACGTGAGGCTGACGGCCGGCTGGCGGGGCAAGAAGGCCGCCATACTCTCGATCTTCGGCTTTTCCGTGGTGATCTTCACGTTTTTCGGAGTAAATCTGCTGCTCAAGGGAGTTCACACTTTCGTCAGATGAGGGTATTAGTCACAGGACTCAACCACAAGACGGCTCCAGTAGAGGTGAGGGAGAGACTCGCCTTCGACGGCCCCGGACTGGAAGCGGGGCTGAAGGGGCTTCTCCGGCTCTCCGAGGTCAAGGGAGCCATGATACTCTCCACCTGCAACAGGGTGGAGATATATGCCCACGTATCAGACCCGGACAGGGCCGCCGCCGCCATGAAGGCCTTTCTCTCCGAGTTCCACTCCATAGACGCAGGGAGTCTCGAAGGCTCCCTCTACTTCTACGCCGACAGGGACGCGATAAGGCACGTCTTCAGGGTCGCCTCGAGTCTCGACTCGATGGTCGTGGGTGAGCCCCAGATACTGGGCCAGCTGAAGGACGCATTCGAGTTCGCCCTCTCAAGGGGCGCAACCGGCGTCATCCTCAACCGCCTCCTCAAGAAGGCCATAAGCGTTGCAAAGCGGGTGCGGACAGAGACGAGGATCGCCGAGAACGCGGTCTCCATCAGTTATGCCGCGGTCGAACTCACGAAGAAGATATTCGCCGACCTCGAAGACAAGAGGTTCATGCTGCTTGGAGCCGGAGAGATGGCGGAACTGGCCGTCAGGCACCTGATAAAGAACGGCGTTAAGGACGTGACCGTCGTTAACAGGACTTACGAGCGGGGGGTCGAGCTCGCCAAGGAGTTCTGCGGGAGGGCCGTGAGGTTCGAGGACTTCATCAAGGAACTCGTCAACACCGACATCATCATCTGTTCGACCGGAGCCCCTTCATACATCCTGCACAAGTCGGACATGCAGATGATCATGAGGGGGAGGAAGAACAGGGCGGTCTTCATAATAGACATCTCCGTACCCCGCAACATAGACCCCGAGATAAACCAGATAGACAACGTCTACCTGTACGACGTCGACGACCTGCAGGGAATCGTCGACTCGAACGTCGAGGGGAGGAAGAAGGAGGCCGAGAGGGCCGAGGCCATCATAGAGGAGGAGATCGAGAAGTTCTTGAAGTGGCAGACCTCGCTCGATTCGGTCCCCACCATAGTGGAGCTCCGCAACAGGGCCGAGGAGATCAAGCAGGCGGAGCTCGAAAGGCTCATGAACAGACTCGGGAACGTGGACGAGAGACAGAGAAGGGCGATCGAGTATGCCGTCTCCGCGGTCGTGAACAAGCTCATTCACCCCCCGACGGTCGCGCTCAAGGAGGACACGGAGGACAGGGACATGCTGATCGCAATGATAAGGAGGCTTTACGGCATAGGGGAGAACAATGGATCGAGATAGAAAGGTGATCATAGGCACGAGGGGAAGCAGGCTGGCACTGTGGCAGGCCGAGTGGGTGAGGTCGGAACTCGAGCGGCTGCACCCTGGACTGAGCGTCGAGATCAACAAGATCAGGACCACCGGAGACAAGATACTCGACGTGCCGCTTGCAAAGGTCGGCGGCAAGGGACTCTTCGTCAAGGAGATTGAGGAGGCGCTTCTCAGGCACGAGGCCGACATCGCGGTCCACAGCATGAAGGACGTCCCCACGGAGTTCCCAGAGGGCCTGCACCTCGCCGTCATATGCAGGAGGGAGGACCCGCGGGATGCGTTCATAAGCCGGCGGGACGGAGACGGCGGGTTCAGGTTCAAGGGGTTGGAACACCTACCCGAAGGGGCCGTCGTCGGGACGAGCAGCCTCAGGAGGTCGTGCCAGCTGCTCAACTTGAGGCCTGACCTGAGGATAAAACAGCTGCGCGGGAACATCGACACGCGCCTGAGAAAACTCGACGAAGGAGAGTTCGACGCCGTGATACTCGCCGCAGCCGGGATCAAGAGGCTCGGCTGGAACGACAGGATAACCGAGCTGCTCCCGCCCGAGGTGAGCCTGCCGGCGATCGGGCAGGGTGCCGTGGGAATAGAGTGCAGGGTCGAAGACCCTTTCATCAACGGCCTGCTCGCACCCCTGAATCACGAGGAGACCGCCGTGTGCGTCAGGACCGAGAGGGCCTTCCTCCGGAGGCTCGAGGGGGGCTGCCAGGTGCCGATCGGCGCCCATGCGAGGCTCAGCAGCGGAAAACTCGTGCTGGATGGCCTCGTGGGAAGCGTCTCAGGCGATAGGATCATCAGGGGGCGTGAGGAGGGCGGCCCTGATGCCGCAGAGCCTGTCGGCATCGGGCTTGCCGAGGACCTGCTCTCAAGGGGCGCCAGGGAGATTCTCGACAGCGTCTACGGAAGGAATCCCGAAATCTGAATAGAGACGAACATAGAGGTGAATACAATGAAAGAGGCAAAAGGTACGGTCTATCTCGTCGGCGCAGGACCCGGAGACATAGGGCTGTTGACGATAAAGGGGTTGAGGTGTCTTCAGAAGGCCGACGTCGTCGTCTATGACTTCCACCTCAACGTCCATATACTCGACTACATAAAGCGTGATGCAGAACTCATTTACGCAGGAAAGCGCGGGGGGCGCCACGACATGACCCAGGAGGAGATAAACGCCGTGCTCGTGAAGAAGGCCCTCGAGGGAAAGGATGTATGCAGGCTGAAAGGCGGAGACCCCTTTGTCTTCGGACGCGGCGGCGAAGAGGCAGAGGTCCTCACAGAGGCAGGCATAAGGTTCGAGGTGGTCCCGGGCATAAGTTCTGCCATCGCCGCACCGGCCTATGCCGGAATTCCCCTGACGCACAGGGACTACGCATCCTCCTTCGTGGTGGTCCCGGGCAACGAGGCCTCGACGAAGAAGGAGAGCAGCATCGACTGGCCCGCCCTTGCAAAAGGCAGCGGCACCATCGTGTTTCTCATGGCGATAAAGAACATTGAAGAGGTATCCCAAAGGCTCATCGACAACGGCAAGGCCCCTGACACACCGGTTGCGGTGATACGCTGGGGCACGAGGGCGGAGCAGAGGACGATCGTCTCGACCGTGGGCGAGATACCGGCTGCGGTGAGGAACAGCGAGATAAGACCCCCGGCCGTCGTCGTCGTCGGAGACGTGGTAAGGTTGAGAGATAAACTCGACTGGTTCGAGAAGAAACCGCTCTTCGGCCATAGGGTGCTCGTCACGCGCGAGCACGCCGGCGGGTTCGAGCCGCTCGAGGAACTCGGGGCCGAGGTGACGGTCTTTCCCACCATAAAGGTGGTGCCGCCCGAGTCCTGGCAGGCGCTCGACACCGCCATCGGCAGGGTCGGCGACTACGACTGGATCGTCTTCACCAGTGCAGCCGGCGTGAGGTCTTTTTTCGGGCGACTCCTCGACCTCGACAGGGACGTGAGGGAGCTCTACGGGATAAAGATATGCGCCATAGGCGCGAAGACCGCGGCCGAGGTCAGGAGATTCGGACTCAAGGTCGACCTCGTGCCGGAGAGCTTCAGGGCGGAGGGGCTGATACGCGCCTTCGGAGGCCCCGGCGCTTTCAGGGGCATGAAGATACTGCTGCCGCGTGCCGAGACTGCGCGAGAGGTCTTCCCCGAGGCGGTGAGAGGGGCGGGCGGCGAGATAGACACCCCGGTCGCTTACAGGGCGGTCAAGCCCGAAAGTCACGGCAAGCGGATGAAGCGCTTTCTCAGGGAAGGCAGGATCACCATCGCCACGTTCACCTCAGAGGCCACGTTCACCAACTTCTGCGAGATGATGGGTGATGAGGCCGGAGACCTGCTTGCCGGCGTCACGATAGCAGCGATAGGCCCTGTCACTGCAGCGGCGATCGAGAGGGCCGGGCTCAAGGTGGAGATCGTCCCCGAAACCGCCACAGTCGAAGCACTGGTCGAAGCCATCACAGCGTACAGCCTCGGGCTGAGAGGCCAGACACGTCGACACACGTCAAGACAGTGACGTCAAATCAAGGCCGGCGATGTTTGGGGTCAGCCCTCCGAGGACGTGTCTGAAAACATGAAGGGCTTGTGCATGATTATGCGGTTGCGTCCCTCCCTCTTTGCCTGATAGAGGGCGGCGTCGGCCAGCTGGATCACCTCGTGGATCGACCTGCCGTCTGCGGGAAAGCTCGCAACCCCACCGCTTATAGAGATGATCCCGAGGGGTTGTTTCTCCCTGTGGGCGAACGGGTGTGAGGCGATCATCTCGCGGACCCTCTCGGCATACACGAACGCCTCCTCCCTCGAAATCTCCGGCAGCATCACTATGAACTCCTCGCCGCCGTAACGTGCGACAACGGATGTCTTCCGCGTAAACTTCGCCACGAGCTCGCTCAGCTCCTTCAGGAGCTTGTCGCCCTCCGCGTGGCCGTTCGTGTCGTTGTAGTGCTTGAAGTTGTCTATGTCGAACAGGAAGATCGAGATCGGGGTGTCCTCGAGGATCGACTTTTCGACGAACTTCTGGACCATGTGGAAGAAGTAGCGGCGGTTATAGAGACCCGTCAGCGGGTCGACCTCGGCCTTCTTCTTAGCACCGCTGAGGAACTTCTGGTTGAACAACGCAACGCCGGCGATGTCGGCGATCATCTTCAGCAGACTGCCCTCGTTACCGCTCGGGTTCTTTATCTCACCGGCACCGATGACACCGAGCAGGCGGTTGCTGAAGTGGATCGGGGCGGCCATGTAGATGTTCGCCTCCACCTGCTCCTTGTCCTTCTTGCCGCTGTAGCCCTCGTCACCTCGGCCCCTGATCCTGAGCATGCGGTGCTGACCCGCCCTGCCGATCAGTCCCTCGCCGAGGGCATACGTCATGCCGTCCTCCACCTTGCCGTCAGGCGAAACCCTCTTCAGGAGGTCCGCCTCCTTGTCATATATGTAGAGTTCGACCGTGTCGGTGGCTATTATGTCCCTCACCAGCCGGATGATAGTGGATGCAATCTCGTCGAACTCGAGCGTGGAGTTGAGGTGCATGACCACCGTGGGGATGTTCAACATGAAGACGAGGTAGCGGCTGTTGAGCTCGTTGAGGCGCTGTACTTCGGACTGGAGCTCCCGGATACGCTGGTCCCTGAGCGATATCTCCCTGAGCGTACCAAAGTGCTCTCTCCTGTTCTTCTCCTCTTCCTCCCGGTCAGGCTGCCTGAAGAGGCCGATTATGTAGATCACCACGCTTATGACACCCACAGTGGCTGCCATGAATATCAGGATGTTCGCTATCGACTGCATGTTCTCCATTCTCTGCCCCCAGCCTGCACCCCTCGTGCAGTTATTTCACTCTTCCATCATGCTACCGTGTTTGTTACCGGGTGACGACCGCGAATACGACCCGTTGCCTGTTTTTATATATTAGCAGCTCTAATAGCAACAAGCAAGTACCATGCCCGCCATCGATGCATCACGGGCGGGCACTCCCGCGTCACGCGCTCAACCCACCTGTAATGATTAACAAAATATAATGTTCCGCCCGTAAAAGGCCTTGAAAAACATCCGGAACCCGGACCTGCTAACACCCTGTATTTGTTTGCATTCTCCTGCCGCATCGACCTGGAGGCATCCAGGTGGTGACGAAAAACGGCACCGTCCATGAGTAATCGACTTCACATATTGTGACACGTGCACTCCAATACTCCTTAATGGTGCGCAGTCTGGGCCTATGCAGCCTCGTTTGTCTTAGCGGCAATGAAATGTGTAAAATAAGAGACCCTTTGTCTACGGACCGGCTTCAGGCGGTTTGTACAGGAAGTCTTTATTTCTTCTGAACATAATCCCGGGGCCGCCGAGCGGGAAAAGGAAACCGAATTGAACAACTCGACCAGAGAACAGAATGAAGAAAGGCTCTCTGAGAGACCGGCCTGGCTGAAAAGGCTCTCCGTGGTAATCCCTCTGTACAACGAAGAAGAGAACGTGGAAGAGCTCCACGAGAGACTGACCGGTGTGCTCTCATCCATCGGGATCGACTACGAACTCATATACGTGGACGACGGCAGCACGGACGGCACGCCGGTGCTCCTTGAAGAACTGTCGCGCTCTGACGAGCGCACGGTCGTACTGATACTTAGGAGGAACTTCGGGCAGACCGCCGCATTCGCAGCAGGGTTCGACGTAGCGCGCGGTGACGTCATCATAACAATGGACGGCGACCTCCAGAACGATCCAGCCGACATCCCGAAGCTCCTCTCCCGCATAGACGACTTCGACCTCGTCAGCGGCTGGAGGAAGGAGCGGAAGGACCCCTACCTGAGCAGGCGGCTCCCCTCGATGGCTGCGAACTGGCTCATAAGCAGGGTCACGGGCGTGAGGCTGCACGACTACGGCTGTTCCCTGAAGGCGTACAGGCGTGAGGTCGTGAAGAGTCTGCGGCTTTACGGTGAGATGCACAGATTCATACCCGCGGTGGCAAGCTGGTACGGCGTGAGCGTGACAGAGGTGGAGACGACTCATCACCCGAGGCTCAGGGGAAAGTCGAAGTACGGGATATCAAGGACGGTCAAGGTGATGCTCGATCTCATAACGGTGAAGTTTCTCCAGAGCTTCTCCACGAAGCCCATACAGTTCTTCGGTCCCCTGGGGCTCGGGTGCGGACTGACCGGCTTCACGCTCTCGCTCTACCTGTCGGCCAGGAAGATACTCTTCGGCGAGTCCATAGGGGGCAGGCCCCTCCTGCTTCTGAGCATACTGCTCATAATCGTCGGAATTCAGCTCATAGGCATGGGGCTCATAAGCGAGATGCTCGTGAGGGTCTATCACGAGAGCCAGAAAAAACCGATCTACGTAATCAAGGAGATACTTGGCAGGAAAGAGAAATAAGCTCTTCACGCTCCTGGTGAAGATATCGATAAGTTCCGCCATCCTCTACTTCGTCCTCAGGAAGGCGGGCATCAGGGAGGTGTACCTGACCCTCAAGGAGATGAACCCCCTGAGCTTCGTCGCGGCGATGCTGCTCTATCTGCTCTCGCTCTTCACTTCGACGGTCAGGTGGAAGACCCTGCTGAAGCCGCTCGGGGGGGACTTCGGTGAACTGGGCACTTTCAGGCTCTTCTCCCTCTATCTCATGGGGGCCTTCTTCAACCGCTTCCTGCCGGGCATGGTGGGAGGGGACGCGGTGAGGACGTACTATCTCTACAAGGACACCGAGAGGGGTTCGCTGTCACTCGCAACGGTCTTCGCCGACCGTTACATGGGGTTTCTCGCAATGATCACCCTCGGGCTTACGGCCATCCCTTTCGGGATACACAAGATACGCGGTACGGGTGCCGAGTGGGCTGTGCCCGTAATAGCGCTCATCTTCATAGCCGTCAGCTTCTTCATATTCGTCCTCAAGATCGGTAAAAGGTTCACGACCATAAAGCGCGTCCACAAGTACTTCAGGATGCTCAAGCACTCCCCTGCCGTCATCCTGAAGGCCTTCGCCCTGTCGGTCCTGATACAGGTCATCGGGATAGTCTCCGTGTACATCCTGTCCGTCGGTGTCGGCGCCGATGCCTCGCTCATCGAGTACTTCCTCTTCATACCCATAATCAACACCCTCACCACCCTACCGATATCCATATCAGGGCTCGGCGTGAGGGAGGGTGCCTTCGTGATGCTCCTCGGTCTTACGGGCATCCCGGCAGATGTGGCCACATCCATCTCCCTTGCCTGGTTCCTCGCCTACACGGTGGGGTCCATGCCGGGAATAGTCGTCTACATCAAGTGGCGCGTGAGAAATGAGGTCGAGGACTCTTCGATCCCCGCATAACCCCGCCGTGAAGAAGGCCGTCAAGCTGAGGAGCAGGCCCGAGAAGTACGCGCCGACCTTGAAGGAGCCACGCGGCGAAGTACTGGTTGAAGGCCCGCGTCCGGTGGAGACGGCCCTCCGGTCAGGAATCGCGATAAAGTCGGCACTCGTAACAGAGGACGTGCTGAAGGAGGAGCGGCACGCAGCCGTTGTCGAAAGACTCACGCGCCTCGCGGTACCTGTATTCGTCGTGGACAGGCCCCAGATGGCACGCATATCCGGCACGGTCACACCGCAGGGCTTAATCGCGGTCTGTGCGGTCGAGGCAAAGGGCCTCGACGCGCTCTCACCCGGCAGGGACGAGCTCGTCGTCGTATCCGACGGTATTCAGGACCCCGGGAACACCGGATCGATAATCAGGGTATGCGACGCTGCAGGACTCGGGGTATTCGTCTCCCTCAAGGGCTCCGCCAACCCCTTCACACCGAAAGTGATAAGGGCGTCTGCCGGGAGTGTATTCAGCCTCGACATCGTGCTGGCTGACAGGGAGGATTTCCTCAAGTGGTGCTCGAGCCACGGCATACCCGTCGTCATTACGGCGCCTGAGGCGGAAAAGACGGTCTTCGACTTCGACTACCCGGGCCGGGCGGCCCTCGTCTTCGGGAACGAGTCGAGGGGTGTGAGCGCGGAGATACGCAGTGCAGCGGCCTCAGCCCTGAAGGTCCCCATCTACGGAAAAGCCGAGAGCCTCAACGTTGCGGCAACCGCTGCGGTCGCCATATACGAGCTCGTCAGGAAGAGGAGAGCCACCTGAGCTTACCGCGCCGCTTCCCTCCAGACCATGATCGCCACCTCTGGACAGACCTCTGCACAGAGCATGCATCCAGTGCACGCCTCCGGCCTTGTCAGCCTCACCGGGTAGTAGCCAGCCTTGTTGAACTCTGAATCCGTCCCGATTATACGCTTGGGACATGCGATCACGCAGTAACCGCACCCCTTGCAGAGCTCCCTGTCTATCTCCACCCTGCCCTTCATTCCTCCTCCTGAGCCGACACGAACCATGGTATCACGGGGATTCCTTCCGGATCAAGGGGCCCCATCTCATCCTCCCCGAGACCGCCCGGCCTTCCGCAGCAGGTCCTCGGCATGCCTGAGAGAGACCCCGGTCACGGAGCCGCTCAGCATCCTTGCAATCTCCCTCACCCGGCCCTCGCGGTCGAGTTCGCCGACCGTGACGCTGACACCCCCGGCGTCTTCGTCCTTTGTTACAAGGAGGTGGGAATCGGCCCTCGATGCGATCTGCGGCAGGTGGGTGATACAGATCACCTGGCGGCTCTCCGACAGCCGGCTCAGCCTCTCGCCGACCGACTCGGCCGTCTGCCCTCCGACACCGGCATCGACCTCGTCGAAGACGAGCACGGGCACCCTGTCGACATCCGCGAACACGCACTTCAGGGCGAGCATCACCCTTGAGAGTTCACCGCCTGAGGCCACCCTGCCGAGTGGACGCGGCGGCTGGCCGGGATTGGCGGAGAAGAGGAACTCCACCCTGTCGATGCCGCTCGGCGAGATCGGCGTCTCCGTGATCTCTATCCTGAAGTCCGGGCGGCTGAAGGCGAGCCCGGAGAGTATATCCCTCATGGTCTCTTCCACCCTCCGGGCCGTCTCCTTCCTCATGCCGCTCAGCATGGCGGCCTTCTCCATCAACACAGAACGGACCTCTTCGAGTTCCTCCTCGACCCCGGCGCCCCGCTCTTCGAGTCCCTCGAGTTCATGGAGTTCCTCCTCCGCCCTGTCCCTGTATGCGAGCACTTCCGCCTCAGTCTCACCGTACTTTCTCTTCAGGTCCTCGATCAGCGCCAGTCTCGACTCCACGTCTTCGAGTCTCGCGGGCTCGCAGTCGTACCTCTCCTTGACGCCGCGGAGGGAGGCGGCTGCTTCGTGCAGGAGCGCCTCGGCATCCTTCAGTGACTCGAGCACCTCTTCAGCCGAGGGATCCATGCGGTTGAGTTCTTCCACGTCACGGACTATCATGCCGAGCTTCTCGATGACCGACCCCTCGTCGTCCTTGAGAAGCGAGAACGCTGTCTCGCCGAGGTATCTCAGCCGGGTGAGGTTCGAAAGGACCGACTTCTCCTCGAGCAGCCTCTCCTCCTCCCCGGGCTCAAGCCCGGCTGCTTCGATCTCGCCGAGCTGATACCTCAGGAGGTCTATCCTCTGCGCGCGCTCTCTCGCCTTGCCCCTTATGTCTCCGAGCGTCTCCTCGAGGCGCCGGTACCTGCCGTGGAGCCGTGAGACCTCCCCGGCAAGGCCCTCGAGCCTCCCGAAGGAGTCGACGAGCCTCCTCTGCACGCCGGACGAGAGGAGGCTCTGGTGTTCATGCTGGCCGTGGAGGTCGACGAGCCCCCTGCCGAGGGCCGAGAGGGTCTGTATGGTCACCAGGGAATCATTGATGTAGGCCCTGCTCCTTCCGGACCTCGATATCACCCGCTTCACTATAACGCCGTCGTCGCCCGAGATGCCGAGGGACTCGACCAAAGGGCCCCCGGCAGACTCGAACAGGGCCTCTATCCACGCCTCTTCAGCGCCGGCCCTCACCGAGTCGGAACTCGCCCTCCCCCCGAGCACCAGCTCGATGGCGTCCACCACAAGGGACTTGCCGGCCCCTGTCTCTCCTGTTATCACGTTCAGCCCCTCCCTGAAACAGAGACCGACACTGTCGACTATCGCGAAGTTCCTTATCCTCAGCTCCCTCAGCATTATAAAAAAATATCATAACAGTATCAGAGAAAAAAAGGCCAAAACGCGGTTAAACAGCTAATTTCCTTGAAATAAGAATCTTCAATCTAATAGAATATAGGGCGGTCGGGAGACTTGTCGATTTTCCGAACAGAAACCGAGACGTAATCAACGGAGGAGTCCTTTATGAGTGAGACAATCGAGATCAGATGGCACGGCAGGGGTGGACAGGGCACCGTCACTGCTGCCAAGGTATTGGCCGATGCATGCCTGAGCGGCGGCAAGAACGTGCAGGCGTTCCCGGAGTACGGCCCCGAGAGGGCCGGTGCTCCTCTGAGGGCTTACAACCGCATAAGCACAAAGCCCCTGAGGATACACTGCCCTGTCACGCATCCGAAGATCGTGGTCGTGATGGATGCAACCCTCATAGAGAGTATCGACATCACCGAAGGGACGCCCGACGACGCCATCTTCGTGGTCAACACACACAAGACGCCCGAAGAGATCAGGAAGAAGCTGAAGCTGAAGGATACCCAGAAGCTCTTCACCATCGATGCGAGCACGATCGCACTGGAGACCATCGGGAGACCCCTCCCTAACTCGTGCGTGCTCGGGGCCCTCACACGGGCGTCGGGTATAACCGATCTCCAGACGCTGCTCGACGACGTGAAGGGGAGCTTCGGCAGTAAATTCTCTGAAAAGATCATCACGGCCAACCTTGAAGCGACCAGGAGAGGCTATGAGGAGGTTAAGGAAGGATGAAACTGAAGGGATGGAAAGAACTGGAGATGGGTGCTGTTATCCCTGAGGCCGGCAATGCGGCACAGTACAACACGGGTTCATGGCGTGCATTCAGGCCTCAGTGGAAAGAGGAGAACTGCATACAGTGTCTCTTCTGCTGGATATACTGTCCTGACTCCTCTGTCACGGTCAGTGACGGCAAGAGGGGTGATTTCGACTACGAACACTGCAAGGGCTGTGGAGTGTGCGCGCACGAGTGTCCAGGGAAGAAGGGCAACAAGGCCATCGTGATGGTAGAGGAGGGCAACTGAAATGGGCAAGAAACTCGCAATCACAGGAAACCAGGCCGTGGCAGAGGCGATGAAACAGATAAACCCGGACGTCTGCGCAGCCTATCCCATCACGCCGTCGACGGAGATAATGCAGAGGTTCGCATCCTTTGTATCAGACGGTGTGGTGGATACGGAACTCGTCACCGTCGAGAGTGAACACAGTGCGATGAGCGCGTGCATAGGCGCCTCGGCGGCTGGAGGCAGGGTTATGACCGCGACGTCGTCGCAGGGACTCGCCCTCATGTGGGAGATGCTCCATATCGCCGCGGGCATGAGGCTTCCCATAGCGATGGCGCTCGTGAACAGGGCGCTCTCGGCCCCGATCAACATCCACGGCGACCACTCCGACGGGATGGGATCGAGGGACTGCAGCTGGATCCAGATATACTCCGAGAACGCCCAGGAGGCCTACGACAACATCTTTCAAGCCGTAAGGATCGCCGAGCACGAGGAGATCAGGCTCCCTGCAATGGTATGCATGGACGGCTTCATCATAAGTCACTCCATAGAGAGCATGGAATTCCTTCCCGACGAGGTCGTGAGGGACTTCATCGGTGAGTTCAAGCCGACCAATCCCCTCCTCGACGTCGACAAACCGGTCACGTACGGCCCGCTTGTTCTGCCGGACTACTACATAGAGTTCAAGAAGGCACAGCACGAGGCGATAAAGCGGGCGAAGAAGGTGACGCTCGATGTGGCCAAGGAGTTCGAGAAGGTCTCGGGCAGGAGCTACGGACTCTTCGAGTCCTACAGGCTCGATGACGCCGAGATCGCGATCGTCGTGCTCAACTCAGCGGCCGGCACGGCCAAGGACGTCGTCGACGCCTTCAGGGACAAGGGCATAAAGGTGGGGCTCCTGAAGCCGAGGCTCTTCAGGCCGTTCCCCTACGAGGAAGTAGCCGACGCCCTCGGCAGTGCAAGGGTGATCGGCGTATTCGACAGGGCCGACTCCTTCGGCGGTTTCGGTCCGATGTACATGGAGATCGCCTCGGCCATGATTGCGTCCGGTTCCTCACCGGTGATGATCAACAGGATATACGGCCTCGGCGGCAGGGACTTCATGCCCGAGGACGCGGAGGCGGTGATCAAGGAACTGGTGGAGATCGCCGACACCGGCAAGGCTACGACACTGAAGGAGTACATCGGGGTGAGGGAATAGAGATTACCGCCGGGACTCTACCTTCCGGTCAGGACATACTGATACCAGGAATTGAAGCGGTCCACAGTCGAGGGACAGAGGTTCCTGCATTGAAAACTCAAGATTCAAAAATCGAGATTCCAAGGAGTGAAAGATGTCAACACCACTGAGACTAAAGGAGCTTTCCAAAAAGGCTGATCTTCTCACGGGCGGACACAGGCTCTGCGCGGGCTGCGGGGCACCGATAGCGATCAGGCAGGTATTGCTCGCCGCTGAAGTCCCCCTGGTGGCCTCGAACGCAACCGGCTGCCTGGAGGTCTCGACCACGATCTATCCTTACACAGCGTGGAAGATCCCGTGGATACACACGGCGTTTGAAAACGCGGCCGCCACGATCTCGGGGGTCGAGGCAATGTACAAGGCCCTGAAGAAGAAGGGAAGGGTAGACCGCAAGATCAAGTTCATCGCGTTCGGAGGAGACGGCGGCACGTACGACATCGGGTTTCAGAGCCTCTCCGGCGCCATGGAGCGCAGGCACGACATCGTATACATCTGTTACGACAACGGTGCGTACATGAATACGGGGATACAGCGCTCCAGCGCCACGCCGCTGGGCGCCAACACGACCACCTGCCCGGCCGGCAGCGTGATACACGGCAAGCAGCAACCGCGCAAGAACCTGACCAAGATAATGGCGGCACACAACATCCCCTACGCCGCACAGGCCTCGCCGGCACACTGGCGCGACCTCATGACAAAGGTCCGCAAGGCCCTCGATGTCGACGGCCCTGCCTTCATCAACATACTCGCCCCCTGCAACCGCGGCTGGAGGACCCCGACGCACAACGCGGTCGAACTCTGCAGGATCGCCGCAGACACCTGTTTCTGGCCGCTCTATGAATACGAGAACGGCAGGCTGACCATAAACTACAAGCCCAAGGAAAAGAAGCCCGTCACCGAGTTCCTCAAGACCCAGGGCAGGTTCAAACACCTCTTCTCACCGGACAGTCAGGACCTGCTGAAACAGGCCCAGGAGAACGTCGACCGCGAGTGGGAGAACCTCCTGAGGGAGGAGGCCTGCTGGCGTGAAGAGGCCGAGACCAAGGGAGAGGGCTGAGCCTGCGGTTGAAAATAATCTCCCGTTCTGTTAATGTAAAACAACAGGACTATGGATGATTTTGGCCCAAAAAAGGTCTGTCCGGGAGTGAGATGTCCGACTTCGTAATGTATGAGGAAGAGTTCCGGAGGGTCGATGAGGAATTGAGGAGGCTCTACCAGCTGGCCAATGCCAAGCTCGTCTTTCTCGTTGACAAGAACGGCCAGCTGATCGCCTCGGCGGGTGATACGCACAATATAGACACCACCGCCCTCGCCTCGCTCACCGCAGGCAACATAGCCGCCACAGGCGGCATAGCGAAGCTCCTCGGCCAGAAGGAATTCTCCATCCTCTTCCACGAAGGGGACAGAGACAACATCCACATATCGATCGTGGCCAACAAGGTCATCCTGGGGGTGCTGTTCGACCAGAGGTCCTCCCTCGGGATCGTCAGGCTCAGGGTCAAGAAGTCCACGGCAGCGCTGACGAGGATATTCCACGAGATGGACAGGAAGGCCCTCGGAGAGAACAGGGGGAGGGCTGAACTGTCCCCGTTCGCCGAGATCACCGATGAAGATATCGACCAACTTTTCAAGTAGGTGTTGTTAGGTGTCCTTTATAAACTACTCCTCCAGAGAGATAAACTGCAAGATAGTCTATTACGGCCCCGGGCTGTGCGGCAAGACCACAAACCTACAATTCATCTACAGGAAGACATCCCCCCAGCAGAAGGGAAAACTCATATCCCTCGCCACTGAGACGGAACGCACCCTCTTCTTCGACTTCCTTCCGCTTGCACTCGGCGACATCAAGGGGTTCAAGGTGAGGTTCCACCTCTACACCGTGCCCGGCCAGGTCTTCTATGCCGCAAGCAGAAAGCTCATACTGAAGGGAGTGGACGGGGTCGTCTTCGTGGCCGACTCGCAGATCGAGAGGACCGACGCCAATATCGAGAGCCTCGAGGACCTCAAGATCAACCTCGCCGACCAGGGCTACGAGCTCGACCGGCTCCCCTACACCATACAGTACAACAAGCGAGACCTGCCGAACATCGTCCCGGTGGCCGAGCTGGACAGGCTGTTGAATCCCACGAAGGTCCCCTGGTTCGAGTGTGTGGCCACACAGGGCATGGGCGTGTTCGAGACCCTCAAGAACATCGGGAAACAGGTCCTCAAGGAGCTGAAGAAGCACTACTGAACCATCAGCCTGAGGGCGTTCTCATGGAAAGTGATCACCGCCGGGGTCCTACCGAAGTAATCACCGTCCACCTGGATGTGGGCGTCTCCGTAGACCTCTATCCTCCTCCCCTCCACGCATGCCGGCACCGCAGGCCTGCCGATCACGACCCTGAGCACATATCGCAGGAGGTCCGATCTCCTTCCCCCCTCCATTACGGAGACGTGCAGGCAGGGTGAGCCGAGGCCCGCTCCGCGGCAGATCCTGAAGCTCCCCGCATAGTAGCCGGAGTTACAGGCTACAAGCCCATAGCCCTCGCATGCCCTTCCATCGATCACGATCCTGAGCCTTCCGGGACGGTACCTCAAAAAGCAGCCGAGACCGCTCAGCACGTAGGCCCCCTTGCCTGATATGCGCTTCAGGCCCTGTTTCACCCTCCAGACGGCCTCGCCGTCAAAGCCTATGCCCGCCATGAGGACGAAGTACCTCCCGTTTATCCTGCCGAGGTGGACGTACTCGGGCCTTCCCCTGAGTGTCTCCTTCACGGCATCGTAGATGTCTCCGGGCAAGCCGAGTTCCCTGGCGAGGACGTTGGTGGTGCCGGCGGGGACGAAGGCGACCGGTACGTCGGTGAAGGCCGTGCCGTTGACCACCTCATTGAAGGTGCCGTCGCCGCCCACGGAGAGGATCATCTCCGGGGACTTCGCTGCGGCGTCCCTCGCCATGGCCTCGGCATCACCCCTCTTGCCGGTACGCAGTATGGAGACCTCCCCGAACCTCTCCCTGAGGAGCCCCACGGCGAGCATGAGCCTCTCTTCGGAGTAGGAGCCCGAGGCTGGGTTAACGATCAATACCGCGGATGAACTCATCAGGGCTGACCGTATCGTGTATGTCTGAGAGTGTGCCGACCATGACCGGGGTCTCCTCGAGGTACCTGACGGTATCCACCACGTTGCACTCCTCTGTAACGAAGAAGACCCTGCCTCCACTCATTGCACCAGCAGGCTTTACATGAGGCACCCTGATGTAACCGGCCGCTCTCGATGCGATATAACCGGTCGTGTAGCCGGGGTCGTCTGACACACAGAGTTCCGCCACCACACCGGGTGAGGATGCCACCTTCGAGGCGAGCACGACCGCCTCGGAGACGACGGAGCCGTCCGCACCAAGCCTGTCGAGGCGCTCCTTCAACCGCTGCATCAGGTCCGGCTCCATGCCGAGTCTCGTGGCCCTCACACCTCGGACACTGTCGGGTTCCACCCTTGCACCGCTCAGGGCCCTGACGAGCGCGGCCCCCCTCATCACGTCCCGGGACTCGACGACCGCCCTTGCGGCATCGAACGCCCTGGCGGAGACACCCAGTGACTTCAGCACCGCCTCCATGAACCTCCATGCCCCAGCATAGTCCGGCACACCCACCGCGTGCACCGGGAGCATCCCCACGAGGAGGGGCTCTTCTTCGAGCCTCTCGACCGTGATCACCACCTTGTAAGGCTCACCCCGGTCGTGATGCAGCGCGCGCCTCAGGTAAGCGGCCGCCCTGCCCTCCAGTTCGCCCTCGTCAAAGATGCCCTCAGCACCGGAGACGTGCATCCCGCTGCGTGAGGCCCTCATTCTTATGCTCCAGTACATGAAGAGCTGCACCCCGGCATCGAGTCCCTGCACTTCAGCAGGCCGGCTACGCGCATCTGAGCCCCAGCGACTCGATCAGCCTGATGTCGTCATCAGCGCTCCGGCCCTTCATCGTGAGGTAGTTACCGATCAGGAGGCCGTCGGCGCCTGCAAGGAAGACCATGGAGTTCAACTCTCCGAGGGTCTGCACCCGCCCGCCGCACAGCCTTATCTCCTTCTGCGGGAGTATGAACCTGTATATGCCGACGATCCTCAGGGCCTCAAGCGGCTCAAGCAGGGGAAGACGGCCCAGCGGCGTCCCCTTCACCGGCATCAGAAAGTTTATGGGCACGGAGTCCACGTCCAGCCGCTTCAGAGTGAACGCCATGCCGAGTCTGTCGTCCCACGACTCTCCGATACCGAAAATGCCGCCCGAACAGAGCGAGAGGCCGGCCTGCTTCACGGCATCGATCGTCCTCAACTTGTCATCGTATGTGTGCGTGGTACATATGTTCGGGAAAAAGCTCTCGGAGGTCTCGAGGTTGTGGTGGAACCGGTCGAGACCGGCATCCTTCAGCCTGTCGAGGTCCTCCCTGTCGAGGAGGCCGAGTGTAGCGCAGGGCAGAAGGCCGATCCGCCGTATGCCGCCGACAGCGGAGGCCACGTACTCTATCTCTCCGCGCGAGAGCCTCTTTCCGCTCGTGACGATGCAGAACCTCTTTGCGCCCGAGCTGCGCGCCTCCTCCGCCCTCCGGAGTATCTCTTCCCTGCCGAGCCAGGGATAGACGTCTATTCCGGTCCTGTGCCTCGTGGACTGCGCACAGTAGGCGCAGTCCTCACTGCAGTTGCCGGACTTCGCGTTGACGATCGCACAGAGGTCGACCGTGTCTCCCCTGAAGCGCTCCCGTATGGACGTTGCTGCCTCGAACAGGGAATGGAGGGGGGCGTCCACAAGGTGACGCGCCTCTTCTTCCGATATCTCCCCTCCGTCGAGCACCCTCTCTTTAAGCTCCGCAAGCAGTCCGCTCATCCGGCCTTCAAAAGTACCTTATCTCGAAATCCCTGAACTCGCCCTTGTAGGACTCCCACGTAACGTCAACATTGGTGACACGGGCTGCTGGGGGGCCCTTTCGGCACTCCCTCACAGCGCTCTCTATGTCCTCCTCAGCGCCCTCGAAGACCGCTTCCACCCTGCCGTCAGGGAGGTTTCTCACCCACCCCCTGAGACCGGTCCTGAGGGCGAGTTCGCGCACGAAGGCCCTGTAGAAGACACCCTGTACGAGCCCTTCAATGTAGAGATGCGCCCTGCATTTCGCCACCTTCAATCTCCTTGGTTCCTTACGAAACTTCCCGGCAGAGGGATCAGGCTCCCTGATAGCGCTGTGAGATGAACTTAAGGAGTCCCTCAACCCGTTTGGCGAGCTCCCTCGTGTCAGAGTCGGCCCCCTTGTTGACGTAATGGGCGGGGGCGAGGACTTCCATCTGCTTCTTGAGGTTCTTGTCCGCCTTTATGGCGGAGAAAAAGACGATGGGTACCTTTTTGCCACTCCTCTTCTCCTCGAGCGTCCTTAGGGTCCTCGCAGCAGTGAGGCCGTCCATCACCGGCATGTTGAGGTCGATTATCACGAACCTGACGTCGGCATCATGAGAGAGGAGCTTCGAATACTGCGAGACGAGCTCAAGCCCGTTCGTCACGGCCATGACCTCGCTGGAGAGCGACTTCTTCAGTATCAGCTCCCTGAGCAGGGTCCTCGTGAACTTCGAGTCCTCCGCAATCAGGGCATACGTACCGGCAGGCCTCTTCCTGACCTCCCAGAGCTTGTCAGCATCAAGTATGAATCCGCAGAAGGCACAGGTGATCTCCCGCCTTTCGTTCCGTATGACGGTGTTGTAGGGTACGTCCTCCCCGCAGCAGAGGCAGTATTTCTTCTCCTGAGCCATGTAATAATTTACAACTACTTGACAATATTTTCAAGTAAAAAGTATACTTTCAGTCTATCAAAACACTTTAATTTTTTTATTCCCCCCGCACTTATATGGTAATATATAGATAGTGTGCGCAGCTATCCGTGGATAGCAAAACAACCAAGGTGACATGGAGACATGAAGATAATCGTATCCGAGATAGAAGAAGAGGGTCTGGACCTGGACTTCTCTGAAACCATCGTCCGCAACTCTCTCCTCGAATCGGAAGGTCCCGTGACCGCGCATCTCCGCGTAGAGAGACGCGGCGACGAAGTCATGATACGGGGAGAGATCGAGGGCACGATCGCGCTTCAGTGCAGCAGGTGCCTGATAGGGTTCCACAGGGACATGTCGCTGAACGTCGACCTCGAGTATCATCCGTCCTCGGAGGTGGCGAGGGAGGAGACCTACGAGGTCCCCAGGGACGAGATCGACGTCGGCTTCTACGACAACGACGAGATCGACATCTCCCAGGTCGTCAGGGAGCAGCTCATACTGAGCCTGCCCATGAAGGCGCTCTGTGACGAGGCGTGCAAGGGGCTGTGTCCCGAGTGCGGAGCCGACTTGAACCTGCAGAGGTGTGAGTGCAGGCATGAAACCGTCGACCCGAGGCTGAAGGAGTTGAAGAGACTCCTATCCAAATAGAAAGGAGCTTTCAAGATGGCGAATCCCAAGTCGAGGCACACGAGGTGCCGCAGGGACAGGAGGAGGGCGAACTGGAAAGGAAGGATACCCTCGCTCATCAAGTGTCCGGAGTGCGGGGAATTCAAACTGCCGCACCGGGCATGCACGAGTTGCGGCATGTACAATGACAGAAAAGTCATAGAGGTTATCGAAAAGACTGAAATATGAAGATCGTTCTTGATGCCATGGGAGGGGACTATGCACCCCGCGTGACGGTGGAAGGGGCGGTCGAGACAGTCAACGACACCGAGGACATCGAGGTCGTTCTCATCGGCCGTGAAGACCTGATCACCGAAGAGCTCAGGCACAAACGCTACCCGCCCGAGAGGATATCCGTCAGGCACGCCTCAGAGGTCATTGCCATGGACGAACCGATATCCGTGGCCGTCAGGCGCAAGAAGGACTCCTCCATAAGGCAGGGGATCGAGCTCGTCAAGAAGGGAGAGGCCCATGCCTTTGTGAGCGCCGGGCATTCAGGAGCAGTGATGGCCTTCGCCCTCCTGCTGCTCGGCACATCCGAGGGCGTGAGCCGGCCAGCCATTGCCACCACCATGCCCACCCTGAAGGGACCGTTCGTGCTCATCGATGCCGGGGCAAACGTCGACTCAGAGGCATCGAACCTGCTCCAGTTCGCACTAATGGGCAATGCATACTGCAGGAACGTCCTCGGCGTGGAGAGACCGCGGGTCGCGCTGCTGAGCATCGGCGAGGAGGACACCAAGGGGAACGAGCTGACCAAGGAGGCCTTCAGGCTCATAAAAGGTACGGGTCTCAACTTCGTAGGGAACATTGAGGGCAAGGACATATTCAGCGGCAGCGTGGATGTCGTCGTATGCGACGGGTTCATCGGAAACGTGGTACTCAAGGTGAGCGAAGGCCTGGCTGAGACGATCATGCGGATGTTGAAACAGGAGATCGCCGACATCGCCACCGGACGGCTCGCCTACCTGTTCATGAAACCGGCGCTGAAGAACTTCAAGAAGAAGACCGACTATGCCGAGTACGGCGGGGCTCCCCTGCTCGGTATCAGGGGCACGTGCATAATAAGCCACGGCCGCTCTTCGTCAAAGGCCATAAAGAATGCCCTGAAGACGGCGAACCTGTCGGCACGCATCAGGGTGGACGAGATAATATCCACAGAGCTCAAAAACAAAAGGAAGCCTTCCAGGCCGGCTGCCAAGGCCTCTGCGTAGGTTCTGTCGGGATGCCGGTTCAATGCTGTGAAGACGAAGGAATCACTCTTGGAGGAGTCGCGCGTTGTTAAAGGCGAGGATAACGGGAACCGGTCTTTATGTGCCCAAGAAGGTCCTGACGAACTTCGACATCGAGAAGATGGTCGATACCTCTGACGAGTGGATCAGGGAGAGGACAGGCATACGCGAGAGGCGGATCGCCGAAGAGGGGGAGGCCGCATCCGACCTTGCTCTGATGGCGGCACATGAAGCCCTCAAGTCCGCCGGACTGAAGGCCAGAAAGCTGGACCTGATAATAGTCGCCACCGTCAGCGGGGACATGCCGCTGCCGTCCACCGCCTGCATCCTGCAGCACAAGCTGGGCGCAAAGAAGGCGGCCGCCTTCGACGTAAACGCTGCATGCTCGGGCTTCATCTATGCACTCTCTGCAGCCGACGCTTTCATCCGGGCCGGCACGCACGAGCGGGTCCTCGTAGTCGGCGCCGAGGTGCTTTCGCGCATCACCGACTGGACCGACAGGAGCACGTGCGTCCTGCTGGGCGACGGTGCCGGGGCTGCTGTGCTCGAGGCCGACAAGGGCGACCGGGGCATACTCTCCGTCAAGCTCAATGCCGACGGCTCCATGTGGGACCTGCTCCACATTCCGGCGGGCGGCTCACGGATGCCTGCAACCGAAGAGACCGTGAAGAAGAGGCTCCACTACATGAAGATGCGGGGGAACGAGACCTTCAAGGTGGCGGTGCGGACCCTGGAAAAACTGGTGCTGAGCACCCTCAAGGAGCACAGGCTCGAGCCCGAAGACATAGCCCTGCTGATCCCTCACCAGGCGAACCACCGGATCATAAGTGCTACGGCAAAGAGGCTCGGGCTCGGGCTCGACAGGGTGATGATCAACCTCGACCGCTACGGCAACACCTCGGCCGCATCCATCCCCATCGCCCTCGACGAGGCGGTCAGGTCTGGAAGGGTGAGAAAGGGAGACTACATCATCCTCGAGGCATTCGGCGGTGGATTGACGTGGGCCTCGGCACTCATAAAGTGGTAACCCTTCCAGCACCCGGACGGCCGGTTACAAGCCCCTCTTTTCGATGAAAGGCCTCAAGAGATCTATCGGCACCGGGAATATGACCGTTGAGTTCTTCTCCGAGGCGATCTCTGTCAGGGTCTGGAGAAACCTCAGCTGGAGCGTCGCCGGCTGCGTGGCGATGATCTTGGCGGCGTCTGCAAGCTTCTGAGCGGCCTGGAGTTCACCCTCCGCATGGATAACCTTCGCTCTCCGCTCCCTTTCGGCCTCGGCCTGCCTTGCAATGGCCCTCTGCATCTCGACCGGCAGGTCGACGTTCTTCACCTCGACGGCCGTCACCTTCACCCCCCAGGGCTCTGTCTGGAAGTCTATTATGCGCTGGAGTTCGGCGTTGATCTCGTCCCTCTTGGAGAGCAGCTCATCGAGCTGGCTCTGGCCGAGTACGCTCCTGAGCGTCGTCTGGGCTATCTGGCTCGTCCCGAAGTAGAAGTCCTCGATTGCGGTCACAGCCTTGATCGGGTCCATCACCCTGAAGTAGACCACTGCATTGACCTTCACGGTTACATTGTCCTTAGTTATGATGTCCTGCGAAGGCACGTCCATCGTTATGGTCCTCAGGCTGACCCTGACGAGCTTGTCGATCACCGGCCATATTATAACAAGGCCCGGCCCTTTCACCGGTATGACGCGTCCAAGCCTGAAGACCACGCCCCTCTCGTACTCCTTGAGTATCTTGATGGCGCTCGCAAGGAAGTAAAGGATCACGACCACTGCAAAGACAAGGCTCAAGAACTGCGGTGGAAAAATCATTTCCGTCCCTCCCTCTTTACTTTTATTCTGAGTCCGGAAACAGACTCGACTACCACCTTCTCTCCCTTTTCGATCGGCTCGTCACTGTAAGCACTCCAGTACTCACCATGGACGAGCACCAAGCCGTCGTCATGTATGTCGCTATGGGCGATCCCCTCGAGCCCGACAAGCCCCTCGATCCCTGTCACGGGCTTTCTCCTCCACGCCTTCACCGCAAGGCCGAGGGTTACGGAGAAGAAGAGGGCCGTCACGAGCACGGCGGGCACCACGAGGTACAGGGAGAGCCTGATGAAGGGCGCAGGGCTCTCGAAGAGCATGATGGAGCCGATGAGCATTGCAATTATACCGCCGATGGTCAGCACCCCTCCGGATGCTATCTTCACCTCGAGGACGAAGAGGATGACGGCGAGTATTATCAGGAGGAGTCCGGCATAGTTGACGGGCAGGGTCTGGAAGGCGTAGAAGGCGAGTATGAGGCATATCCCGCCCACAACCCCCGGGAATATGGCCCCGGGATTCGTGAACTCGAAGAAGAGGCCGTAGAAGCCGAGCAGCATCAGTATGTATGCGACGTTCGGGTTGCTGATGGCTGCAAGTATCCTGAGCCGGAGCCCCATCGGGTTCCTCGTTACCTCAGCCCCTCTGGTGTGGAGTTCGACCTCTCCGCGGGTGGTCTTCACCTTCATGCCGTCAATGCCTTCAAGCAGTGCGTCGAGGTCCCTGCTCACCACGTCTATCACGCCGAGCTCGAGGGCCTTATCGGCGGTCACCGAGACGCTCTTCCTCACGGCGTCCTCCGCCCATGCGGCATTCCTGCCGCGCCTCTCGGCGATGGACTTGAGGTATGCCACGGCGTCATTCGTCGCCTTCTCCTTCATCGTCTCGTCCATCTTTCCGCCGATGCTTACAGGGTGGGCGGCCCCGATGTTGGTGCCGGGCGCCATTGCGGCGACATGTGCCGCCATCGTGATGAAGACGCCCGCAGAGGCGGCCCTCGCGCCCGAGGGCGCCACGTAGACGACCACCGGCACCTCGCTGAGGTTTATGGCCTTTACGATGGAGCGCATCGAGGCATCGAGGCCGCCGGGTGTGTCCAGCTCGATCACGAGGGCCTCCATCCCCGCCCGGCTCGCCTCGTCCATGCTCTTCTCCATGAACTCCGCGGATACGGGATTTATGACCCCCTGGACGGTGATGACCATGACCCGGCCCGCCGCCCCCTCTTCCGCAGAGAAGAGCAGTACAGGCGATGGGAGAAACAGCAAGAGGAACAGTACGGCTGTCTTTGCCGCTTTCATAATGTTCTTATTATAGCCGATCGAGTCCGAAAAAACTGCAAGCCTTCATCGCGGACGAGCGGGCGGGTGGTGCCGGAAGGAGGAGCAGGCCGGATGTGTCAGAGATCGAGGCCGGCCTGGCCTGTCGAGAATGGGTGCAGGGCAGGCAATAAGCCGGGTTCTGTATGTGATGGTCATTCATCTGAGGCCTGAGATTACTCATCAGGCTCTTGCAGCCTACCCGTTCCGCACGCTCGGGCGGGCCACCCTCATGGCGGAACCTACATGGCCTTGCTCCGGACAGGGTTTACCATGCCTGCAGGGTCGCCCCTGCAGCGGTGGGCTCTTACCCCGCCTTTTCACCCTTACCTGCGCCAGGAGGTTCCCGGCGCAGGCGGTATATTTTCTGCGGCACTTTCCCTGCACCGCCATCAGCCGGCAGAGCCGGACTCATGACGGAACGGTGGCGGTTAGCCACTGTCCTTGCCCTTCGGAGCCCGGACTTTCCTCTCCGCAAGCCCAGGGCTCACGGAGCGACCATCTCACCTGCCCTGCACCCGTATATTCATGGGGTCCCGGGGTTCTTCCGAACGGCCTTCTTTGCCAGAGAGTCTGCCTCGCTGTTCTCCGAACGCGGTATATGCGTGACCGTGTAACCTTCGAACCCGCCGAGGAGGGCCGTCACCCTCCTGTACAAAGGCAGGAGCCCCCTGTTACGCACCTTGTACTGCCCGTTCAACTGCCTGACGATCAGTTCGGAGTCTAAGCACACCCTCACCCTCGATGCATCGTGCTCGGCTGCGGTCTCGAGGCCCCTCAACAGTGCCGTGTACTCCGCCACGTTGTTCGTGGCCCGGCCTATCGGCTCGGAGATGGTGATCTTCCTGCCGTCAACGACTACCACGACCCCTATACCGGCCGGACCGGGGTTGCCGCTCGAGGCACCGTCGGCAAATATCATCGCTTCCCTGTCTCGCCTCTTCCTTGACCTCAATCTCTGTCGCGACCCTTCCGCTCTTCAGACAGTGCATCGCGGCGGTAGAGGAACCTGCCGCAGTGGGGACATTGAAGAATCTCGTCGGAAGTCCTTATCTCAACATAAACCTGCGGCGGAATGCTCATGTAGCAGCCGAGACAGACCTCGTCCCTCGCCTCGACAACGGCGAGTCCGCTGGATTTGCGGAAGACGTCCATGTACTTGGCGTAGACGCCGGAAGGAATCCGGGAAGCCACCGCCTCTCTGCGCCCTTTCAGCTCGGCGAGTTCCTTCTCGATCAGTCCCGTCTTTTCGTCCAGGTCCCGCTGCAGCGACTCGAGTCTCTTCTTCTCCTGTTCTATGCGACCCTCGGCCTCCCGCAGCCCTCCCGCCAGTTCGTCGAGTTCTTCCATCATGTAGAGTATGTCGTCCTCGATGCGGGATTTCTCCTGCTCGATCGCCTCTATCTCTTTCAGGAGGGCCTGGTACTCCTTGTTGGTCTTTATATCGGACATCCTCGACCTGAGCTTGCCGATCCTGTCGTCGGCCTCCTTCACCTCGAGTTCCTTCGCCTTCTTCTTCCTCTCGACGGCATCGTACTTTTCCTTCTCACGCCTATAAGCCTCTTCCGACTCGCTCAGCGGTCCCTGGTAGCGTCTGATCTCTTCCGGTGCCTTCTCCAGTTCACGGCTCTTGTGGAGGATTGCGGAGTCTATCTCCTGAAGGGCAACGAGAAGCTTGAGTTCCTCTTTCATTCTCTCCAATCTGCTCGGTTCTGAACCGATCGTTTATTCGAGACACAATCCCGCCCAGGCGCCGTCACGGCCTGCCCATGGCGGTCTTCATGTGTAAAGTGGTGGGCCCACCAGGACTCGAACCTGGGACCAACCGGTTATGAGCCGGTGGCTCTTCCAGCTGAGCTATGGGCCCTCTGAAGTCGGCCTTTATTATAGATTTCTTTTGGTGCCGAGGTCAAGCTCTCTCCATGAAGGACTTGAGCCACCGGCTCCTTGAGGGATGTTTCAACTTCCTGATGGCCTTCACCTCGATCTGCCTCACCCTTTCGCGTGTCACCTCCATCGCCTTGCCGACCTGCTCGAGCGTGTGCGGGAAGTTGGCCCCCTCGAGGCCGTAGCGCTTCCTTATGACCTCGGCCTCTTTCGGGTTCAGGCTCATGAGCACCTTCTCGATGTTTCTCCGGAGGTCTCCGTGAATGGCCTCGTCGAGCGGAGACGACATCAGGGTATCCTCTATGAAGTCCCTGAGCTGGCCGTCCTCGTCGTCACCGACGGGGGATTCGAGCGAAATGGGCTCCTTGGCGATCTTCAGTATCTCCTTCACCCTCGCCTCGGGCATCTCGATCTTGCGTGCGATCTCCTCCTCCGTGGGCTCCCGGCCGAACTCCTGCACGAGTTCCCTCGACGCCCTCGTCACCTTGTTGATCGTCTCTATCATGTGCACGGGGATCCTTATCGTACGCGACTGATCGGCGATAGCCCTCGTGATGGCCTGCCTGATCCACCACGTTGCATAAGTGCTGAACTTGTAGCCCCGCTTGTATTCGAACTTGTCCACCGCCCTCATCAACCCTATGTTGCCTTCCTGTATGAGGTCGGAGAAGCTGAGGCCCTTGCCTATGTACCTCTTGGCTATGCTGATTACGAGCCTCAGGTTTGCCTCAACGAGCCTCGACTTGACCTCGTGTATGGTCTTGTCGGCCCTCTGTATGGCCCTGAGCACATGCCTGAGTTCGGTGTTCTCCATCCCTATCTCTTTCTCCATCGACGTGATATCGTTCAGCTTCCGGAAATACTCCCTGAGCAGGTCTTGAATCCTCTCCGGGTAACCGCCGACCTCCTCGTCTTTCGGGATTACGACGTTCCTCTTCCTGAGCCTCCTCTTGATGAGCATCAGCTCCCGGTGTTTTTCGGTCAGAATGTCGCTCAGCCGCCTCAATTCGTCTGCAAAGGTGTTGACGGCGCATTCCTTGAGGTTGAGTTCCTTGATCTCGTCGTAGACCGCCTTCCTGTTGTTCTTCAATTCCCGAATGATCCTATCCGCGCCTTCCTTCTTTCTGCGGCCATCCTTGTCCAGTTCCCCCAGGAGCTTCATCCTCTCGTTGAAGAGCTCCCTCACCCTCTCGGTATGCTTGAAGAACTCCCTCTTCTTGTAAAGCAGGTCTTCCTCGCTCTCGTCACCGTCTATCTGCACTATCTCGGCGAGCGGAGCCTCCCCGCGCTCGATAAGCTCGCCGAGGGATATCAGCTTTTTCAGGATGAGGGGAACGGAGAACGTGGCCATGGTGAGCTGCTGCTTGCGCCTATCGATCTCTCTGGCGATCTCCACCTCCCCCTCCCTCGTGAGGAGAGGCACCGCCCCCATCTCCCTCATGTAAGACCTTAACGGATCGTACTCATCCGTGACATCGAGCTCGGTTTCCTCTTCTTCGCACAGGTCCGTCTCTTCTGGTCTCGGCCCCGAACCGTCGAAATCATGGATGGAATCCTCATAGAAGTCAAAGTATTCCTTCATCCGCCCCCCTCCTTGATCAAGAGATTCATCTGATCCTGCAGGTTATTAACCAGGTCTGTCTCGCCTCTCTTCTCTGCGATCCTGATCTCGAGCTCCAGGTCCCTCAGCCTCTTGCGCAGTCTCTTCTCCCTGATGGTCCTTATGCAGTCCTTTATGTTCCTTTCAACCTCGTCACCGTCGATGTCGAGACTCACGGCTGCGCCCGTGGCGACCGAAAGCTCGTGCTCGTCGAGCCTCGGAGAGATGTCATCGAGCGGCAAACCGGGTAAGGAATAGAGTTTCTCGAATACGGCCCTCACCTCTTCATCTTCGATCTCGGCCGGAGAGATGCTCTCCCTTATAAGGTCGACATGCTCCGGATAAGAGAGGTATACGCCGAGGAGAAACCTCTCGGCGGACATAGGCTGAGAGGTGCTTCCTGCGTCACGCACATGGGCCGGCGTCTTTCTCAGCAGGTTGAGTTCCTCCCTCAGGAACTGTTCCGATAGACCGGTCTTCTCCGAAACCTCCCTCGTCAGGTCGCTCCTCACTATACCATCGGTCACCTTAGAAATTATAAGTATTAGAGACCTGACAATGTCAACCCTCTCGCCTGGAAGCCCGAGAAAGAAGTCGACGAGTCCCAAGACCTCCGTGAACTTCCGCCGGAAGGCGTCGCGGCCGTGCTTCCTCAAGAACGTGTCAGGATCGTCTCCGGGCGGCAGCAGCAGCACCTTTGCCACGAAACCGGCCTCGTAAAGCAGCGACAGCGACCTCTCCGAGGCCTTGATGCCGGCCTCGTCGGAGTCGAACACGAGCAGGACCTTCTTTGTCAGGGGCTTCAGTCTCTCGGCCTGGGCCCTGGTGAGTGCAGTTCCAAGGGGGGCCACGGAATTCCTTATCCCATACTGGTGGGCGGTGATGACATCGAGATACCCCTCCATAATGATCGCATACCCGCGCCTGCGCATCTCGGCTCCGGCCAGGTTGAGGCCGAAGAGTTCGGAAGACTTCTTGAAGAGCATGGTCTCTGGAGAGTTCAGGTACTTGGGCCCGTAGGCACCGTCGGCGATGGTTCGTCCGCCGAAGGCGATCACCTCTCCGCGGACGTTGCATATGGGAAAGACGATCCTGTTTCTGAAGGTATCGGTCACGCCCCTCTCGGTCTCCCTGCAGAGGCCTGAGGCGATCAAGTCGCTGTCAGAGTGGCCCTTCGCCCTGAGCATCCTGAGCAGCGC
>DRKX01000004.1 GCA_011051565.1 Nitrospirota bacterium | reverse complement strand
TTATGCCGTTGACCGATATGTCGGTCCTCTCTTCGCTGACGGATGCGCCGGAGTAGCCGAGGGCAGCCATGATCCTGCCCCAGTTGGCGTCCCTTCCGTAGACTGCTGTCTTCACCAGGGGCGACCTCGCGACAGAGAAGGCCGCCCTCTTGGCATCCGCGTGGTCACTCGCTCCGCGCACCCGCACGACGATGAGGCGGGTGGCTCCCTCCCCGTCCCGTGCGATCATGCGCGAGAGCTCGTCCGCCAACTCGAAGAGCGCGTCCCTGAAGCTTTCATATCCGGGAGAGCCCTCGGTCAGAGGCGCATTACCGGCCAGACCGTTGGCCATTATCAGGACCGTATCGTTGGTGCTCATGTCTCCGTCGACGGTTATCAGGTTGAAGGTCCCCTCAACGGTCTCCTTCAGCGCGCGATCGAGCGCCTTTCTTTCGACCGCAAGGTCGGTCATCAGGAAGCACAGCATTGTGGCCATGTTTGGAGATATCATGCCGGCCCCCTTGGCCACCCCCGTCAGTACGGCCTCGGTCCCGCCGGCCTTCACCCTCTTAGATGCGACCTTCGGGAACCTGTCCGTGGTCATTATCGCGCGGGCAACGTCCTCAACGCCGGCCCGTGCACCGCCGGTGAGCTCTTCGATACCCCTCCGCACCCTCTCCATGGGCAGAGGCGTGCCGATGACGCCGGTTGAGGCCGTGAGCACGTGCTCAACGGGTACCGAGAGCCTCTCGGCTGCGTGCCTGCATACGGCCTCGGCGTCTTCCATCCCCCTCGGGCCGGTACAGGCGTTGGCATTGCCGCTGTTTATCACGACCGCCCTCGCAGTCGAAGACCTGATCCTCTTCATGTCAAGTACGACAGGGGCCGCCTTGACCCTGTTCGTGGTGAACACGCCTGCAGCAGCGGCCTCCCGCTCTGAATATATGAGGGCCATGTCCGGCCTGTCCTCGTACTTGATGCCCGCGGCAGCGACCGAGAACCGGTAGCCTTTCGGGACGTCCGTTTCCTTTCCGTCTTCCTTCTTCATGTTTGGTATCCTCACCGTGAGCAGGCCTTCAGCGATCGTTTGGGTTCTGTCATGCCTTGAAGGCATGGGGCAGGAGCTCTCCGATCGAATACTTCTTGATGCCCTTTCCTCCAGCTATGAATATCTCGGCATCCGGTGCAAACTCGTAAATCAGCTGCCTGCACGAGCCGCAGGGATAACAGTAGTCTCCCGTGTCCGAAACGACCATGATGGCGGTGATCTCACCGGCCCCCTCGGAGACGGCCTTGAGTATGGCGATCCTCTCGGCGCAGGAGCTCATCATCAGGGACGGGTTCTCGATGTTGCAGCCGGTGTAGACCTTCCTGCCCGGAGTGAGCACCGCGGCTCCAACCTTGAAGCCCGACATCTGTGCCACCGCGTTGCCCATGGCCCTGACGGCCTCACCGTAGAGGTGCTCTATGTACTCGTTGGTCTTCATGCGCTCAGTAGTGGAGTATCTCGATCAGGTTGGCGTAATCCTCTTCCTCGTAAGGGTCCGTCGCCCTGAGCTTCTGCTCCGTCAGCTTCGCCTCGGCCTTCTCCCTGTCCCCCCTGAAGGCCGGATCGAGCTCGACGGCTTCCGTGAGGGCCTCGGACGCGTCTCCGTATCTCGCCATGGCATTGTAGCAGAGCGCCAAACCGTAGTATGGGACTTCATAGTCCGGGGCACGCTTGATTGCCTTCTTGTATGCGCGCACCGCACGATCGAAGTCCCCCATCCTGTAGTATATCTTTCCGAGGTTGGTGAAGGCTGTTTCGGGCTTGCGGTAGAGCGGGTTCTCGAGGGCCTTCTCGAACGCCTGTATCGCCTTTTCCCACTGTCTGGTGTACATGTAGACCACACCGAGGTTGTTGTAAGCCTCTGAATACCTGGGGTCTATCCGGATTGCGGTCTTGAAAGCATCCTCGGCCTTGTCCATCTCCTCGAAGTAACGGTACACGAGGCCGAGCGCGTTGTGTGCCCGTTTGTTGCGGGGATCGAGCTCGATGCTCTTCTGGAGCTCCACGAAGGCCGCCTGCATCTGTCCCCTGTTCATGTGGGAGATCGCCAGCTTGAAATGGGCGTCGGCCTGGTTCAGCCTGTCCTGCCCGAGCGTAGCACAGGAGACGGTGAGAAACAGGGTGACTGTGATCATGAATATCCGTCTCTTCATGGCGTTGTAAGCGCTGTTGGTGTCAATAGTGCCCGGGGTTCCGTGACTGTGATTATGTAGCTCCGTCTCTTCATGGCGGTCACAAGGGCTGACGGGGCCCGGTCCTCTTCTTTCCGGCTATGAGTCCAAGCAGTGCGTCGAACGATTCGGTGAAGAGCCTCACTCCTTCTTCCTCGAGTTCCCTCGTCACCCGGTCCATGCTGATCCCGGTCTCCTCGATCGAGCTGATGACAGAGAAGGCCTCGTCGATATCGGCGTCGACGGTCCGTGCGACCCTGCCGTGGTCCTTGAACGCCCGCCATGTGGCGTCCGGCATGGTGTTGATGGTGCCGGGGCCTATGAGTTCCTCGACGTAGAGGACGTCGCGGTAGGCGGGATTCTTCGTGCTCGTGCTGCCCCAGAGCAGGCGCTGTATCCTCGCCCCATTCTTGATCAGGGCATAGAACCTCTCGGAAGAGAAGGCATCCTTGAAGACCTGGTAGGCCGCCTGTGCATTCGCAACAGCGGCCTTGCCCATGAGGGACCTTATCTTTTCCGGGTCTGCACCGGCATCCCCCATCTTCTCCTCGAGCAGCCGGTCCGTGAGAGTGTCCACCCTGCTTACGAAGAAGCTAGCGACGGAGGCGACGGTGTCGAGCGGTTCGCCTTCGGAGAGCCTCCTCTCGAGGCCTTTCATGTAGGCATCGAGGACCTCTTCGTACCGCTTCACAGAGAAGAGCAGTGTGACGTTTATGTTGCAGCCCCGGTAGATCAGTTCTTCGACGGCGGGAAGGCCTTCAGCCGTGGCCGGTACCTTCACCATGAGGTTCGGTTTTCCGATCCTGCCTGCGAGCTCCAAGGCCTCCCTAACGGTGCCCTCGGTGTCGTGGGCGAGGTGAGGGTCGACCTCGATGCTGACGTATCCGTCGATACCCTTGCTCTCCTCGTACACTGGCAGGAGCAGGTCGCATGCCTCTGAGATATCCCGTACTGCGAGGGCGTAGAATATCTCCTTCTCGGAGAGTCCGGCTCCGAGCAGTTCGGTCAGCTCTTCGTCGTAGTCCTTGCCGGACTGGATGGACTTGTGGAATATGGTCGGGTTCGAGGTGACACCCCTGAGCCCCTCCTCCTCGATCATCCTCTTCAGTTCGCCGCTCTTGAGGAGCCCCCTGCTTATGTTGTCGTACCAGAAGCTCTGGCCGTACTGTCTCAGCGTTATAAGGGGATTGTCGTGCATTTCGTCCTCCCGTTGAAGAAGCTGTCGCACCTCTCGATGCAGAGGGGGCCTGCACTAAATTAGCATTTATCATTTTTCCGAGTCAATACGGCGGGGTGATTTGTATTTCTGGCGGGTTTTGTTTATTATTAATATACTGTGAGGATGGTGAGAAGGCTTTACGACTGGGTTTTGCACTGGGCGGAGACACCCTATGGAGTTCCGGCCCTCTTTCTGCTTGCTGCGGCGGAGTCGTCGTTCTTCCCCGTACCTCCCGACGTGCTTCTTATAGCCCTCAGTCTCTCGCTCCGCCGGAGGGCCTTCTACTACGCAGCGGTCTGCACGGTAGGCTCGGTGGCTGGAGGTGCCCTCGGCTTCTTCATCGGGATGAAGTTCTGGGCGATCGGCAAGGGGATACTCTTCCACTACGTGAGCATGGAGACGTTCGAGACGGTGAAGGCCTACTTCCGCGACTACGAGGCTTGGGCGATCGCCATAGCCGGCTTTACCCCGATACCATACAAGGTCTTCACCATCTCGGCCGGGTTCTTCCAGGTGGACTTCACGGTCTTCATGGTGGTTTCGTTCTTCAGCAGGGGGGCAAGGTTCTTTCTCGTCGGAGGTTTGATATACCTCTTCGGCAGGCAGATCAGGGACTTCATAGACAGGTACTTCAACCTCCTCACCTATGGATTCACCGCTGCAGTCGTGGGTGGTTTCATCCTCCTCAAGTTCATGAAATGATGACCTCCGTCCTCACATTCGTCAGGAACCTTCCCAACACGTTCATACCGATCTTCGTTGCAGTAGACATATTTGCGCTGCTGCCCCTCTTCATGGCATACACGGCCGGGCTGCCGCAGAAGAAGACCGAGAGGGTCATAAGGCTCTCCATACTGACCGCACTGCTGGTGAGTTCTGGTTTCCTTGCCGTCGGCGAGGCGATCTTCACGCTGCTCGGTATCACGGTTGACGACTTCAAGATCGCAGGGGGGCTCCTTCTGCTGGTGATAGCCATCCTCGAGGTGGTGAGGAGTGAGGAGAGGCGCGGGAGGGTCACGGACGAGGGCGTCGGCGTCGTCCCGATAGGGGTGCCGCTGATAGTCGGCCCCGCGGTGCTCACGACACTGCTCGTGCTCATGGAACACTACGGCGTCGGTCTGACCGTGACGGCCCTGCTGCTGAACCTCCTCGTCGTCTGGATATTCTTCAAGAACTCCGCGTTGATCACGCGCCGGCTCGGAAAGAACGGGATGATGGCCCTCTCGAAGCTGATGGCCATACTCCTCGCCTCCATCGCGGTCATGATGATCAGGATAGGCATCGAGAATACCGTGAGGTTGCGCTGAGCCGGCGAACGTCCATCCGTGTCGATACGTGATGTGTGCCTGCCCGAGTGGAAACCCTGCCGTCGGGCAGGCGAGGAGTTGACTTTAACGCCGTGAGGGGTTGATAATTATAGACCTTACCGCCTGTCCGGCCGAAGCGCCATGCGGCCGGCCGGGCGCATGAAGCAGATGCACCGTAACGAGGAGGAGAGATGCTGGTCGGATTGATATCAGACACCCACGACAATGTCGACAGGATAGCAGAGGCCGTCGCTGTATTCAACGACAGGGGGGTCGACCTCGTCATTCATGCCGGAGACTTCACCTCGCCGTTCTCCTTGAAGCCCTTCGAATCCCTGAAGGCCGAATTCGTCGGTATTTACGGAAACAACGACGGCGACAGGCTCCTGCTCAGAGACCGCTCCGGAGGCAGGATCCACCGCCAGCCCCACAAGTTCACTTTCTCGGGAAAGAGGATAGTGGTGATGCATGAGCCTGACCTCGTGGACGACCTTGCCGCGAGCGGACACTTCGACCTCATAGTATACGGCCACACGCACAGGGCCGAGGTCGAAAGGATCGGAGGCACGTTGGTCGTCAATCCCGGAGAGGCCGGCCACTGGCTGTACGGCAAGGCTACCGTCGCGGTTGCCGACGCCGAGAGGCTCGATGCGGAGATCATCCCCCTGTGACGGTCAGCACGTAACGCCGTCGATCCTCTTCAGCCCTGCTCGGATGGCCGCCTGGATTGCCCCACGGTACTCCTCCGGAGTTATCCTGCGGTCAAGCGGCGGGTGGTCGAACGCCTTGTAGCATGGATGGTACTGGTCCATGATGTTGATGTACGTGTTCGTTGATATCTCTTCTGCTATGAACCTCACGACCTCTTCGGTACCGGCGATCCCTTCAGGCATGACGAGGTGCCTCACGAGCAGGCCTCGCTCCGCTATCCCCTCGTCGTTGATCACGAGGTCGCCTACCTGCCTGTGCATCTCCCTTATCGCGGCCTTGGCGACCTCCGGATAGTCCGGTGCCGCCGAGTACCTCGCGGCGGCGTCCGGGTCGGAATACTTGAAGTCAGGCATGTAGATGTCGACTATGCCGTCGAGTATCCTGAGGGTCTCGACCGAGTCGTATCCGCCGGTGTTGTACACGACGGGGATGCGCAGGCCGTCTTCGGCGGCGATCTCCAGGGCCTCGAGTATCATCGGCACCTGGTGTGTCGGGGTGACGAGGTTGATGTTGTGACAGCCCGCAGCCTGAAGCCCGGTCATGACGGATGAGAGGTCCTCAGCACTCATCTCTGCTCCTTCGCCCAGGTGGCTGATGGTGTAGTTCTGGCAGAAGAGGCAGCCGAGGTTGCAGTTTGTAAAGAATACGGTTCCAGAGCCCCTCCTGCCGACGAGGGGCCTCTCCTCACCGAAATGCGGGCCCCAGCTCGAGACGACGGCCCTGTCGCCCGTGCGGCAGAAACCGAGTTCCCCTTCTCTGCGGTTGACCCCGCAGCACCTCGGGCAGAGCCTGCAGGCCGAGAGCATGTCTTCTGCCTCGGCCGTCCTCTTGCCGATCTCTCCGGAGGGGAGCTTCAGATAGGCCGGGATGAAGTCATCTGGTGAGTTTCTCGGCGATCTCCTTGGCATGGTATGCGATGCGCTTTATCGAGTCGAGCATGACGATGTACAGTCCGGACGACTTCGGAAGGCAGAGTCCCTCGACCAGACGCTCCTCGTGCAGTGTGGCGAACTGGTTGGCTGTGTGTTCGATCTCTGCCTCTGATTTCTTTATGTAGTTTGCGATGAAGGTGTTGCGCGCGAGTATCAGGTCGCTGGTGGTGTTCAGTATCTCCCTTGTCCTCTGGAAGAGGAAGCTGACCTCGGATATCGCCTTGTCGCTGAAGAGGATGCTGTCTCTCACCTTGGTCCTTATCGAGCGGGCTATGTGCTCGAGGTTGCCGGCCATCCGCTCGATGTGGGCCGGAATCGACGCGAAGAGGCGTGCCGACTCGTCGGACTTCGAGGCCGATATCAGGGCGTCCGTCAGCTCCTTCTCGACATCCTTCACGCCCCTTATGATCACCTCGGCTTCATCAATGAAGGTTTCGCGGTTGTAGATGAATGCGTTGTAGAGAAGCGAGATGGCCTCCTCGAGTCCCTGGCTCATCCCGTGAATCCTGGATACAGCCTCTCTGGTGTCGACATCCCTGCTGATCCCCTCGTTTACCATCGGTCCCCTCCTTAGTGAAAGACTTGACGGTTTGCAGGACAGGCCGGTCTCCTGATTAAGATTATACCACAAAAAAAGAGGGTCGGTTCAGGCTGCCGCTGTCACAGGCGGCCATGCCTCGCCGTCTTCACCGTTATCTTGAGCGTCCTTCTGCTTGAAGGCCTCACCCTGTACCTCTCGTCCATCCTGTAGCCGACCACCCATATGATGTCTTCTCCCGAGACGAGCAACGGCACGGTCTCCCTCAGGTCTCTCGGGACCTTCTCGTCCACAAAGTAGTCCTGGAGCTTTTTCCTCTTTCCGAAGCCCGCTGGATAGAAGAAGTCACCGGCCTGTCTCGGCCGCACCTTGAGCGGGAATCTGAGCATGTCGAGGTCGAAGGCCGCCTCGTTCCTTCCGTCTCCTGGATCGGCCGGTGAGTCGTGGGTGCTCGATACCAGGACTATGCCCGCCTCTTTCAGGACCGTCTCCCCCGGCACATCGAGCAAGTACTCGCCGAGCTTCCGCGGAGCCGCGGATGTGATGACGAGGGTCGAGTAGTCCCTTATGACCCTGATGCCGCCGGGCAGGTATATCCTCGAACCGCTCGATCCGCTCCTTATGAGGGATATGATCTCTTCGACATGTTCGAGGCCTATGCCGCGCAGTCCCCTCGTCTCTTCGACCGCCCTGAGGAGGGCCCTCCTCAGGATGACCTTCTCCATGTGCTCGAGCGGCGAGAGAAAGAGCTCTATGGTCTCGCCGGTCTTCCGGCTTATTAGCCTCATCAGGGACTTCGTCACCACGGTCTCCATGTACCGGTCTTCCTCGCGCAGGATGTCGGCCGTCCTGCACAGGGTTGCGGTCAGGTTCGGGTTGTACTCCCTGAGAAGCGGCATCAGCTCGTGGCGCAGCCTGTTGCGCAGATAGTCGCGCTTAAGGTTCGACGCATCGATGATGAACGCGATCCCCCTCTCGTTCAGGTACTTCTCGACCCCGGCGCGCTCGACACGGATGAGGGGCCTTATGAACCTCCCCCTCACGGGCGGTATGCCTGCAAGCCCTCTCGGACCAGCCCCGCGCAGGAGCCTCATGATGAGGGTCTCAGCCTGGTCGTCGGCGTTGTGTCCTGTTGCCACACGGTCGGCCTCGACCTGAAAGGCATGCTCCTCGAAGGCGCGGTACCTGAGCCTGCGCGCCGCCTCCTGGATGCCGAGCCGTTCCCTTTGCGCGAGTCCTTCGGCGTCCACGCGCCTGACACCGAAGGGCACGTCGAGTCCTGCAGCCGCCTCGGCGCAGAACTCGATCTCGCGCGGGGTCTCGTCAGGCCTGAGACCGTGATCGATGTAGAGGGCATGGAGCGTGAGCCTCAGCTCTTCCTTCAGTTCATTCAATATGTGAAGCAGGGAGACCGAGTCGGGTCCGCCCGAGAGGCCGACCAGCACCCTCTCCCCGCCTTTGAGCATCGAGTACTCTTCAATCGTCTGTCTTACCCTCTTCAGTATATCCATGGAGAATGCTTTCGTCCGTGCTGCATCCCGCCCGGAGACTAAAACTTGATGTACTCCTTCACGGCCCTGCCCAACCTGTCGAACCTGACGCGCGCGATGAAGTGTTCTCCCGGCAGGGACGAGTACGTGAGGTCGTGCCAGGTGACGACGGTCTCCTCGCCGTTTCTTTCGATCTCGGGCAGAGGGAGTCTTGCAAAGTATAGGAAGTTCCTCACGGTCCTAAGCTGTTTGGACTCCGCTATCTCGGGTTCGTCCTCGGAATAGACGAACCTCTCGTCGACGCTGACCCTCCGAGTGAAGAGGTCGACCGTGCCGACCTTGTATGTTCCGGCCGATTCGGTGACGAACCACCACCTGAGGAAGTCGTTGGGGAGCGGAAAGAGGTGGTAGCTGTATTCGTCCAGGCGTGTCCTGAGGAAGTCCTCCGCAAGCCCCTTGAGGTAGAACCTGCCGCAGATGTACAGCGAGACGAAGAGCACGGTCACTGCGACCACCAGCCGCTTCAGGTTCTCCCTCCTCACCGCCAGTATCACCCCGATCAGGAGGGCTCCGGTGACATAGGGGTCTATCACGAAGAGGACGTCGAGGTAGTACTTCGACCAGTCCAGGGGTGAGAACAACCTCACGGGATAGCGGTTCATGAGGTCCAGGCATATATGGCTGGCATAGCCTGCAGATGATATGAGGGCGAAGTAGGCGAACCCCCTCTTGAAGACCATATGCATAAGCAGGCCGGTGAGGAGCGAGAACAGCACGAGCGAGAATATTCCGTGCGTAAACCCCCTGTGATACCTGAGAAAGACATCCGCCCCCCACAGGTATGTGATGTAGTCGAGGTCAGGCGCATTGGCCGCAAAGACGAGCGTTGCAAGGGATGCCTTCCTCTTGGGAAAGCACTTCGACAGCAGCGTGCCTGTGAGGATATGGGTTGCAGGGTCCATGTTTACCGTATTATAGTTTAATTCAGCGGGCCTGAAACTTGCAAACTTCCTCGGTGAGCCTATATAATTACTCGGTACCACAGAATTGCGTCGACGAGGAGGACAGGAGTGGAGCTTTTCAGACTCGGCATATCCGATGCACTCGACCTGATGCAGAGGGGTGAGGCGTCTCCAAGGGATATACTGGATGCCGTCTTCGGCAGGATCGATGCCGTGGAGGGCAGGGTGAGGGCCTTCGTCACCGTGACGAGGGACGAGGCTTACGGCCGCCTGGACGGGCTGGGCGGCCCCGGAGAAGGAGGACCTCTTTCCGGTATCCCGCTCGCGGTCAAGGACAACATGTGCACGAAGGGGATCCGGACGACGTGTTCATCGAGGATACTGGAGGGATTCGTCCCGCCGTACGAGAGTTCCGTCACCGACAGGCTCCGGCAGAGCGGATACATACTCGTCGGCAAGACGAACCTCGACGAGTTCGCCATGGGTTCATCCACGGAGAACTCCGGATTCTTCGTGACGCGCAACCCCTGGGACCTTGAGCGCGTTCCCGGGGGCTCGAGCGGGGGCTCTGCAGCGGCGGTGGCTGCAGACGAGTGCCTCGGCGCCCTCGGCTCTGACACGGGTGGATCCATAAGGCAGCCGGCTGCATTCTGCGGTGTGGTGGGCCTGAAGCCTACGTATGGAAGGGTCTCCCGGTACGGGCTCGTCGCATTCGCCTCGTCGCTCGATCAGATCGGCCCCATAACCAAGAGCGTGAGGGACTCGGCCCTGCTCCTGAACGTCATATCAGGCCATGACCCGCGGGACAGTACATCCGCACCGGCTGAGGTGCCGGACTTCGCGGCCGGACTGGACCGCGGTGTGAAGGGCTTGAGGGTCGGCGTGCCGAGGGAGTACTTCGTGGAGGGGCTCGATCCCGAGGTGGAGCGGTGCGTCAGGGAGGCCATAGGAGTGATCGAGGGCCTCGGGGCCGAGGTTGTCGAGGTCTCGCTCCCCCATACGGGGTATGCTGTGGCCACGTACTACATACTCGCCACTTCAGAGGCGAGTTCTAATCTCGCCAGGTTCGACGGCGTGAAGTACGGTTTCAGGGCTGAAGGCAGGGACCTTGTAGACATGTACATGGAGACGAGGGCTGCAGGGTTCGGCCCTGAAGTGAAGAGGAGGATAATGCTCGGCACCTACGCCCTCTCAGCCGGTTACTACGATGCGTACTACAGGAAGGCCCAGCAGGTGAGAACCCTGATAAAGGCCGATTTCGAGAAGGCGTTTGCGGATGTCGACGTCATTGCAACGCCGACGAGTCCGACGCCTGCCTTCAGGGTCGGCGACAAGATATCGGACCCGCTGCAGATGTATCTGAGTGACATCTTCACGATATCCGTGAACCTCGCCGGGGTGCCGGCCGTATCAGTCCCCTGCGGGTACACATCCGAGGGACTTCCGGTCGGGCTCCAGGTCATCGGGAAGCACTTCGACGAGGAGACCATCCTCAGGGCCGCCCATGCATACGAGGTCTCCACCGACTGGCACATGAGGAGGCCTCCCCTGTAAGCAATCACCGGGCGGTGACGGTCGCGCTGAAGGGGGCTCCTCTGCGAACTTAGCCGTACACTCACTCCCTCAGGAATTCCACCAGGGAATCTATCTGTTCCTCGGTGAGCGGCCCCCCTTCGGACTCCGAGAAGCCGGGCATTGAGGTGCCCTTGACTCCTCCTGATATGGCCCTCAGCAGCGTCTCAACGCTTGCCCCCTTGAGAGACGAGGCCTCCTTGTGGCAGACGTAGCAGGCCGCGTTGTACAGTATCTCGCCCCTCTTCGACTCTATGTTCCCGCCGAGATGGCACTTCCTGCATTTCCCGCGGAAGATCACGCCTGCATCGACGGGGCCGTCGCCGGAATGCCTCACCTCTCCCCTGACGGTGAGGATGAAAGGCTCGTCCGAGGCATCGGTCAGGACCTCTACGGTCTTAGCGAACCTTCCGATCTTTCCGGTCGTATCCATGGTGAGCCTTACAGCCCCGTATCCCCCAGGCTCGACCTCTCCCCTCATGACCGCGGCCTCAGTGCATCCGCACGAGGTCTCAACGGAGACTATCCTCAGGTTACGCCTCGTGATGTTCCTGAGGATGATATCCATGTTGACCGACGTGCCCTCTTCCAACACGCCGGCGTCGTACTCGGCCGGAACGAAGATGTGCTCTTCGGCGTGCGCGGTGGATGCAGTGAGGAGGATGGGTACAGTAAGTATGTAAAGCAGGATCGCTGTCCTTGAGATCACGCCGTCACCCGACAGCTTTCAATATTCCCGGTGTCGCGGTCTCGGCCGGCTGGTTCTCGATCCGTTCGGACGGTCTGTCACCATTGGTCCTGAAGCACTGGATCTGCATCTTCACTGCAGCGGTGAGGGCCGATGATTCGGCTGCGACCTTCTTAAGCTCTTCCGATAGTGCGACGGTGTCGTTGATCACACCCGAAATGTGTTCCATGCTCTGGCTCACCTCTTCAGCAGCTGATGACTGTTCCTCGGTGGCGATGGCTATCCTCTGAACCATCTCCATCACGCTGTCGGAACTCTCCACTATCCTCTGGAGGGCGTCCTCTGCATCCCTCGTGGTGGAGACCGCCTCTTCGGCGAGGGACCTGCCCGTCTCCATGACGGAGACGGAGTTCTCCGTCATGGCCTGAACCGTCTTTATCTTCTCTCCTATGTCTTCCGTCGCCTGTGCCGTCTTTTCGGCGAGCTTCCTCACCTCGTCGGCAACGACGGCGAACCCCCTGCCCTGTTCACCCGCCCTGGCGGCCTCTATGGCCGCATTCAGGGCAAGGAGGCTGGTCTGGTCGGCTATGTCCTGTATCACGGAGACGATCTCACCGATCTCCCGTGAACTCGTTCCCAAGTGCTCGATCGTCTTCGATGCCTCGTCCACGCTCTCGGCGAGCCTTTTTATGCTTTCAGCGGTCTGGTGGACGGTCTTTTTCCCGGCCCTGGCCATATCGTTGGACGCCTTCGTGGCCTCAGAGGCGTCCGAGGCGTTGTTGGCCATGTCCTGGATTGTCTGAGACATCTCGGATGAGGCGGCGGCGACCTGTTCCACCTGCGACCTCTGCTGCTCGGTTCCCTGAAGCAGGTTGTCCGATGATGCAGAGAGCTTCTCCGCATGTGCAGCGATGGCCTCTATGTCCCCGGTGATCCTGCAGAAGGCCTCCCTGAGCTTCCGGATCATCCTGTTAAGCTCTTCAGCCATCATGCCCATCTCGTCTCCGGCGTCGATCTTCACTTCGTACGTCAGGTCACCCCCTGCAACGTGCCCTGCAGCCTCGACTACGGTCTTTATCGGCCTGTTTATGGAGCGTATTATCGTGAAGGCGAAGGCAAGGAACAAGGAGACGACCAGCACGGACACGATCACGGCGATCGTGTTCACCTTCGAGATCATGCCCTGCATCTGTCGGTAATAGTCGTTTACGGAACTCTCCTGGGCCTCTGCCATGGAATCGATGGACTTGAATATGAGGGGTTTGATGTCCAGCCAAGCGTCAAACAGGTCCGAGACCTTGTCGACGTCTTCATTGAAGTAGGCGTTCTGCAGCCTGACGGACAGGTCTTTGAATTCCCCATAGCCTTTCTCGAACCTCTCCATCTCCTCTTTGAGTGTCTCCTCATCGAGCCTCTCCTTTGTCTCGGTCCATAGGGTCTGCAGCGTCTTGAGCGAGTCCTTGAGGTGTTCACCTGAGCCAACGGGTGCGACGATGTCGGCGGCCACGCCGGCCATCCTGTACTCCAGCTCCCTGAACACAAGCTGGATGTTCCTCAGGTTGTCAAGGGGCTTGACCTTCTGGTTGTAGATCACCTCAAGGGTGTTTATCTGCTTCCTTCCCATAGCAACGGTCACGACACCGTAGGCGATGATTGCAACAAGCCCCACTCCGACCACTATCAGGAGCTTATGCACGATCTTGAGTCTGTTGAGCAGCATCTCTGTCTCCTATCCGGGGCTTACCAGGGCAGTGACGGCTGACTATTCAACTGGATAACCCTTCGATTTCCAGCCAGGGAAACCGCTGTTTCTGTACCAGTAGACCTTTTTGTAACCCGCCTTCAACAGCAGTACGGCGGCCTTGTAGGACTTCCAGCACCTTGGACCGTTACAGTGCACTATTATGGGCTCGTTCTTGTCGGATGGAAATTTGCCGAGGTCGAACCTGTCTTTCGAGGAGTCGAAATCCACGGTCTTTCTGCTCTTCTCCTTGTAAGGCACAGATATTGCACCCGGGATATGGCCGTCCACGTATTCGGCCTTCTTCCTCACGTCATATATCTTGATCTTACCGAGATTCGCCTTCACCCAGTCGTCGTCCACGACCGTTGCACCGGGTAGCGACTCCGGCGTCAGGGGTTTTTCGGCCTGGACGGGCACGGAGAAGACCATCACCGTCATGACGACAAACAGCGTAAGAACGATCCTCTTCATAGATTCCCTCCTTCTTCTAAACGGTACCTGGATGGGCGGCACCATCCAGGCCTCTTCCAGTTGCTCCGCCAAAGGCGGAGGGTCTTTTCGCCGCAGGTCTCTTGAAGACATACTGAGATAGTTATCGGTCAAAGAGCGGAAAACTTTAGTGCTCATCAGGTACTGACGCTCCGGTGATAAAAGTGCCTCTTTAGGTATATAATAGAACAATGGGGACCATGGACCAGGAAAGGCTCGAAGAGGCGCTCGAACTCCTCTGGGTGCTTGAGGAAGAGGAGAAGGGCGGGCTCAAGAGGCTCAAGGGCTGTTCGGACGACGAGGGCATAGAGAAGACCATCGCCGAGCTCGAGAGACGGGGTTTCATAACCGTCGACGGTGAGGACGTGAGGTTCACCCCCGAGGGCAAGGAGATAGCCCGGGGCGTGGTGCGCAGGCACAGGCTCGCCGAGCGGCTCTTCGCGGACGTCTTCGAGATGAAGGAGGAGTACATCCATGAGGATGCGTGCAAGATGGAGCACATACTGAGCAAGGAGCTGACCGACAGCGTCTGCACATTCCTCGGCCATCCCCCCACGTGTCCCCACGACAAGCCGATTCCGAGGGGGGAATGCTGCAAGAAGTACCGCTTGGACGTCGAGCCCCTCGTCGCCAGGCTTGCTGATTTCGAGGTCGGACAGAAGGGAAGGATCGTCTACATCGTCCCCTCTGATCCGTCGAGGCTCAACAGGCTGAACTCGATAGGCATAAATGCAGGCTCCACACTGAAGCTTCTCCAGAAATGGCCTTCGGTCGTGGTTCAGGTCGACGAGACCACGGTCGCGATCGATATAGACATAGCTAAGGAGATATTTGTAAAGAAGTCAGCCTGATCGGCAGTATCACCCTGAAGGTCGTCCCCTTCTCCATCCTGCTCTTGACCTCTATCTTTCCCTCGTGCTTCTTGATGATCCTGTAGCTGATGGGAAGGCCCAGCCCTGTTCCCTTGTCCCGTTTGGTCGTGAAGAAGGGCTCGAATATCTTCTGTGCCACGTTGTCGGGTATTCCCACACCTGTGTCCGAGACCTCTATGACGACCGAGTTGTCCACCTTTGCGGTCCTTATCGTGAGTGTCCCGCCGTCTGGCATCGCCTGTACGGCGTTGTTGATGAGATTGAGGAAGACCTGCTTGAGCTGGTTTGCATCCGCGTTTATCTCCGGGATGTCCGAGAAATCCGTCTCTATATCTATTCCGGAGTCCTTGATGTTGACGGAGGCGAGGTCGAGCACGTCTTTCAACAGCCTGTTGACGTCGACCTTGCCTATCTTGAGTGGCCACTTCCTCGAGAACTCGAGCAGTTGCTGCACGATGTCCCTTGCCCTGAGCGACTCCGACTCTATGATCTCGAGATCCCTCATCATGCTCTCTATATCCTCCTCCTCCCTCATCAGCTCCGCGTATCCGAGCACGCTCGTCAGGGGGTTGTTGATCTCGTGGGCTATGTTGGCCGCGAGTTCTCCTATGGCCGCGAGCTTGGCCGCCTGTACGAGCTGCTCCTGGGTGTCCTTGAGCTTCTGCATCTGCGTGTGGAGATCCCTGTAGAGCTGGGCGTTGTCCATGGCGACGGAGAAGTTGTTCGCTATTATGCTGAGCAGCCGTATGTCTTCCTCGGTGAAATCTTCCCCCTCTTTGTTTATGGTTATGAGGAAGCCGGTCAGGACGCCTTTCTGTTTCAGCCATATCACGGCGAGGTTGCGGATTCCGGCAACCCTGAACATGAGCTGCTTCGCCGTGCGGTCTTCGGGGTTTAGTATCATCGAACGCTTGTTGCTCTTCAGGTAGATGCTGTTTATGAACGAGGGCTCGTAGGACCAGTTCTCGACATCCCCGTCGGTCAAGCCGTATGCAGGGAAGGCCGAGAAGAACCTGTCCTTCTCCTTGTTGTACATGAAGACCAGGACCTTCTCCGCCTTGATGATCTCGGCGACCCCCAATACCAGCTCTCTTATGATGTCCTGTTCGTTGGTCACCATGTGGAAGGAGAGGGTGAGCCTGTAGAGTCCGCTCAGCCTCATCATGTACTTCATGTTCCTCTCATGCCCTTTCTTCAGGGAGAGACTCATCTCGTTGAATACCTTGGCGAGGTGTCCGAACTCGGTCGTGTCGGTGGTGTCAATCGTATAGCCGAGATTTCCCGAGGCTACCTCTCTCGCTGCATCGGAGAGTTCCCTTATGGGCTTGAGTATCTCGCTGGTGAGGTTTACGGCGATGATGCAGCCGGTTATCATGATGCCTATCAGGCTTGCAAGGAGTATCCATT
>DRKX01000003.1 GCA_011051565.1 Nitrospirota bacterium | reverse complement strand
TTCAGGCCCTTTATGTGCTTCACGATCTCTTTGGCCTTGTCCTGCGGTATGCCCTGCTGCAGGGTTATCACCTGCCTGACGGTGTCGCCGGTGGCGGGTTCGACCTTTCCGTAGCTCAGCGCCTTGAGCGAAACCCCTCTCTTGACGAGCCTGGCCTGCAGGATGTCGATGACGCTCTTGAGCTTATGCTCGTCGTCGGATATCACCGTGACGGTGCCCTTGTCCTTGTCGAGCTTCACGCTGCTCTTGCTACCCTTGAAGTCGAAGCGCTGGCCTATCTCTCTCACCGCCTGGTTCACCGCGTTGTCGACTTCCTGCATATCCACCAGGCATACGATGTCGAAGGAATGCATCTCTGCCATTCGGTCCCTCCTTGGGTTCCGGTTATTCCATCTTCTGGGCCTTGACGGACAGATAGTACGCGACCATCAAGACCAGGATCACCACGGTGCTCAGCCCTATCTCGTAGAGCTTCTCTACCGGCACATGCTCCATGGTGGAGGTCTGCGCCTCTATGAGGAGTATCCTCCTGACGGCGGCTATCATGCCTATGGCCAGGAACGGGCCGAGCAGGAACTTCTGCTTCTTCAGGAACCTGATCACGGTCCAGAGGAGCTCGAGGATTATCAGGGCGAGGAGGACGTCGTTCACAAGGCGTATGATCGAGTCGCGGGAGGGGTTGAAGATATTGAGCAGCGCATAGTAGAACATGAAACCGCATGCGATGAGCAGCAGCAGTGCGGCGAATATGTGGAACACGATGTCCGCCTTGATGAAGAATTTTCGGAATCTTTCAGACATATATCTCTTCCGGGTCATGGGTGATCGGCAACCGTCCGGGTGTTGCACCGGCCGGTATTATGATACACCATCGTGATGTTTTTTATCCCTCCCCACGTGTTGCCCTGCGGCCGTACACGCCGAGGAGGGAGCCTGAGGGCCGTGTCACTCCGCCTTGTATCTCATGCCCGGCTCGGGCTCTATGCCGAGGCTGTCCATGACACGGTTCGAGTAGTTGAAGTAACCGATGAGTTGTGCTGCGTCGAGTATGTCCTCGTCTGCAAAGCCGCTTGCACGCAGGACCTCCACGTCGGTTCTGCTTATCTCCTTAGGTGTGAGGGTCAGTTTGGCCGCGAAGTCGAGCAGTTTCTTGGTGGCTGGATCGAGACTGGACTTCCGGTAATCGTCCTGTATCCTCCTCACCTCGGCGTCGTCCTTGATCTCTTCACGGAGATCGGGTTCGTGGCTCTCCATTCAGTAGAAACAGCCGTTGAGCTTGGAGACGACCGTCGCGATCAGCACCCGCTGCAGTCTGCTCAGCCCTCCGGGGCTGTCCATCAGGTGGCGATACATCTTCCTCCCGATCGCCATGGTCTCGGGACGGAGGCTCTGGACCTTCACAAGGTTGAGCACATGTCCCGACTTTGCACGGGTCTCTTCATATATCTCCGCCAGCAGACCCGTTGCCTCCTCTTCCGATACCGTGCGTATCCAGCTCATCTCTCTTCCTCCTCCTCTTTGTCGAATCTCACCGGCCTCAGGGCCGGCTGTTCTCCCCTTTGCTCCCGCTGCTTCGATCGCCGGAAACCGGACCCTTGATCGAGCTTCCCTCGGGATATCCGACATATAAAAATATTCTTATGTTATTATACTAACACCTCGTCTTAAAATAAACCCCCGGCCCGACGAACCTTGAAAAAAAGGCCATGGTGATATAAAATACCAACCATTACCAACCCCTATCGCGGACTCACGACCTGAGCGCGGAGGAGAAGGCAGGAGCCGATCAATGAACATATACGTCTCGGGCTCGATTGCGTATGACAGGATCATGGACTTCCCCGGCAGGTTTTCGGACCACATCCTGCCCGACAAGATACACATCCTGAACGTATGCTTCACCGTCAACGGCATGGTGGAGAAGTACGGGGGCACGGCCGGCAACGTGGCCTACTCGCTGAGCCTGCTCGGCGAGAGCCCGGTCATACTTGCGACCATCGGCGGCAGAGACTGCGGGGGCTATCTCGAGTGGCTCAAGAGTAACGGGATATCGACCGAGGGCATAAGGGTCATCAGCGGTGAATTCACTGCCGGTGCCTACATCACGACCGATCAGGCCGACAACCAGATAACGGGGTTCAACCCCGGGGCGATGAAGTATCCCTCCGGATACAGGTTCGACGGCGTCGGCCCCGGTGACTCCATCGCCCTCATAGCGCCAGGAAACCTACAGGACATGATGGAGTATGCAGAGGCCTGCAGGGAGAGGGGCATCGACTACATATGCGACCCCGGCCAGTCGCTGACCGCGTGGAATGGAGACGACCTGCGCGCGTGGATAAGGGGCTCTTCCATCCTCGTCTCCAACGACTACGAGCTCGAGCTGATCATGAATATGACCGGGCTCGACAAGGACGGACTCTTGGGGCTTACCGGCACGATCATCACGACCCTCGGCGAGAAGGGCGCCCTTGTCAGCACCTCAGGCGGTGATACCGAGGTGCCTCCGGCAAGGGCCTTGGAGGTTGTGGATCCCACCGGGGCCGGTGATGCATTCAGGGCCGGGCTGATAAAGGGGCTCGTCACGGGCAGGGACATGGAGACCGCGGTCAGGATGGGTGCGGTTGCGGCTGTCTATGCGATAGAGAGATACGGCACACAGGAACACAGGTATACGTACGAGGATTTCGTCCGGCGCTACGAAGAGAACTTCGGCCCGTTGTGATCCCACTCGGCATGGATAGCGGCATGCGGTCATCGGGCAGGAGCCTGCTGCTGTTACTCTTCGTCATCACCGCCCTCTTAGCGCTGCCATCACGCGCCGCCGCCATCACCCTCGGTGAGGGGCTCGCAATAGTGGCTCAGCAGGGCAGGGATGTAAGGATATCCGAGGCAGAGGAGGACGTGGTGAGGGCGGGTGTACGGCTGGCACGGTCTCCCCTTCTGCCCCGGGTCGACCTCTATGCACGCCGGACGTGGCTCAGGTACAGGCCGGAAGCCTTATTCGGGCTGTTCGAGCCTGTTCCCATCTCTGAGAAGGACTTCCTCTCCTACGGCTTCAGGATAAACCAGCTGCTGTACGACTTCGGGGCCTCGTATGCGTTGCTGAGGGCGTCGAGGCTCGGACTGAAGGAGAAGAGGCTCGACACCCTCAGGGTGAGAAACCTCGTTGCCCTCGACTTCACCCATGCCTACTTAGACCTCCTCGAGGCCGAGAGGCTGTTGGTGCTGGCGCAGAAGGAGGTGAGGCGGTTCGAGTCCCACCTCGAAGAGACGAGGGCGATGTACGAAGAGGGACTCATTACTAAAAACGACCTCCTCGAGGCTGAGGTGATGCTCTCCGATGCCAGGCAGAGGCTCCTGAGCGCGGAGAATGTGCGGGCTATGAGGGAGTCGAGGATAAACAGCCTGCTTGCGAGACCGCTGAGCGAAGAGGTCGCCCCCGAGGAGATCAGTGTGAGGCCGTACACGGATATGAGTCTCGATGCAGCATATGAGACCGCCCTGCGCCTCAGACCCGAGTTCAAGGCACTCCAGGCGCGCATAAGCGCGAAGAGGGAAGAGGTAAAGGCGCTCAAGGCGAGGTTCTATCCGGACTTTTACGTATCCGGAGGATACGACTACCAGGAGAACCGCTACATGGTCTACGAGGGTAACTGGTCCCTGGTGGCCGGGATAAAGGTGAACCTCTCGTCCGGCGGGGCCACGAGGGCGAGACTGAGGCGGGCTGTTGCGGAGCTCAGGAAGCTCGGCCTTGAAGAGGAGAAACTCCGCGACGGGATAATGCTCGATGTGAAGAAGACGTATCTTCAGCTCCGCAGTGCCGCCCGGAAGGTGGAGGTGACCGCCGGGGCCGTGGCCCAGGCTGACGAGAACCTGAGGCTCCAGAGGCTCCGTTACCGCGAAGGTGTGGCGACGGCGACCGACGTCATAGACGCCGTAGTGCTCGCCGGCAAGGCGGAGACTAACTACTGGAGGGCCGTCTACGACCGGATGAGGGCAGAGGCAGGACTGCTGTACGCCGTGGGAGAGGATATCGTCAAGGCTTACGCCGACTGACCTCCTGAAGGCCTGGGGCGGTCCTCTATGACTCGTCCATCAGCTCCCTCACCATCTCGGCCACCTGCGGCTCGGGGTCGTCCAGCAGCGGCCTCAATGCCTCAAGCCCCTCTCT
>DRKX01000002.1 GCA_011051565.1 Nitrospirota bacterium | reverse complement strand
TGGTCTCAAGGCTCGTTCCCAAGAACATCACTATCAGTAAGGATCTCGACCCGGCCCTCCCTCCTGTCGAGGGCGACGTGAGCCAGATAGAGCAGGTCTTGATGAACCTGATAATCAATGCAAAGGACGCAATGCCCGACGGTGGAGAGATAAGCATAACATCCAGGCTCGTCGAGATCGAGCAGAAGAGCCTCGACATACCGACGACCATCAAGAGTGGTGAATATGTGTACATCACGGTCAGGGACACTGGAATGGGGATAGCAGAAGAGCACCTGCCGCACATCTTCGAACCATTCTACACCACGAAAGAGAAGGGCAAGGGCACAGGACTCGGACTTGCCATGGTGTACGGGATCATCAAAGAGCACGGAGGCTACATCACCGTTGACAGCAGGGTTGGCCACGAGACGATTTTCAACATATACCTGCCGACTTCCAAGAGACGGTTCTTCAGGGAACGGTCGGAGGGGGCGGAACACATCACCGGGGTTGAGACGATACTGGTGATAGACGACGAGATTCCGATACTCCAGCTGATCAAAGAGACTCTCTTCCGGAGCGGGTTCAACGTGATGGTCTACGACAATCCGCTGCACGGGCTCGACTTCTTCAGGGCAAACAGCAAGAAGGTCGATCTCGTGATAACCGACATAGTCATGCCCTCGATGGACGGCGCAGAGCTCATAAAAAAGCTTCGGGAGCTCGATCCCACCACAAAGATAATAGCCACGACCGGATTCAGTGAGGACATTGGTAACATATGGATTGACGGATTCCTGAAAAAGCCATTCCAGACCTCCAAGCTGCTCTCCGTGATAAGAAACGTCCTCGACCGCGGAAAGGGGACATCTAATCCAGTGTAACCCTTCTTACCCTGCCCTTTCTGAATATCTTCACCTCGCCGTTGACTATCTCCACTATCGTCGAAGGCAGCCCACCCGTGGTCTGCCCACCGTCGACTATCAGATCGAGGCTCTCGCCGAAATACTTCAACACTGCCTGCGCGTCTTCAGCAGGAGGCACACCGGAGGGGTTTGCACTGGTCGCCGTCACGGGAAGCCCCGCCTTTTTGACAAGGGCAAGGGCGAAGGACTCGCCCGGGACCCTGACAGCCACCCGGCCGGTCCCTGCCGTAAGGTAGCTGCTCACGCCCTCCTCTGCCCTGAGCACGATGGTGAGCGGACCGGGCCAGTACTTCTCCATCAGCCTGACGGCCTCCTCGGGGACATCCCTTGCTATGAGCGGAAGCTGCTCGGTGGAGCCTATCATCACCGGGATGGCCTTCTCAAAGGGTCTCCTCTTGAGCTCATACAGCCTCTTGAGGGCCTCTTCCCTGTCATACAAGGCCCCGAGCGCGTAGAAGGTCTCGGTCGGAAACGCCATGACCCCCCCGGATTTCAACACCTCTACGGCCCTACGAACAAGTTCCTCTTCGTTCTGTCTCGTAAGTCTCAGATACTCCATATGCACACCTCCTGGGGAGTCCAGCGCCGCAAAGACCGGGCCGCCGATGCCCCCGGTTCCCCATCAACCGGCACTCGAGGGCGAGGATCCGATACCTTTCAGCCTCCCGCCCTCGACTAACAGCATCGCACCGTTTTCCACTCCGAGGAAACCCGACACGACGTTGCACTTCGCCTGAAACAGGAAGAAGATGTCCTTTTCCACGTTCATAAGGGTCTCGAAGTTTCCCTGCCCCTTGCTGACTACCAGGTCCGCGCCGTGGAAGAGCCCGCGGAACTCTTCGGAACACCACTCGAGAATGGTGCCTATGGCGTCTGAGCCGTTGTCCCTCACCCCGCATATCTTGTGGAGCCCGGCCTCGACGGCGTCCTCAGCCGTGGAGTCGTTTATCACGGGACCACCCTTCACAACAGCCGTGACCCTCTTGCCCCTGTCAAGGAGCGTCTCGATAAGTATCCTGTCGAAAACTATCTCGCCTGCATTGTCTACAAGGTACAGGACCTCTTCGGTCCTGCCGACGGCCGCCCTGAAGTCCGCATAGTCGTCCCACACGATCTCCTTTTCGAGTGAGCGCTCCACCTCCGCCTCAATATCGACCTCGGTGTATATGCCGAAGTCTATCACGTTGCCGGCTATCGCCAGCCTGGAGGCGGTCCATAACGGATCAGGGGACTCCTCTACAAGGGATTTGAGCCGTGGATAGAGTGTCAGGGCCTTCCGGTTGTACCTCTGTTTTATCTCCTTGAAGGGGTCGCAGCCGAGCAGCCTCCTGATCCTCCTGTGAATATGCGTGGTGGTGTGCGCAGGGGTCTTGGAGGTGTCGGTCATGCGGATGTCCTCGAGGGTCTCCTTCAGGATATCAACCCTCAGTGACTCATCCACCGGCACCTGCGACAGGGCTATGACAACCTGCCTGAGGAAGCAGGGAAAACAGTCAAGATATGTCCTCATCACTTTCATCCGCTCCGCCAAGAAACTCAAGACTGATATGATAGCACATCGGATCAGGCACAGTCCTTACAGTGGCCCTGTATCTCCAGGACGTGTCTCAGGCTCTTGAATCTCCTCCTCCTGCATATCTCCTCCTGGAGCCTCTCTATGGCCGGTGAGTAGAACTCCATAACCTTCCCACAGGAGAGGCAGACCAGATGGTCGTGATGCCTCCGGCCGTGTATGTGCTCGTAGAAGGCCTGCCGTTCGGTGGTCTTCACCTCATCGACGAGTCCACATTCCTGAAGGAGCGGAAGGGTTCTGTAGATCGAGGCCCTGGAGACCTTCAGCCCTTTCTTTCTCATCTTCATGTGGAACTCATCGATATCGAAGTGGTCGTCGTGCTTGAACACCTCTTCGAGGATGACCATCCTCTCCCTCGTCAGCTTGAGTCCCCTCGCCTGGAGGAAGTCCCTGAAGACCGCCTCGTAGTCGGTTTCAGGGACGGGCCGACGAGAGGAAGGCCCAGCCGTCCCCCTATTGTCCGTCTTTCCACCCTCCCGTCTCTTCGTCTTTCTCATGCCCCGGTCTCCTGTAACTCACAGGGAGACGTCCAGTCCCCTGAGTGCAAAGTTCAGCAGGCCGCCGACCAGGAAGGCGAGGAAGAAGACGATCGCGGTCACGGCGGCGGCGACCTTCATCCCCCGCTCCTTTATTATCATGAAGAAGTTCGCCAGACAGGGAACGAACAGGGTGATGGTTACAAGGCTCACGAGCGACTGGAGCGGCGTCAGTTCCCCCGCCGACGCCATGCTGAAGAGGCCTGCAGCTCCATAGTCCCTCCTCAGGAACCCGAGGAGAAAGAACCCGGTGGTCTTCCCGGGAAGACCGAGAAACTTCTGGACCAGGGGGGCCGCACCCCGTTCTATGACGCCGAGCAGTGTGAGCTTGTCGAGAAAGAACAGCACGAGTGTTCCGAGAATAAAGAGAGGGACCGCTTCCTTCAGGTACCACTCTATCCTTCCAACCGTCTTTATCAGTACGTTGGACAACCCCGGCATCCTTATCGGTGGTATCTCGAGGAAGAACTCCGTCTTCTCTCCGGGTACGACCATTGAGGCCAGAAAGCCCGAGACGAAGAGGACGCCGAGGACCACGCCCGCCCATATGACGGTGGCCTTCAGTGAAAGGGAACCGAGCATACCGAGGATGACCCCGAGCTGGGCTGAGCAAGGCACGGCGAGGGCGAGCAGGAACGTGGCGATTATCCGGTCACGTCTCGTCTCGAGTATCCTCGTGGTCATTACCGCCATGGTACCACACCCGAGGCCGAGTATCATAGGCAGTATGGCCTTGCCGTTCAGGCCGATCAGGTTGAAGACCCTGTTGCTCATGATGGCGAGACGCGGCAGGTAGCCGCTGTCCTCGAGTATGGAGAAGGCGATGAAGAACGTCGCGGTGATCGGCAGCACGATCGCTATGGAGTAAGTCAGCGCCACGGTGACCACGCCATACTCACCGACGAGCATATCCTGCAAAAAGGGCACCGGCAGGAGCAGTGTCACGAGTTTCGTCGCCATGGGGTTCAGGTACCTGCCGAAGATTATGTTCTCGAAGAAGTCGACGAGGGTGCCGGCGCCGAACACGCCGACAAACTGATAGAGCAGGTACAAGACGGCCAAGAAGACCGGCAAGCCCCAGAGCGGATCCATCGTCACCCTCTCGAGGAAGATGCCGAGCCGCCCCCTGCTCGGCTGAACCCTCGTCAGGACCTCGCCGGTTATATCCTCGACATAACGGTACCTCGTATCGTGTATGATGGAGCCGAGGGGCCTCGGGTAGTGCACCTGGCACTCGTCCCTCAGTCTCTCGATCTCGTCTATGACTTCATCGGGGAGGCGGAGCTTCAGCCAGCTCCTGAGACTCTCGTCCCCCGACAGGATCATCACGGCTATCGATCGGCCGGAGATGCCGGATTCGGGAAGCAGAGAGGTTATCCTGCCTATATACTCCTCTATCAGGTCGCCGTAGGTGACCCTTATCCTCGGCACGGCAGCCCTGAGAATGCTCTCCCTGAGCTCCTTGATACCCTTTCGCCTCGGTGCAACCGTACCGACGACGTCGACACCCAACAGCTCCCTGAGTCCGTCCTTGTCGATACGCACACCCCTGTCCATGGCCTCGTCTTCCATGTTGAGGTCGAGCACGATGGGCAGGCCCATCTCCGCCAGTTGCAGTGTTATCATGAGCGTCCTCTTGAGGTTCTTCGAGTCCGCAACCTGTATCACCGCGAACGGCCTCTCCGACAGCAGGATGTCCCTCGTGACCTTCTCGTCCTCGCTCATGGGGATCAGGTTGTTCACCCCGGGGGTATCGATCACGAGGAGCTTCTTGCCGTCGATTGTTATGTTGCCCTGCGCTATCTCGACCGTGGTTCCCGGATAGTTCGATACCGTGACGTACCTGCCGGTGAGGAGGCCGAAGATGACGCTCTTGCCGACGTTGGGATTGCCCACGAGGACGACCCTCTGAATACCCGAGATTATCTTTTCCGTCTTATGGCATTCCATCCTCTCCTCCCGAGACCGGCGGCTGGTGCGCCACGATTGAGATTTGTTCTCAATCTCAATTCTAAATGATGCGTGGAGACGAGGTCAAGAAAAATCCTGCGACTTTTCAGGAGACGCGATTCGGGTCTATTGTCTGGATGGAACCGGCGCACAACTGCTGTTGAACGGAGTGCAGGTATCGGGTGCCGGCCGTCACCGGGCGCTCAGAAGCGAGCCCACGTCACTGACAAGCCTCCTGGCGACGGGCAGCAGTCTCTCGATCTCTTCGTCGTCGGGCTGCTTCATGTGAGCGCAGTCGCACTCGTGTGTCACGTCGTAGGCAGACCTGAGTGCATCGAGAAGAGACCGATCGAAGGCCCCCTTACGCACGTATTCACTCTCGAACCTGCCGATGATCTCCGCGTGCGTGCGGCCGCCGATATCCCCTATGTCGAAGAGGGCCAGCAGGCTGTAGATCATCGCATGGTACAGCTTCGTGAGCGTATGGAGGTTGCTGATCCTTTCGTTGTGAAGGTGTTCCGCCTCCTCGAGGAAGCCCTCCGCCTCGACCAGTCTCTTCCGTGCAGCCTCGGAAGGCATCTCAGAGAACTACGACGGAGTTGTCACAGCCGAAGGGGTTCGGCCTGTAATCGTCGGCCCACCAGTCGTTTTCCCACCTCGTGGCATCGATGAGATACCGGTAGCAATACTCTCGGCCGGTCTCGAGTTCCATCGTGATGGTGAAGTCACCGTTCTTCAGCCTCTTCATCACCGCACCACCCTTGTCCCAGTTGTTGAAGTCGCCGACGATGCTGACCTTGCGGGCATCCGGAGCCGCCTCCTTCGGCAGCCGGAACGTCACCCTGCAGACAGGCCGTGTCTTGAGATACTGCTTCTTGATGCCCGTAACCTTCCAGCCCTTCACCGGCTTTTCTGATGCTGGTTCGGCAACGGTCGGCTCGACCGCGGCGGGCTTGGCGGCAACAGGCTTCGAAGCAGGTTGAAAGCTCTTCGCCCCCTTGGTCACCTTAGCGGACGGTTTCCTTACGGACTGGTTTCCCCTTTGCTTTTTCATGGTCCCTCCTTGAGTTGAGTGTTCATACAGAAATATTTTGCTACTTATCCCGGGATAAAAGCAACACCTCTGTTTTCGCTTGCCGGACGGCGGCGGTCTTCACCATTTATTCACATTTTCTTCATCCTTTTTTCAAAGTCTTCCTATATTCTAATGACATGTATTAAGGAAAACAAGGGCTCGCTGTAACTCTCTCCTTTACTTCCTCCCCTTGGCAGCCAGGCGCCCACCTCCCTGGCTGCCCCTTTTTTACTCCGCACTACCGGCCTGCCCGGTCTTGACAGTTCCCGCTTTATGTGATACGTTATTAATGTTGCAAGACTACACCAACCCGATGAAAGGAGAGAGGCGATGGACAAGGAGCCGGAGAGAGAAGTCCCAGCCGGTGAGACGGTCTACGAGGCACTGAAGAAAAGGGGCGTGTCGCGTCGCGACTTCCTGAGATTCTGCAGCATGATGGCTGCCGCGATCGCGCTCCCCTCGGTCTTCTCATCGAGGATCGCCGAAGCCCTCGATGCCGCGAAAAAGCCCTATGTGGTGTGGCTCGAGTTCCAGGACTGCGCCGGCGACACAGAGGCCCTGCTCCGGGCGAGCAAGCCCACGGTGGCTGACATGCTCCTTGACGTGCTCTCCCTGGAGTATCACGAGACCATCATGGCCGCAGCAGGCAGGCAGGCGGAGAAGTCGCTGCAGGATGTCGTCAGGGGACAGAAGGGCGAATATATAGCTGTGGTCGAGGGCTCAGTCCCCGTGAAAGACGGAGGTGTCTACTGCTGCATCGGCGGAAGGGCCGCAAGCGAGATAGTAAGAGAGGTATGCACCGGCGCCATGGTCACCATAGCGGTCGGCACATGCGCCACATACGGCGGCATACCGGCGGCGGAGCCGAACCCCACCGGGGCGGTGAGCGTGCAGAAGGCCGTGCCCGGAACACCGGTGGTGAACCTGCCCGGATGCCCAGCGAACGTCGAAAACATAACTGCCACCATAGTACACTTCCTCACCTTCGGCTCCCTGCCGCCCCTCGACGCCGTCGGCAGGCCGCTCTTCGCCCACGGCAAGAGGATCCACGACAACTGCGAGCGGAGGGCCCACTTCGATGCCGGCCAGTTCGCGCGCCGGTGGGGAGACGAGGGGCACCGGCAGGGATGGTGCCTCTACGAGCTTGGCTGCAAAGGGCCCGAGACCTTCCAGAACTGTCCCACCGTGAAATACAACGAGGGTACCAGTTGGCCCGTCCAGGCCGGACACGGCTGCATTGGATGCGCTGAACCGGCCTTCTGGGACAGGATGACACCGTTTTACAAGCGGCTCCCTCCGCCGCCCGGGTTCGGCGTGGAGTCCACGGCGGACAGCGTCGGCGCAGGACTCGCCGCTGTGACAGGGGCTGCGCTCGCGGCTCACGGGATCGGACGGTTGCTGTCCGGCGGAAAGAAGGAAGGGAAAGAGTCCTGACATAGAGACGATCGCAACAGCAGCAGTCAATCACAAGCGGGAGGTGAAGAATAGATGGCAAAGATAGTCGTTGATCCCGTCACGCGGATCGAGGGACATCTCAGGATCGAGGCAAAGGTGGAAGGCGGCAGGGTCGTGGATGCATGGTCCTCGAGCACCATGTTCCGCGGCATCGAGATCATCCTCAAGGGCCGCGACCCAAGGGATGCCTGGGCGTTCACCCAGCGAATATGAGGCGTCTGAACAACGGTTCACGCAACCGCCTCGGTGAGAGCGGTCGAAAACGCCTTGGAGATCACCATACCTGACAACGCGAGGATCATCAGGAACCTGATCACCGGCATCCAGTATGTACAGGATCACGTCATACACTTCTATCACCTGCACGCCCTCGACTGGGTCGACATCGTCAGTGCACTAAGCGCCGACCCTGCAAAGAGCGCCTCCCTCGCCCAGTCCATCTCGGACTGGCCGAAGTCCTCTGCAGCATACTTCAAGGGGATGCAGGAAAGACTGAAGGGCTTCGTCGAGCGCGGACAGCTCGGCCCGTTCTCGAACGCCTACTGGGGGCATCCGGCCTACAGGCTTCCTCCGGAGGCGAACCTCATGGCGGTCGCCCATTACCTCGAGGCCCTCGACTGGCAGCGGGACGTCATAAGGATACAGGCACTGCTTGGAGCAAAGAACCCGCATGCGCAGACATACCTCGTGGGCGGCATGTCCATCCCCGTCGACCCCAACAGCCAGAACGCACTCAACGCCGGAAGCATAGCCTTCATATCAGGCCTTGCGAAGAAGGCACTCGAGTTCGTGGAAAAGGTCTACATACCCGACCTCCTCGCTGTCGCCTCGTTCTACAAGGATTGGGCGGCCTACGGCGAAGGGACCGGCAATTTCCTCGTCTATGGAGAATTCCCGGAGGACAACGCAAGCAACACGGACAACCTCTGGCTCCCTCGGGGCATAATACTCGACAGGGACCTCAGCAGGGTGCATCCGGTCGACCATGTAAAGATCACCGAGTATGTCACCCACTCGTGGTACGAATACCCTGACGGTGACGGGAGCTCAAGGCATCCCTGGGACGGCGTCACCGACTACAGGTATACGGGGCCTAAGCCTCCTTACGAGTTCCTCGACACAGACGGCAAGTACAGCTGGCTCAAGGCCCCGAGGTACGACGGCAGACCCATGGAGGTCGGCCCGCTGGCGAGGATGCTCGTCGCCTATGCGAGCGGACACAAGAGGGTCCAGGAGGTTGTAAACCATGTCCTGAAGACCCTCGGGGTCGGTACGGAGGCGCTCTTCTCGACACTCGGAAGGATCGCGGCCCGCGGGGTCGAGACACTCGTGACGGCCGAGATGCTCCCGGTCTGGCTCGATGAGCTCTCGGCCAACATGAAACGGGGAGACCTCAGGATACACGACGGCGGCAAGTGGGATCCCGCCGCCTGGCCCAAGGAGGCGAGGGGCTATGGCTGGCAGGAGGCGCCGAGGGGTGCGCTCGGTCATTGGCTGCAGATCAGGAACGGAAGGATAGCCAACTACCAGTGCGTGGTCCCGAGCACCTGGAACGGCTCGCCGAGGGATGCAAAGGGACAGCCCGGCCCGTATGAAGCCGCTCTGAAGGGCACGCCGGTTGCAGACCCGGAGCAGCCCGTCGAGATACTCCGGACGGTCCACTCCTTCGACCCATGCATGGCCTGCGCCGTCCATGTCGTCGACGCAGACGGCAGGGAGATGACGAGGATAAGGATCGTATGAAGGAAGACACTCGGCGAAGACGTCGGAGCCGACAGAGACATCCCGCCGCCTGAGGCGGGGTCTCTGCGGAATAGGAAGGCCAGGAGGTCGTCATGCAGCAGAAGGAACGCATAAGGGTCTACACGTGGGAGTTTCCGGTCAGGCTCACGCACTGGGTCAACGCACTCAGTGTGCTCGGCCTCTCTGTTACCGGGTTCTACATAGGCAATCCCTTCATGCATGCCGTATCCTCAAGCGAATACATAATGGGATGGATGAGGTTCATCCATTTCGTGTCGGCCTATGCGCTGCTGATGAGTGTTGCCGTTAGGATATACTGGGCCTTTGCCGGGAACAGTTATGCGAGCTGGCGGGCATGGCTTCCACTGACCGGCAGACAGTGGAGAAACCTCGTCGGGACCCTGAAGTTCTACCTCTTCATGAGCAGGAAGCCGCCCCGTACAATAGGGCACACGGCGCTTGCCGGGCTTGTATACCTCTTCGTGTTCGGACTCTTCGTCTTCGAGATAGTCTCTGGGTTCGCGCTGTACTCCCTCACCCACCAGGGACTCCTCTGGACGGCCCTCGGCGGCTGGCTCACAGGCGTCATGCACCTCCAGACCATAAGGCTCTATCACCACCTCGCCATGTACGTCATCGCCGTATTCGTCGCGGCCCACGTATACATAGCCTGGTATCTCGACCTCACGGAGAGGAGCGGCCTCGTGGGTTCCATCTTCAGCGGTGACAAGTTCGTCACGGACAGGGAATGGGAGTAGAGACGGCCGTGATAGGCATAGGGAACGTGCTGCTCGGCGACGACGGCGTGGGGGTCCACGTCGTCGAGGAACTGAAGAGGCGGTATCAGCATGCAGGCGACGTGGAGTTGATCGACGGAGGCACCATGGGCCTCGATCTCCTGCCCTTCATGGAGGGAAAGAGGAGGGTCCTGTTCATCGACGCCGTGGACTTCAAGGCCGAACCAGGCACAATAGGCGAACTCAACAACAGCGAGATCCCCGGCTACTTCTCCTCTAAACTCTCGGCACACCAGATAGCCCTCCCGGACTTGCTCGCCGCAGGAGACCTGCTCGGGATGGTGCCTGAGGAGATGTGCCTGATAGGCATACAGCCCTGTACCATCGAGACGCGCTACGGCCTGAGCCCTGAAGTAGAGGGACAGGTCGACGATCTGATCGCGAGGGTCGTGAATAAACTTTCGGGATGGGGAGTGGTGCTGGGTTAAACACCGATTGACAGGACGAAGATGGGTGAAACTCTCCAGGAATCCTGCCATGCCTTACTGTTGCTAAACCGGGGCCCGAGGATATGACCCTTCGGCACAGGAGGACCGCATGTGTCTCGCCGTTCCATCGAAGATAATCCGAATCGACGACCTGGTGGCCACCGTGGACGTCATGGGTGCAAGACGAGAGATAAGCCTCATGATACTGCCTGAGGAGGTGAACGTGGGTGATTACGTCCTCGTCCATGCGGGGTTCGCTATACAGAAGGTCCGGGAGGATACGGCCCTCGACTCACTGGGACTCATCAGCGAGATGGCACGGAAGATGGAAGAGTGAGCCCGCCCACCGTATGGATCAGTGCTTCGGCCACCTGTGCCATGAAGTCCGCCGAAAGGGTCTCGGATGTGTCGAACGGCGTATGGTAGTTGGGGTTTCTGAACATCGCCGTGTCCGTTATCATCACGGCCGGATATCCGGCATCCCAGAACGGCGCATGGTCACTGAAGCGCGTCTCAGGCACCAGGAAGCCCCTTGCCGGTGTCCTGTAGGTCACGACCTTGAGCTCAGGCACATGCAGGCCGGCAGCCTCCTTGAATGCAGCCATGATCCTTTCAGCCTTCTTATCCCCCACGACGCCGATGAAGTCACC
>DRKX01000001.1 GCA_011051565.1 Nitrospirota bacterium | reverse complement strand
CTCCCGCTGGGAGGGGCGGTGCTCGGCATCATAGGATCAACAATCGCTCTGGGAAGGCTCAAGTTCTGAGCCCCGTGACCTCGTGACCGTCATGACCCGCTTGAAACATACCTCCGTCATACTGCTCGTCCTGCTGGCCTTCCTCGGCTCGTGCCCGGGGGTCCTCCATGCGGTGAAAGACCCGAAGGCCCGCTACGAGAAGATTCAGAAGGAGATAAAGAAGAAGAGGAAGGCGCTCGAGAAGGTAAAGAAGAAGGAGGTCTCCATACTCGACGAGATCGAGTCGACCAACAGGGCGCTCGACCGCATAAAGAGGGAGCTGAGGGCGCAGCAGAGAAGGATACGGCGGAACGAGAAGCAGATCGTACAGGTTAGGCAGGAGATCAGAAAGTTATCGAAAAAGCTCGACCGCCAGAGGAACTGGCTGAAGAGAAAGGTCGTCGGAATGCAGAAGTACGGGGTCTCCTCGTTCGGCGCTGCGCCTGAGCCCGACTCACTGAAGGCCGATCCCCTGATGCTGCTTATGACGGCCGAAGACATACCGCAGGCAATAAGGAAGTGGCGCTACCTGAAGCGCCTGGCCGAGTACGAGTACTCCCTGCTGAAGGACTACTCCGAGAACATCCAGGGCCTCAAGCAGAGGCAGGAACGCCTGGCGGCCCTCATGAAGAAACTCAAGGGGCAGAGGAGTCAGCTCGAGAGGAAGAAGGCCGTTCTCAGGAAGGAGAAGATGAAGAAGAGGCGGCTTCTCGCCTCGGTGCGCAAGGAGAGGGCCCTGTACAAGCGCATGCTTCTCGAGCTCAAGGAGTCGTCGAGGAGGATGCGCAAGCTGATCGACGAGTCCGAAAAGACGAAGTACCTCCAGAAGGGCTTCTTCAAGGCCAAGAGGACGCTCCCGTGGCCGGTGAGGGGAGTGCTCGCGCTGCCGTACGGGAGCTACCGTGATCCGAAGTTCAAGACACCGGTCTTCAGAAACGGCATACACATAAAGTCCCGGGAGGGTGAGGCGGTCAAGGCCGTCTTCGCCGGAAAGGTGGTCTTCGCAGACTGGTTCAGGGGCTACGGCAAGGTCGTGATTATAAATCACGGTGAGGGGTACCACACGGTGTACGCCAACCTCAGCGAGATTTTTTTGAGCAAAGGCGATATAATAAGACAGGGCGCACTGATCGGAAGGGTCGGCGATTCGGGCATGCTGAACGCCCCCGGCCTCTACTTCGAGATAAGATACAAGGGCAAACCCTTGAATCCGCTTCAGTGGCTGAGACGCAAGAATTAGCGGCTGATGAAAAGTTCACCGGAGGTATGAATACATGAAAAGACGCAGGTTGATAGCTGTACTCGGGTGGTTCGTCGTCGTCTCTCTGCTCATAGGCGGCCTGCTCGTAAGCGAGACGCCCATGAAGATTGCCGACGCCGAGCCACAGGACTACCAGGACCTCAGGCTCTTCACGGAGGCCCTCACGATCATAAAGAACTCCTATGTCGAGGAGGTCGATACAAAGGACCTGATATACGGCGCCCTCAAGGGTATGCTGAGGACCCTCGACCCTCATTCGGCCTTCATGCCCCCCGACGAGTACAAGGAGATGCAGATAGACACGCGCGGCGAGTTCGGGGGACTCGGCATCCAGATAGGCATAAAGAAGGGGATGCTCACTGTGATCGCACCTATTGAGGACACCCCGGCGTGGAAGGCAGGCCTCAAGGCCGGTGACAAGATAATCAAGGTCGACGGCGAGTCCACCAGGGACATGACCCTGTTCGAGGCGGTCAAGAAGATGCGCGGTCCGAGGGGCACTGAGGTGACCATAACCATAATGCGCGAGGGCTGGAAGGAGCCGCGGGACTTCACCATAACGAGGGACATCATCAAGATCAAGAGCGTCAAGTACAGGGTCGTCGATGACGGTATAGGTTACGTGAAGATCAACCAGTTCCAGGAGAGGACGGCCTCTGAGCTCGAGAACGCCCTGAAGAGCCTGAAGGAGAAGGAGGTGGACTCCCTCGTGCTCGACCTCAGAAACAACCCCGGCGGGCTGCTGACGAGCGCGGTTGATGTCACGGAGCAGTTCCTTCCGCCCAACAGGCTCGTCGTCTACATAAAGGGACGCACCGGTGACAAGACAGAGTACAAGACCAAGGGGAACCGGCCCTACTATGACATGCCGATGATAGTGCTCGTGAACCACGGCAGTGCCTCGGCCTCGGAGATAGTGGCCGGTGCGCTGAAGGACTGGAAGAGGGCCGTGCTGCTCGGTGTGAAGACCTTCGGAAAGGGCTCCGTGCAGAGCGTGATACAGCTCAGCGGCGGCTCCGGCCTCAGGCTCACCACCGCCAAGTACTATACACCCAAGGGCATCTCCATACAGAACGAGGGCATAGAGCCCGACATCGTGGTGAAGATAAAGCCGCAGAACGGCGAGGCGTATCCGGTGATCAGGGAGAAGGACCTCGAGCATCACCTCGAGAACGAACAGAAGCCCGAGGAGGAGAATCAGCAGAAGAAAGAGGAGAAGGAGGTCGCCCCCATCCAGGTGGACGAGGACAACGACGTGCAGCTCCAGAGGGCCATAGACCTGCTCAAGGGCTGGAGGGTCTTCAGGCAGACCTCCCAGGCCGGCAAGTGAAGTGTCGCGGATAATATTCGATATAGAGACGATAGGCGCCGACTTCGACGCCCTCGACCTCTCACAGCAGGAATACCTCCTGAAGTATGCCGAGACAGAGGAGGATGCCGAGGCGGTGAAGGAGAGCCTCGGTCTCTACCCGCTCACCGGTGAGATAGTCACCATCGGGCTCCTGAACCCGGACACCCTGAAGGGCGCAGTCTACTTTCAGGCCCCCGGCAGGGAGATACTGCCCTTTGAGGAGGACGGCATACAGTACGAGACCGGCAGCGAGCGGGTCATTATCGAGAAGTTCTGGGAGGTCATAAAGAGCTACTCCCAGTTCGTGACCTTCAACGGCAGGACCTTCGACTGCCCGTTCATCCTGATACGCTCCGCCGTACACAGGCTCAGGCCCACGAGGGAGCTGATGCCGAACAGGTACAACGGCCCGCACATAGACCTGCTCGACCAGCTGACCTTCTACGGAGCCACGAGGCGGAGGTTCAGCCTCGAGATGTGGTGCAGGGCCTTCGGCATCAGGAGTCCCAAAGACGAGGGCATATCAGGCCAAGACGTGAAGAGGTTTTTCAAGGAGGGCCGATATGCCGAGATAGCCCGCTACTGTGCCAGGGACCTCCTTGCCACCAGGGAGCTGCTCCTGCACTGGGAGAATTACGTGAAATACAGGCCTGCGTCCTGAATATCCCGTTCATGAAGAGCATACCCGAGAGGTTCTTTGCATCCGCGGCGCGATTTCCGGACAAGGCGGCCTTCGAGTACTTCAGCGACGGCTGGAGGACGCTCTCCTACCGTGAAACAGCCTCTGCAGTGGTGTCGCTGCTTGGCAGGCTGCAGGAGGGCGGGCTCAAGAAGGGTGACCGCGTCTTCCTCTCCGCGAAGAATTCCCCCTTCTGGTGCATCTCCTACCTCGCCCTCTCTTCAGCCGGTGCAGTCGGGGTGCCCGTCGACCCTGAGCTCACCGCCCCGGAGATGAGAAACCTAATG